>JALUVJ010000093.1 GCA_027020665.1 Nitrospira sp.
CTCATTCGGCCCCTTCGTCGCCCTGCAACCCGGCACAGATGAAATCATTAAAGCCAGCGGCATGGGTATCATGACGGATTGTCCATTAACATAAAACGTAAGGAGCCTTGAATGAGTCTTGATCAAAAAACGCTGGACACGCTCTGTATCAACACCATCCGCCTGCTTTCCGCGGACGGCGTGCAAAAAGCAGGCTGCGGGCATCCCGGCACACCGATGGGCCTTGCGCCCCTGGCTTACTTGCTTTGGACACAATTTTTAAAACACAATCCGAAAAACCCCGACTGGGCCGACCGCGACCGCTTCGTGCTCTCGGCGGGCCACGCCTCCATGTTGATTTACAGCCTGCTGCACCTTTCCGGCTACGACCTTTCTTTGGACGATCTCAAGGCCTTTCGGCAATGGGGCAGCAAGACCCCCGGACATCCCGAATACGGGCATACCGCAGGTGTGGAAACCACGACCGGGCCGCTCGGACAAGGTGTGGCCAATGCCGTCGGCATGGCGATGAGCGAACGTTTTTTGGCCGCGCAATTCAACCGCCCCGGCCACAAGATTGTCGATCACCATACCTACGTCATTGCCGGCGACGGCGACTTGATGGAGGGCGTCGCCGGCGAAGCCGCCTCGCTGGCGGGTCATCTCCAATTGGGCAAACTCATTTGTTTTTATGATGACAATAAAATCACCATTGAAGGAAAAACAGACTTGGCCTTTACCGAAAACGTGGGCGCACGTTTTGAAGCCTGCGGATGGCAGGTGGTTCGTGTGGGCGACGTTTCAGGGATTGAAGATTTTGAGGCGCTTTCCAATGCCATTCGTGCGGCACAAGGCGAAACAGCCCGCCCCTCTCTTTTAATCGTCACCACTCACATCGGCTTTGGCAGCCCGAACCGTCAGGATACCGCAAAAGCACACGGCGAAGCACTCGGAGCGGAAGAAATCAAGCTCACCAAAGCCAATCTCAATTGGCCGCTCACACCTGATTTTCATGTGCCCGAAGAAACGCGGCGCCATTTTTCAAAAACGGCAGAAACCGGACGCGCTGCCGAAGCCGAGTGGCAGTCACGTTGGCAAACATACGCCAAAACCCATCCCGATTTGGCGCAAGCCTGGGAGGCCGGGATGAAGCGGATGCTGCCCGGGGGATGGGACGAAGCCATCAAACAATTCAAACCGGAAGGCGCAGCCGCCACACGAAAAACATCGGGACACATCCTAAATGCACTCGCTGAAAAATTGCCGACACTGATTGGCGGCTCTGCCGACCTTGCCCCTTCAAACAATACCCGCCTCAACGCATTTGGGGATATCGCTGCCGACAATTTTAGTGGACGCAATATACACTTCGGCGTCCGCGAACATGCTATGGGCGGCATCCTTAACGGCATGGCCCTGCACGGCGGCGTCATCCCTTACGGCGGCACCTTCCTTGTTTTTTCGGATTACATGCGCCCCGCCATCCGGCTGGCCGCACTGATGGGCCTGCCGGTCATTTATGTTTTCACACACGATAGCATCGGATTGGGAGAAGACGGACCGACGCATCAGCCCGTGGAACATCTGGCGGCATTGCGGGCTATTCCCAATCTCTGCGTCATCCGTCCTGCGGATGCGACGGAAACGGCCGCGGCCTGGCGGCTTGCGATTTCACAGCAGAGCGGCCCGACCGCACTTATCCTTTCACGCCAAACGCTTCCGGTCATCGACCGAGACCGCTACGCTTCCGCGGACGGACTCGAAAAAGGGGCCTATGTTTTAAGCGGCGCCGAACATGCGCATCCGGCACTCACCTTCATCGCCACGGGCTCCGAAGTACACTTGGCCCTGGAAGCGGGTGAGGCCTTGTCCGGCGAGGGCGTCGCCGTCCGTATCGTGAGCATGCCGAGTTGGGAGCGGTTCGAGGCCCAGCCCGAAGCCTACCGCCGGTCCGTACTGCCTAAGGCGGGCTCAGCTGTTTTGGCCATTGAAGCTGGAACGACCTTTGGCTGGGAACGTTATACGGGCGCAAACGGCGCAATAATCGGCATCGACCGCTTCGGCGCATCCGCACCCATCGGCGACTTGATGAAGGCTTACGGTTTCACGGTTGAGCACGTCTTGGAAAAAGCCAGAATCCTTTTATCATCCTAAAAAGACCGCATAAAGGAGCACCGCATCATGGCAAATAATCCGTTGATAGAACTCAGAACCTTTGGGCAATCCATCTGGTACGACAACATCCGCCGAGACCTCATTAAATCCGGTGGCCTCAAAAAGCTCATTGATGAGGACAAGATGAGAGGCGTGACATCAAACCCCAGTATTTTCGAAAAGGCCATTGCCGGAAGCAATGATTATGACGAACAACTGATGCAAGTCCTCTCTCAAGGCAAACAAAGCGCGGAAGAAATTTTTGAGGAATTGACTATCAAAGATATACAAATGGCTGCCGATGTCTTCAAACCGGTTTATGACGAATCGGATGAAGAAGACGGCTACATCTCACTCGAAGTCAGCCCCTTGCTCTCTGATCAGGAGGAAGAAACCGTTCAAGCGGCATTGGATATTTTTCAGCGGGTCGGCCGTCCCAATATCATGATCAAGGTTCCGGCAACCGAAGTCGGCATCCGGGCGCACGAACGCCTCATCGGCATGGGCATTCCCATCAACATGACCTTGATCTTTTCCCTTGAAACCTACGAAGCCGTCGCCAAAGCCTATATTAACGGCTTGAAATTATTGAATGATACCGGACAACCCATGGGCAAAGTTCGCTCCGTCGCCTCCGTATTTGTCAGCCGTGTTGATACCGCGGTCGATTCGCTCATTGCATCGCAAACCGAAGATTTCCCCGGCGGGCTTTCCGGAAAAGCGGCCATCGCCAATGCCAAAATGATTTACAAAAAGTTCAAGCAGATATTTGAATCTCCTGATTTTCTCGCGCTTAAAAAACTCGGAGCCCACCGCCAGCGTCCGCTTTGGGGCAGTACGGGCACAAAAAACCCCGACTATTCCGATGTGCTTTATATTGAAGAACTGATCGGCCCGCATACGGTCAACACCGCCCCGCCTGCAACAATCGATGCCTTCCGGGATCACGGCAAACTGCGCTTGAGCATCGAAGAAAATGTGGCGGAGGCAGAAGCTGTTTTGGACGCACTGAAGGCCGGCGGCATCGACTTAGATGCCGTTACAAAAGATTTGCAGGAGGCAGGGCTTCAGGCCTTCGCGGATTCCTACAAAAACGTGCTTGACGCCATTACACAAAAAAAGGAGCGCCTCCTTGATCGACACAGAATGCACTACAGCTAATTTGGGCGATTTGGAAAACAGCGTCCGGGAGACACTGGCGGCCTTACAAAAACAAAACCTGCCGGAACGGCTTTGGGCCAAAGATCCCTCCCTCTGGAAAAACGATCCGGCGGTTCGGGAAAAGATCAGCAATCGCTTGGGCTGGTTAAACCTCACGGAGACCCTGCCCGGCTTAATCCCCACACTTCAATCCTTTGCCGGTGATATCAAAACCGCGGGTTTCCAAGATGTTTTCCTGCTCGGCATGGGCGGAAGCAGCCTCTGTCCCGAAGTTTTAAAACGAACTTTTTCACCCGCGCCGGGCCGTCCCCGTCTAAGCGTGCTGGATACCACCGATCCCGAAGCCATCCAAAATGCCGAATCCGCCTGCGATCTGACGCGCACGCTGTTCATTCTCGCGAGCAAGTCCGGCAGCACCATCGAAATGCGCTCGCTCTACCGCTATTTTTCGGAAAAAGTCCGTGCCATTTCGGGGGAGGCCTTCGGTAAGCAGTTTATCGCCATAACCGATCCGGGCAGTCCTCTCGAAAAAATCGCGACTGAAAACGGATTTCGAAAAATCTTTTCGACCCCCGCCGATGTCGGCGGGCGTTATTCCGCGCTGACGGCATTCGGACTGGTCCCCGCCGCACTGCTGGGCTTGGATCTTGGCGCCTTCCTGAAAAATGCAGAAGCCATGCGCGTATCCTGCGCAGCCGCCGTACCCTGTGCGTCCAACCCCGGCGTCTTGCTTGGGGCGATCATGGCTTGCCTTGCGCAGGCCGGGCGCGACAAACTGACCTTCGTTTCTTCAGCATCACTTTCTCATTTTGGCATTTGGGCAGAACAACTGATTGCCGAAAGCACAGGAAAAGAAGGCAAAGGCATCGTTCCGGTCGATAGAGAAATGCCGGGGGATGCAGGCAGGTACGGCGGCGACCGGCTCTTTATTTATCTGCGGCTCGAAACGGATGACTGCGCCGCACGGGATGAAAAAATCACCGCGCTGCAAAAAGCGGGGCAGCCCGTCGTGCGGATTGAGTTAAGCCATCCGAACGGGCTGGCGGGTGAATTTCTGCGCTGGGAAATCGCCACAGCCGTCGCAGGGGTCGTGCTTGCGGTGAACCCTTTTGATGAACCCAATGTTTCCGAAAGCAAGGAAAATACGGCGGCCGTGCTGGCACAATTTGAAAAAACAGGCACATTGACCCTGCCCCCTGCAAAAGCCTTCGGAAACGGAATCAGCCTGTCCGGAAACTTGAAGGCGGAAACCGCGCAATCCTTTGAAGAAACGCTCCAAAGCTTTCTGGCCGGCGCACAAGCCAATTCCTACGTTGCAATCATGGCATATCTTGCGCCTTCTGAAAAACACGACGTACTTTTGCAACAATTCCGCATCAAGATTCGCAACAAATACCGTGTGGCCACCACCATCGGTTACGGCCCGCGCTTCCTGCATTCCACGGGGCAGTTGCACAAGGGCGGGAAAAGAAACGGACTTTTCATCCAAATCACCGTTGAAGAAAAAAAAGACCTCGGCATTCCGGGTGCACCCTACAGCTTCGGCATTTTGAAACGCGCACAGGCCCTGGGCGATTTTCATTCCCTCGTCCGCCGCAGATTGCCCGTGCTCGAGATCCGGCTGGACAAAAATTTTGAAACCGGCTTAAAAAAACTCCTTCACGCACTTTAAGCAATATTCTTTTGCCGTCGGCACGGCTTTCCCTTTATACTTCCTGATGCAACACATATCTTACGATTGCCTTTATTCCAAGGAAACAGAGATGCCTCCTACCTTTTCAGACCGCATGTCCCATGTGCCAAAATCCTTTATCCGTGAAATCCTGAAAGACGCACTGATGCCGGATACGATTTCTTTTGCGGGAGGCTTGCCGAATCGCACACTCTTTCCGACAGAAGCAATCAAGGCCGCTACCCGGAAGGTCTTTGCGCTTTATGGAAACGGCCTCTTTCAGTACAGCGCCTCCGAGGGGCTGATTGACTTACGGGAATGGATCGCCGGGCGTTACAAAGAAAAAGGGCTTCATGTCCCGCTTGAAAATATCCTGATTACAAACGGTTCTCAGCAAGGACTCGATTTACTGGGCAAAATTCTGCTCAATGCGGGTGACGGCTTCATTTTGGAAGAACCCGGCTACCTGGGTGCCATTCAAGCCTTTGCGCTTTATCGCGCCAGATTCTTACCCGTCCCCGTCTCGGAAAACGGCATGGATACAAAAAAGCTCCGCGCAATACTTGAATCCGAACAACCCAAACTCATCTACACCGTGCCCAATTTTCAAAACCCCTCCGGCATCACCTATCCGGAAGAAAACCGTCATGCGGTCGCAGACATCATACGCGGCACAAAAACCCTTTTCATCGAAGATGATCCCTACGGGGATTTGCGTTTTACAAAAACAAAGCACACTTCCTTTAAGACCCTGCTTCCCGACAATACCGTCTTGCTCGGCTCTTTCTCGAAAATCGTTGTGCCCGGCCTGCGTATCGGCTGGATTGCCGCTCCCGATCCGATCATGCAAAAACTCGTGATCGCAAAACAGGCCTCGGATCTGCACACCAATCCGTTTGCACAATGTGTCATGCACCAATACTTGCGCGACAATGATTTGGACGCGCATATCGCAAAAATCGTGACGGCCTACAGTGCGCAAAAAGAAGTCATGCGAAACAGCATCCTGCGGCATTTCCCGGCAGAGGTCACATCCACCAACCCGGAAGGCGGCATGTTTCTTTGGCTCACGCTGCCGCAAGGGGCTTCCGCGCTCGATCTCCTTGCGCTTGCAAAAAAAGATAAGGTGTGCTTTGTGCCGGGAGACCCTTTTTACATCAATCAATCACACCGCAACACCCTTCGTTTAAACTATTCCTGTGCCGACATCGAAACCATCGAAACAGGCATGGGAAAACTCGCCAATGCAATCAAAACCCTGCTTGCACGATAAAGACAGCGCACAGGTTTATTCATGAATCACGGCATCCAACTCATCCCCTTTTTAAACCTTGCGCTTGCGTTTATCCCTGCCGCAGTGGTGGTGGTCATTTTTTTGAAGTGGTCTTTGGATTTTCGCGAGAGTCTGCACGCCATCACGCGCATGCTGGCGCAGCTGCTGCTGGTCGGTTATTTTTTAGCCTTCATTTTTGAATCGGACAACGCCTTCATCGTGCTCGGCGTCTTGACCCTGATGCTCTTCGCTTCAAGCTGGATCGCGCTTCGCACCATCAAGCTTGAACGCAAGCACCTTTTTTTAAAGGCCTTCTCTGCGATTTTTTGCGGCGGGAGCCTGACTTTATTTTTGATTAGCCAAGGGGTTCTGGATTTAAGCCCCTGGTACAACCCGCGTTACCTGATTCCTTTGGCCGGGATGATTTTTTCTCAGGCAATGAACAGCGTCTCGCTCGCGGCGGAGCGGATGCGTGCCGAAAGCGACCGCGGCATCGCTTACAAGAAGGCCCGGGGGATTGCGCTGCGCGCTTCGCTCATTCCCATTACCAATTCGCTTTTTGCCGTGGGATTGGTCTCACTGCCGGGCATGATGACGGGGCAGATCCTCTCCGGCGTCTCGCCCTTCATTGCCGTGCGTTATCAGGTCATGGTGATGTGCATGGTTTACGGAGCTTCCGGCATCGCTTCGGCCTTGTTTCTCATTTGGTCGAAACCTCGGACGGCAGAAAACCCGCCCTGAGAAAAGGGCGTTCTTTATTTGCCGGCAAGCGCCAGAAGTGCTTTGTTCTTAAAAATGAGCTGTCCGTTTTCGCAATAAGACAGGCTGAGCTTCTCAACCTCTTTTTTGAGATCAGCCTGTGCTTCGGCGGAAAATGTATCGAACGGCTCTTTCAAGATGCCCGCCGATGTGCTGATCTCCCAATACGATTCAAAATCATCATAGTGATAATTTAGAATAAAAGGCGTGATTTCCAGTTTATCTTCCTCAAATCCCGCCTCTTCCAAAAGTGCTTCGAGATCCGTCCGGGCACCCAGCCGACCGATCCTCGGTGCCGGAGGCCGCTCTTCTTCAGGCATCGCCTTCATCAGCACCTCCCAAATGAGATGCAAGGACGGCACTTCATGAAAGGCCCCCCAAACCGCAACGACCATTTTACCCCCGTGCCGCAAGACACGTCTCATCTCGGAAACCCCCCGAAGCGGATCATCAAAGAGCATGACTCCGAAACGACTGATGACGCGGTCAAATTGTGCATTCTCAAAATCAAGGGCTTCGGCTTTCATTTGCCGGAATTTAAGACAAGTCAAGCCTTCAATTTCCGCCTTTTTATTGGCCCGCGCAACCATCGCTTCCGCGCTGTCAACCCCGACAACTGAAATACCTGCTTTGGCATAACGGCGTGCAAGTGTGAGTGAAGGCTCACCCGTACCCGACGCCACATCTAAAATCGCATGGCCTTGCGAAATGTCGGCCATGTCGATGAGGGTTTCCGCGACAGGCTGAATATAAGGCAGCCAGCGATCAAAGGCTTCGGCCATCTCGTTCCAATCAATGTTGTTCTCTTGGGAAGATTGATTCTGATTTGACATCGCGCCGATTATCGCATGACTTGGGCACGGGCCGTCAAGTGTGACGTGACGCGAGGGAAGCTCAGCCTTAAAAAAGCTCTGATCCGGAATGCTTTAACAAACACAATTCCGGCCCATTTCTTTTGCGCGATACAGGGCGTCATCCGCACGTTTAACAATCACTTCCGCACCGATCCCGTCGGCAGGGCTTTCAGAAATGCCGAAACTGATCGTCACCGCACCGTCCGGCTGTCGATCGCCATAGGGGAAACGGTGATCCGCAACATTTTTACGAATCACTTCCGCAAGACGTTTTGCATCCGTCTTTGTTGTATAAGGCAGGATAATGATAAATTCCTCCCCGCCATAACGGCAGACAATGTCCGTATCGCGGACGCGGCTTTGCACCAACTCGGCAATCTCCCGGAGCACGACATCGCCCATGAGATGACCGTGGGTGTCATTATATGTTTTAAAATAATCCACATCGAAAAAAATCAGGGAAACCGGATGGCGATAGCGTTCCGCGCGCAAGAGCTCGGACTTTAAAACGCTTTCGAAATGCCGTCGGTTATAAAGCCCGGTCAGGCTGTCCCGTGTTGCTAAGGTTTTCACTTCGTGATAAAGCCGGGCATTTTCAACCGCCACGGCCACGGAAGATGCGAAGCGCGTCAGGATTTCCTTCTGCCGTTTTGTAAACGGTCTCTTTTTAAGATCAAGAATCGCTAAAACCCCATAAAACATTTGATGGCCCTGAATGGGATGAAAGAGTGCCGTGCCTTGTTTCACTTTTGAAATTAATTGCTGTTTCAATGCCCTTGAAACACGGGAAACTATTTTGGGAAAACTTAAATCCAGAGACGATGCATCCAACTTCCCCAGCCTGCAATGACTCTTGAGCAGGAGTTTTCTTCGTGATTTATCAAAAATCCAGAGCAAGGCGGGTTGAAATCCCACCAATTTTGAAACATGCATCACGGAACGTTGATAGACCTCTTCGAGATCAAGCCCCGCCAGCATTTCCTTTTCCGCAGCATACAGGGCTGAAATATCCAAAGAATACTGGATGATCTTTTTGCGGCTTTCATCCAAGGCCCTGTTTTTTTCCTGAAGATCTTCAAGCAACTTCTTTTTTTCCGCCTCCAATGAAAGTTTGTCGGAGATACGATTGATGATGGCCAGGATCAGTTCAATATCTTCAAGCGGTTTGATCAGATAATCATAGGCCCCCAGTCGCAGGGCCTTAATGGTCGAATCAACCGAAGAGTGACTGGTAATCAGCACCACCGTGATTGAGGCATCTTTTTTTTTAATTTCACGTAAAAGGGTGAGGCCGTCGATCCCCGGCATCCGCAGATCGGTAAAAACAATGTCGTAACGCTGCGTTTCCAATAGCGCCAAGGCCGCTTCGCCCGAATCGGCGCCGATACAAGCGTAGCCGACATCCTCCAGCAAATCGACGACCGCCGAACGAAAAGTGCTTTCGTCATCAACCACAAGTATGGAAGGTTTCCAGTCTGACACAGCATCAAGCCTATCACAAAGCCCCTAGGCGTCAAGACAGATTCAAGCGCACTAAGGGGAATAACCAACTGAAATATATACGTTTATTTTAATATTATGCGTTAAGGCCTTCAGCAGGTTCACGTATAGAAATACGGCTCTCCAAGACCGAAATAAGCTCCCCGACCGTATCACCATCCTTTGGGTAGGCCGCTTTTTTGAGTTGGCCTTCTCCATATTCGGCGGCAATGTGTTTGGAAACAGCCAAAGATGACATCTGCCGCTTTAAGAGACGCATCACCTTACGACTTTCCCGATGACTCGTCTCCGGCATCATCACAAATATCTTGTTCCTATCTCGCGCCGCCATATCCGTTGTACGAATCCGGCTCAGAATCTGTTTGGCCCATTCCTGTAAAAACGCGCGAACCTCCGGTTTCTTTTCTTCCTCAGGGGGGAAATCCAAAGACAACAGCAAGAGGGTGAAGGGGTGCCGATAACGCCGCGCGCGCTGGATCTCCAGATTCAGGAGTTCCAAAAAGAAGTCAAAGCGCACAAGGCCCGTCTGCGTATCCTGCAGCGTTGATATCCCTTTCGTTGCGGGGGGTACTCCGACGACGTCGGGAATATGTGTTGGCGTTCGGGGGGTGTTCATTTCAAAAAAATGAAACATCATTGCCGTAATCAGGCAAAGATGTACAAAGGTATTTTTTTCATGCACCCTCCAGTTTTTCGGCGCACGATTCATGACCGAGAGCAAACCGTATACCTTCTCTTGATAGATTAAAGGCTGATGAACCCCGTTTTGGGGGGGCGGGGATTTAAATAATTGATTGAGCTGATTTTTATACGCGCCCTTCCGCATCCAAAGACACAAGGCCGCATCTGAGCTGCGTAGCGCATCCGAAAGCGGCATCGAAGGCATCGAAGCGGTGCTCAGTCCAATGGTCTTTTGCGCAAGCAGACTTCCTTTTTCCCGATGATACAGCCAGATCACCCCGGCATTCCCTTTTAAAAAGAGGGAAAGCCCTTCCTCTAAACGGCCCATTAACTCAGCACGGTTTTTTGATTTTAAGAGACTTGAAGCAATCTTATAAAAATTCGCAACCGCAATGAGGTCCCGTGCCGCCCGGCTTGCCCCTTGTTCCATCTGCTGATTTTTTTGCGTCGTGCGTGCAAGTAATGCTCGGTTTTCTTTTTTAAGCTGCTGCTGCGACAAGGCCCGTGCAACAACGATTTCAACATATTCAAGTTCTTCGAAAGGTTTCAGCAAATAGTCATACGCCCCTAAACGGATGGCCTCCAGGGAAGATTCCAGCGAGGCATGGCTGGTCATAATAATCACTTCGGTATCCGGACTTATTTCTTTCACTTTTTTAAGCAATTCAAGCCCTGTCTGTCCCGCCATGCGAATATCGGAAATGACCAAGTCAAACTGAATCAATGTCATTTTCACCAGTGCGACTTCTACACTGGGGGATTCAACAACATCATAATTCAATGCCGTAAAGAGTTCGTTCAAGATCCCCCGGATGGACATTTCATCATCAACCACCAGGATGCGGGGTGATTTATTCATCAGTCGCTTCCTCCTTAGTTTTCAGGTTTGTCT
Organism: Nitrospira sp.; assembly: GCA_027020665.1. Classification (GTDB taxonomy): domain Bacteria; phylum Nitrospirota; class Nitrospiria; order SBBL01; family JAADHI01; genus JAADHI01. The sequence goes on from JALUVJ010000093.1 coordinate 10,926, forward strand.
TCACGCGCCGCATCCATCACGGGAAATGAAAGCGTAAAGGTCGTGCCCTTGCCCGGTTCGCTTTCTAACAGAATTTCACCGTAATGATCTTTTACAATGCCGTATGAAACCGAAAGGCCCAAACCCGTGCCTTTCCCGATCGGCTTTGTCGTGAAAAAAGGCTCAAAAATTTTTTCCTGAATCTCAGGCGGCATGCCCGGCCCCGTATCGCGGACAGACAAGACCACCTTGTCTTCATCCTGAGCGGTTTCAATGGAAACCGTTCCGCCTTCCGGCATGGCTTGCTGTGCATTGATCATCAGGTTCATCAAGACTTGCTGAAGCTGATTGGCGTTTCCGCCAATCAGCGGGAGATGCGCGGCAATCTGTTTTTCGATCCTCACCTTGTTAATCGTCAACTGATGATCCACGATGGCCAGAGCGTCTTCAAGCACGTCATTGAGATTGATCGGCGTCTTTTCCGTTTTTTCCTGACGGGAGAATTTCATCAGGTTTTCAATAATCGTCTTACAGCGTTTGGTCTCTTTTTCGATAATCCGCAACTGTTTGGCCAATGGGCTGTCTTGCTCCACCTTTCTCAAAGCCAACTGGGCATAACCTAGAATCCCCGCCAAAGGGTTTTTAACTTCATGGGCGATCCCGGCACCCAGTTGTCCGAAGGCCGCCATTTTTTCCGATTGCACCAGGGCCGCCTGCGCCGACTTCAAATCAGTCTCACGGGCTTTCAATTCGCCCGCCATCCGGTTGAAGGAATTGGCCAGAAGACCGATTTCATCCTTGCTTTTTGTCGTGATCCCGATATCAAAATGCCCGCCTGCGACACGGCGTGTCGCTTCCGAAAGCTGTTTAATGGGCTGTGTCATACCGCGTGACCACACAAATGCAACGAGCACTGAAAACGCCAGAACCCCCAAAGACACATTCAATAAGGTATCGGTCAAGGCCTTCGCTGCCAAATAAGCCACGGATTTCGGGATTTGGGCCACCGCGCCAAAACCGCCGTACTCAATACGGGCATAAGCCCCCAGATAATCATCCCCGTCAATCGTATATTCCAGTGTTTCGGCAAAGGTTTGCCCGTTCATAAACGCCGCAACCACCGGAATGCCGCTCACATCCTCATGAAAAACTTTTTCGCTGCCCTGCGGTCCCGTATTTGAGCTGGAAATAATCATGCCCGCATTGTCGATCAAAAAGGTCTCGAAAACCTTTGATTTCCCGCTTAAGCCCAAGAGTCGATCGAGCTGAATCTCCGCCACGACAAAGAAGGTTTCATCAAAATGTTCATCGTGCACCCTTCGAACCAAAGTGAAAGAGGGCAATTCCCGCATGAAGGTCGATTGCTGTAAAAAAGGGACGCCTTGTTTCAAATCCTCAAAAGGAATCGGGTGTTCGGCGCGATAGGCCGTGAGATCTTCCCGTTTCAGATCCGCCGCGCTAAATCGGACCTGATCCAGCAGGGTCACTTCCTCTTTACCTTTTGCGTTGTACAGTGAAACGGCGATAAAACCTTCAAAGTGCTCAAGCAGCTTTTTGATATAGGTTTCTTTGCCGGACTCCGGGATTTCCACGGATAAAAGCGACTGCGCAAAAACTGCCAGGTTTTCATCGTAGTTGCGCAAAATCGTATTGGCTTCCTCCGAAAGATGCAGCGCCGTGACCGCGGTAAGATCAAAAAGGTAAGTGGTCTTGTCTTTTTGAAACAAGGTCACAATTTTAAAGGTCAGCGTGCTGACCACGGCGGTCACCACCACGAGCATCATGAAGAGCAGCTTGAGCCGAATTGAAAATTTAACCTGTGACGCCATCCCAGAAACCGCCTTTTTAAAATTTTCTGCTAATCAACCTTCTTTCAAAACTCACATTTCCGGCCTGATCTACCGATTCGACCAAAATCAGGTTGACCCCTTTTTTAAGAGGCAATTCATGTGCAAAACCTTCCGCATCGCGTTGTGCGGGGGCATTCCCGTTGATATAAATTTTGGCCGCCGCATCCGAGACGCCGCGCACAACAATCACCGCCTCATTCATGATTCCGTCTTTTTTAGGAAAGAGGACCTCCAATTTCGGCGGTTTTAAAAGCTGCACCACTTCAATCTTCCGCACAGCACTCCACGCACCCTGCACGCCCTTGCCGTCCACGGCGGCCACGCGCCAAAAATAAACCCCTTTTTTCAAATTGCCGTAAAGGAATCGGGTTTTGGACAGGCGTTCATTGAGGATAAGACCGACAAAACGCGGTTTTTTTGCAATTTGCAATTGATAGTGCTGGCTTTTTTTATTCTCTTGCCAGGCGAATAAAATTTCAGGCGGAAAATTCCGATAATAATAAATTTTTTTCGCAGCCGGGCTTTTCAAAGCCGGCGGCTCTAAAATCCGTAGCGGCGCGGACGGGGCAGCCACCTTTTCAATTTTTGTGGCTTCATTGGCCTTTACTTCCACGGTCTTGCCATTCGCGCGGACTTTGGCCACCCCTTTAAAAACCGTGACCGTGCTGGATTTATCCGGCAGCACATTAATTTCAAATTCGGTTTTTTGATCCAGACTGTCCCGCGTGTCGATTTCGGTTAAACCCGAAGGCAGGGCGATTTGCAGATTGACGTTGCCCGAACCGCTGCCGTCGATCCGCCCGCGTAAACGGCCGTTTACAAGCACCCGAAAGGACCGTCGGCTTCTCAGAATCCGACTTCCGCCCAAACGCCGGATAATTACCAATGAATTTTCATCCATTTCCAAAACGTTTTCTGCGTCAAAGGCAATTGTCGCCCGCGCATTGTTCAGGGTCTGCACCGCGTCCCGCTCAAAGAGACTCAAACCCGCCGCCGCCCCTTCCCAAACGATGCCCTTGGCCCGCTTATACTTCACCTCGTTTTCCAGTCGGCTTAATTGCGCCACCGCTTCGGCCTTCCCGGAAAAATCCGCTGCATCGCCATCGTTTGCAAAATCCATTTGAAAACGGCCTTCGCTCTTTTCAAGCGAAACCGGAGTAAACCTGCCGCCGACTTCAAAAAAAGACAGGCCGGGTGCGCCCTCTGGAAACAATTGTTTTAAACCGGCCAGTAAAAAAACCGCGCAGATCAAGAAAGCCGTGAGCGCCCAAACGGCCTCCGCACCCAGCGTGCCGACCCAAAACAGCACACGCCGAATCCCCCGGGCCTTTTTAGATTGAATCTCCCCTGCGGTCATTAATATTTCCCCTGGACGCGGATGAACCAGCCGCGCGCATCATAATTGTTGTCGGAAAATTCATTGTCCGTGAAGCGGCTGAAATTGTAGCCCACACCGAAACGAAAATGTTTCGCCAGGGCACGATTCACTTCGACAGCGTAACCTTCGAGCTGGTCGTTTGCCTGAAACTGTTTCAGGATGCGGTATTCTCCCGCGATATCCCACCGTTTCGTCACATGAAAATTAAGACGATTAATCCAAAGATCGGTCCGGCTTTTCAAATCCGGACGCGGGCTTTGGCGTTCTTTCTTGAGTTTAACCGCGTATTTTTCGACCCATTGAAAATACCGCGAGATGTCGTAGATAATTTCCACGGACGTCACATGGGATGCGGTTTTCAGCATCGGGCCGCTTGCATCGGGTTTTTGATCCATCAGAAAGGTATATTTTGAAATAAAATTCACCCGGTCAAAGGCAATGGGCCGATAGGCCACCCCGCCCCCGGCTTCTGTAAAACGCGCCTCGAGGCGATTTTGTGTGCGATTTTTTGTATCGCTGAAATTAAATTTCCCAAACAAGGTCAGTCCCGAAAGTATTTTCAGCTCGCCCTGATGGGTCGTGAGACGGTGTATTTTTTTGTCCGTGCCTTTTTCAAGCCGCAGTTCAACACGGTGCGCGGAACGGCTGCCGTCCGGACGCAGGTAGCGCAGACTCAAGGCGGCGGCATCCCGCGTGGTGTTCCGGGTCAGTCCTTTGAGGTAACTGCGTTCGTAGTTCAGATTGATTTTCCATTTTTTATCATCGCCGAAACGCTGATCCAAGCCCCAAAGGGAGCGGGTTTGATTTATAGGCCCGCGCTCTTCACCGTATTCGCCGTAAAGTTTCAGACGCGGCGTCAACATGCGGTCGCCCCCGGCGACGGAAGCCCAGGTCGCCTCTTCACCCTCTTTTTTCTTAAAGGTCTCATTAATATAAAGTGTGGAGCGATCGTCAATGCGTGCGCTCAAGCCCAGCAGGGCCGTATCGGCGGCATTTGAAAAGGATCCCTCGGCGACCCCGTCGAGCCAATCCGCAAGCCCGGCCTTCAACCCCAAGGTGCTGCGATAACGATCCGCACCGCGAATCAATTGCTGATGTTTGAGCAAGGCCGAAAAACGCTCATGGACCTGCCAATTCACCGCACCGGCAAGTTGTTGCTCCACTTTGGAAACACCGCCGCCTTCATCAATGCGTTTATCCTGAAAACCCGCCGTAAATAAAAACGGCCCCCGGCGATGCCCGTATTCAAGTTCTTTCATAAGCACCTGCTTCGCACCGACCTGATTCGCCGAAACCGCGTTCGCATTGGCAATCACTTCCTGAAAATCGTAACGCAAGCGCAGGGTATCCTGCTTGTTCAAGACGGCTTTCAGACCGCCCCCGTATTTTAAAGTGCCCTGTTCCAACAAGGTGCCGTTTGAGAAGAAACCGGGCGAAAGGCGTTTGTAATAGGCATTCCCCAGCAGACGCGCTTTTGCGCCAAACCATTCGGAGAGATTGCTGCGTACCGCCGCCTTGTAGGCCGATCCCGAGTCCGCTACGGTCGCGGCAAGGGGTGTGAAGCTGATGCCCCCGTCTTCACTGATCAAAGTCGCGCTGTTTTTCCCCCGGCTTTGCGCATATTCCCCGACCAGCGTCGTATCCCGGCCCAAACGGAGTTCCGCGTCCGCCGCCTTCAGTGCGTAATCACCGGCCTCCGCCGCGTCTTCGATGGCCGTACCCCCAATCGCAAGATGATCCCCCACCTGTTGGCGCACCCGGCCGCCCACCGCCCTTTTATCAAAATTCTGCGCCTCGTATTCAAAATCGACCAGGACAAATACGGGATGTCCCTGCAAAGAAGCTTGCGCCAAAAGCAGGTCATTCGAGACGACGCCGGATATCGGACGCCGGAATAAAATGCGACCCTCTTCATATTTAAAACTGTAATCGGCATCCCGAACCTGGTCAATTTTGGCCAGGACCAGACCGGTATTCTGATCCCGCACTTCAATGCGCACCTGCTCGCTGCCTTCAATGACATTTTTTTCGGAAAGGTAGTAGAGTGAGCCGCCCGTCGCCCGGAAGGTGTTTTGCACATGGGCCTGACGCACCTCTGCACCAAAAACGATCACTTTGGTATCGTGTGCGCCGTACCGCGTTTTTGAAAGGGATCGGTATTCGGCACGTGCGCCGTATAAAGTGCGGTTAAAGGCCGCAAGCTCCGTATCGTTCAAATCGGTTTTATAATTGCCGACAAGCACATTCAAGTCCTCGCCTTCGATGGCAAGATAAAACTTGCCCCGGCTTTGTGCGTCGTATACAATCGTGCTCTCATCGCCGTAAACCGGGTAGAATTTATCCGGATCGATATTCGTAAAAAAGCGGTCGGTTTCCGCCTGATTCAGATTTTGAAACATCCGCTCAAATTCATTTTTTCCCGTGTCAAAGGCGGAGGTGATGAGATACTTGCCCAGAATTTTCCCCTTTAAATAATAAGCCAGTCGTCCCTTTGCATAATAATCCTTCCGCTGATCGGCACCGGCCCCTTCCAAATAACCCGAAGTCGAAATTCGACCGAACTCCCCGTCGGCCAGCGCCATCAAAAAGAAAGGGGCCTCATTCACTGTCACTTCGCGTTCAATGCGACTGCTGTAACCTTCGGCATCCACGACTTTGATGACCAAGGTATTTTTGCCGGATTGAAGCTCGGCCCTTGTGCTAAAGGTCCCGTTTTCCGCCACCGCAATTTTTGTTTCATTCACCCAAACGGCATTGCCCGGATCGGTCATCCCACGCAGCGGCAATTGCGTATGCGATAAAACCTTGCCTTTTGGCGGCAAGAGCACCGAAATTTGCGGGATGGGTTTGATCGCCATCATGACCCGCCCTTGTTCGTCTTTATCGGAAAGATGTATTTTGAGCGTCATCATGCGACTCACCCGTTGAGGATTTGCCGCCACAATCGTGAACAGGTTTTCCCCGATTTTCAGCAGGATATCCGTTTCAAAGCGACCCTCCATACCGACTTTCACGGCTTTGCCATCCACCCAGACCTGATTTTCCGCCTCCGTTTTGCCCTGAAGACGATAAGACGCCACCGGAAGCCCGGCTGTTTTTTCACCGCCTTTGGGCAGAGGCAACGCCAGGTAACGCGCATTGGGTTCTCCAAAAACCAAGATTTCTTGCCCCGCAGGGGCAAGAATTTCAACCTTCGGGAAAATGAGTGTTGTTTTCAGCACTTCGCCGCCGGAACCAGCCATTTCCAGTATCAGTGTTTCCACGTCTTGCCTCAGCTTGGTGGAAAAACGATCTCCCGTCTCCGTTTCCACCGGGAGACCGTTAATCCTCATCACCGCTTCGGAACGCGGATGATTGAAGATTTTTGCCGTTTTTACTTCCTTGATCGTGCCGACAATCTCAACCCGCCGATTGACGGCACGCCCTTCTTCAACACCGTTGCTGGCAATGGGCTTCCCTTCGCCAAACCATTTGAGCGAGAAGCGTTTTTTGTCGATGGCCTTCTTTTCAACCAGGTAATGCATCGCGGTTTCCGCGCGGGCCTTTGAAAGCTGAAGATTAAAATCATCATTGCCTGTATTGTCCGTATGGCCTTCGATCGTAATGGGTTCGTTCGGATATTTTTTCAGGGTTTCCGCTAATTCATCCAGCACTTTTTCCGTCTTCTCATTAATTTCAGCCGAACCGACAGCAAAGGCCGAACCCAGCAAATTAAGCGATACCGCCGAAGTTTTATTCACCCCAAAGAGCCGACGCGTGCTGGCCGCAGCAGAGCCGTCCTTGTAATCGACTTTAAATTGGTACGAATAGACCGCACCCCCTTCCATGAGCTTTTGCGCGGCGTCTTTGCCGTCCCAGCGAATCTCTTCCGGCGGAGCGCCTTGGCCTTGCAAGAGGCGGAATATCCCGCCCTCCGCATCTTTGATTTCCAAGCGCCAGGATTTCACGCGGTCCGGCATCTCCGGCACAATCGAAAACAAAATGGGTTGGATAAGATTTTCACCAATAATTTCAACAACTTCTTTAATTTCACTCACACCCAGATGGGCCTGATTTACAGGCAACTTCACATCGTCGCCGTTGACCAGCACTTGCATGGCCTGCAAATGACCCGTAATTTGCGTCGGCTCGATTTCAAGCTGCGGAGAAACGGCAAGGCCTTCTTTGCCCGGGCGCCCGATATGTTCCGTTTCAATATCGTAAACCACACCAAAATTAACCTTGGTTAAAAGGCCGCGACTCACTTCCGCAATACGTGCTTCTTCCGTCGTCACGGTGGTGCCCGGCGGCAGAGTGGCGGTATGGATCTTCAAAAGCCGCTGTCCGGGTTTCACGCCGGGGAAATGATAGCGCCCGGCATCATCGGTCACGACGTAGGTTCCGTTATCCAAGGCCACCCGGACACCGGCAATGCCCGCTTCACCGCGATCCTGATAACCGTTTTGGTTCTTATCGAAAAAGACCTTCCCAATGACGGTGCTCAAGTCAAAAATCGGATCGTAATCGACACGAACCTTGACACGGGACTGATTTGAAATCGCCGCAAAATCCACGGCCTGTGCCAAATTGACATGCGCTCCGGGTTTGACCCCCGATCCGATCACCAATTGATAGGACAGCGTTATATTCCCCGCATCCCCCGTATCGGCCAAACCGTTTCCATTTTGATCCACCCAAGCAGCAATAGTGCCCAAATTAAAGGCACGGGTTTGATTGCCCGAAGGATCAGCCGCAGGCTGACCGTTGACCAGGCTTGAACCCTGTAGATACTTAAATCCGGGTGGAATTTTGTCATTCAAGGTCACAGAGGACACATCCTGTGTCGTGGTATTCTGAATCGCCACTTCATAGGTAATCACATCGCCGATTACGGCTGATTTTTTATTTGCGGTTTTGCTGATTTTCAGCACTTCTCCGGCGGTAAAGGTTACCGTCTGTGCAGACTGAAGCAGTACCCCGTTCACGGTCGCGTTTACCGCCGCGATGCCGGAGATAGCGGAACTCAATTGCGCACTGTAGGTCCCGTCTCCATTATCGACAACCGCCGTCATACTGCCAAAAGGATCTCCGGCGGCTTCTTTCACCCCGGCCGGTTTTCCGGAGGGTGCGGCCGCTTCGACAACAGAAATAACGACATTCAAACCCGAACCCAAATCGAGACCGGCGGGATCTTTCGGCGTAATCGTAATCGTGCTGTAAGGATTGCCGTCCCCGTCGCGGTCAATTTCAATCAAGCTCGGCGCGGCAGAAACAAGGGACTGCGCCGTATCAATGCTTTGCACGGTAACGGACAGACTGTTCGCATCCTCCGAATCCCCGTCGGCATTCCCTTCTGCCGCCGACTGCGGCGCCACCGCTGCGGTCGCCGTATCGTTAAATTTGGCCAGAAAGCTTGCACTGTCTGAGACGCCTGGGGTATCGGCCGTAAAACGGATTTGAACATTGCTCGATGAAGTCAGGAGCTTGCTGCCCAGTGTTACCGTCATGACTTGAGCCGAAACACCGGCACAATATTCCCCGGCGCCCGGCGTCGGACACGTGATACTGGCGGTTTGATTCGCCCCTGCGACCGAAACGCCGGTCACATTCAAATTGGCATAGGCACTCGGGGCAGTCAACTCAAGTTGATCAATGCCGGTATCCGCGGCATTAATCGCGGGCAGTATATCCAAAATAAAGGCACGGGTTGTCGTACTCATGACCACCGTATTCGGACTGATTTCCGAGAGCGCCGAAGTCGCCGCCAAGTCCCCCGTCGCCACCGCAATGCTGTCGGCATCGGCGGCATCCCCGTCCGCATTGCCCGCCGTGATCGCTTGCGCCGCCGTAATCGTCGCCGCATCGTCCACCGTCGCGGTCACATTCCCGCTGCCCACGGTTGACGGCGCATCGGCGGTGAAGGTGATGCGGATATTCGTGAGCGAGGTCGTGACGGCAGTCCCCAAGGTGAGCGTGATGACTTGACCGGAAACCGTGCTGCAATATTCGCCCGCTGCGGGCGTGGGGCAGCCCGAACCCGCCGTCTGCGCCGTGCCGCCCACCGAAACCCCCGTCACGGAAAGGTTGCTGTGTCCCGCAGGCACGGTGAGGGCGATTTGATTGATCCCTGTGTCCCCGGCATTGATCGTGGGCAGCATGTCGTAGGCAAAGCTGTTCCCCGTCGAATTGATCGGCACGGCATTCGGCGAAACCTCCGCAAGGACCGATGTCACGGCGCGTCCCACCACCTGCACCGTGATGCTGTTGTTATCTCCCGCGTCGCCGTCCGCGTTACCCGCCGCCGCGGCCTGTGCGGCGACGCCTGTGCTTGTATCGTCGAAGGTGCTTGTAAAATCGGCGCCGCCCACCGTCGTCGGCGCGTCGGCGGTGAGGGTGAGCCGGATGTTGCTGAGGGTCGTCGTCACCTTTGTGCCGAGCGTCACCGTGATGACTTGCCCGGAAATCGAGGCGCAGTATTCCCCGGCCCCGAGCCCGACGCAGTCCGGTATTTGCGCCGTCCCGCCCACGCTGACGCCGTTGAGAACAAGATTGCCGTAGCCCGCCGGCACGCTCAAGATGATTTGATCAATGCCGGTGTCCGAGCCGCCGATGGTCGGCAGCAGATCGTAGGTGAAGGCATTGCCCGTGCTGCCGACGGCCACCGCGTTGGGGGAAATTTCCACCGCGGCGGAGGTGGCCGCCACCGCCGTGCCGAACCATTGGATGTTGTTGCCCGAATCAATCGCATTCGTGGGATTCACCGGAATCAGCGCCGCGTCGGAACCTGCGGCGTCCGAGTCCTGCACATCCACAAAATCCACGGATTTTACGGCGCCCGCGCCCAAGACCAGGCTCCATGGATTGCCGGGGCTGTCTGAGACCAAATTGATGCGATCATCGGCATCCAGACCATTGATTGTGAAAGTCCCGTTGATGGTCTGCGTGGCGGTATTGTCGAAAGTCAGGGTGAGATCGGTCGCGTCGTTTGCACTGTCTATTTTGCTGAAGTGATTGAAGGTCGTCGAACCCGCAAGGCTTTGATTGCCGCCGTCGAACGTGACCGTATTCGCCCCGGAGGCATACGTTCCGCTGTTGCTCCAATTGCCCGCCAGCGTGATGGCATTGCCCGCGCTGTTGAGTGTGCCCGCCGTGATCGTCAGGTTGCCGTTCACGTCCAAGGCCGCGTTTTGCGCCCAGGTGCCGCCCGCATTGTTGAATGTCAGATTGGCATAGCTGTTCCCCGCGGCCAGGCCCGCATAAGTGCCGCCGCCGTCATACAACACGGTGCTGCCGGAATTCAGCGTCGTCGTGCCCGTCGTCACCGTTTCGCCGCCTTCGAGTTGGAGGGTGCCTGCGGCATTCACCGTGAACACGTCGGGCACGGTGAGGTTAAAACCGTTGAGGTCGAGTGTGCCTTGGCTGATCGTCAAATCCTGTCCCGCGCCGTCCAGGCCCGTGGCGAAGTTTGCGAGCAGGATCACCGTGCCGGAAGTCTTGTTGATTGTGAAAGTGCCGTCCGGCAGATCGCCCGTGACATTGATATTTTGCGTGCCCGTCCCATCCAGGGTGACGGCCGTCGTGCCGTCGACGGCGGCATCGGCACTCGTGAGATTTCCGGCCACCGTCATCGTGCCCCCGCTGATATTTCCCGCATCGCTGAGCGTGAGGTTTCCGTTGATATCCATTGTGCCGACAATCGTGACCGCATTGCCGTTGTTGGACAATTCGACATCATTGAAGCGCATGGCGCCGGAACTGATGGTGTGGGGATAGAAGGCGTCAAAACGCACAGTGCTTGTTCCGGCATTCACCGTGCCCGCCGTGTAAGTCCAATCCGCCGTCTCAATCGTCCCCTCCAGCGTCAAGGTGCCCCCCGTTTTATTGATGGCGATATTGGGAAAGTCACCCGTGCTGGAAAGCACACCCAGCGTTTGATTGCCACCGCCGTCCAGTAAAATCGTGGCCGTGCCGACGATATCGGTATCGGTACTGGTCGCATTGCCCGCCACGGCGATCGTGCCGCCATCAATTCCGGCAAGTGAGGTGACGGCGAAATCGCCATCCACGTCCACAGTGCCCGTCACGGTCAAAGTCCCGGTTCCGATCGCAAGGCTCAGGTCGTTGAGAATGGCCGAGCCGATATTGATCGTCGCACTGCCCGTGTCAAAAGCGACGGTTCCGGCATTGTGGGTAAAAGTGCCGCCTGAAATCGTAAAGCCCGTGCCGATGGACAAGGTGCCGCTGGTCGCCGTAAACGCACCGGCAGTCAACTGCAAAGCCCCGTTCACGTCAATGGTGCCGCTGCCGCCAACAAAAGTACCTAAGTTCTCCATTGCCGGTGTCGTCACATTGCCGCCCGGTGTAAAACTGTGGTTTAAGGGGATGTATAACTCCGTCCCGGCCCCGCTGACGGTGAGATTGCCGCTTGCGACCGAGTAGAGGAGATCCGTATCTGAGAATGCACCCAGGGCGGTATCCATATTGGCATTGCTGAGACTGCGGCTGTTATCGTGGCGGGCAATGACATGGCCCGCATAAATATCGAATCCGGCCAGTGCCGTACCGTCCGAAACGGTCACCGCCACACCATCGGAAGCATGATTGTCGATGTAGACTAAGATGGCATCACCCGCACTGAGTGCCCCGGAAGGAATGGCATAAGCACCCGTCGTTGTCGTGTCTGTGCCGACACTCACCCCATTCACCAAGAGGCGAACGATTGCGCCGTCGGCAATCGGCGTCGTGCCTTCGTCGGTGTAGACCGTGCCGGTGATCTGTACCGAAAAAATCCAATGCGGACTGGCGGCGGCATCGTCATTGTTGCCGCTGTTTGTTGAAAGGTTGGCGGTGATATTGTTCGTGCCCGCGTCGGAATATTGCACGTCTACGAAACTTACGGTCTGCGCGCCGCCCGTCACGTCCAATACGTATTGGCTCGCATTCGTCGAGCGCAGGACGACTTCCGTGCCCGCGGCCTGCCCGTTGAGATTCAATGTGCCGCTGATGGTATTTGTTGTGCCTCCGGTGAAGCGCAACTGCGTATTCGGCGTCACCGCCGTGAAGTTGCCGGTGCTGAGGGCGTCCGAAAAAGTCACAACATTCGAGGCATTCGTGATCGTCAAATTATTAAATGTACTGCCGCCGCTGGTGATGCTTTGCGTGCCCGTGCCGTCGAAGGTCACGGTGTTGGCGCCGGACGTCAAGGTGCCCGCGTTCGTCCAATCGCCCGCGACGTCGATGTCAAAGCCTGCCGCATTCAATGTGGCGTTGGCGTCGATGTTCAGATTTCCGCTCAAACCGTTCACACCGCTCAAAGCAGCGCCGAGCGAATACGTTGTCGCCGCCGTCGGCGTCAGTCTCAAACTGCTGTAGGGCAGGGTGGCGATGTTCACGCCCGCGCCCGTGCCCGTGTATTGCACCGTCGAAGTGCCCGCCGTAAAAGTCCCGCTGTTTGAAAGAGGCGTGCCCGTGCCGTCGATCTCCAGCGTGTAGCCCGAAGCCCCCAAGTCGAGTGTGCCGGCCGTCACGGTCAGGGTTTGCACTTTCGTCGATGCGCCCAAAGTCAGGCTCGTGCCGTTCACCACCACGTCTTCCAAATCCTGCGGGCCGCCGCCGGAGCTGTCGCTCAGGGTCGTCGTGCCGTCGAAAGTCCAGTCGGCCGTTCGACTGGTCACGTCGATGGAACCGTTGCTTGCAATCGTGACATTGCCCGCCGTGTTGACCGTCGGATTGTTGGTGCCGATGTCGAGATCGCCGTCCGTGATCGTGAGATTGCCGTTGATGTCGAGGGCGTCGGCGATGATGACATCGTCGCTGCCGCTGCCGCCGGTATTGTTGAGCGTAAGGTGGTTGAAGGCGGCACCGCCGCTGGTGATTGTTTGGTCGGCCGTGCCGTTGAAGGTCACCGTGCCCGTGCTCGTAAACACACCGCCCGTGGCGTCCCAATTCCCCGACACGTTGACCGCAAAGGCGGCGGGGTTGAAGGTGCCGTTGATGTCCATATCCACGGCGGTCACGTTGCCGCCCGGTGTGAAGCTGTGCCCCGTCAAGACATGCAGTTCGTGGTTGCCCGAAACCGTGAGGTTGCCGCCCGAAACCGTGTATTGAATGTCGGTATCCCCGTTCGTTGCGGTGGAAAGATTCGCATTCGTGAGTGCGCCGCTGTTGTCCTGGCGCGTCACGACATGGTTTTGATAAATGTTGAAGTTGGAAAAACTGCCGCCGTTGGAGACCGTCACCGTCGTCCCGTCTTCCGTTTCGTTGTCGATAAAGGCCAAAACCGTGTCGCCCACCGAAGGGGTCGCCGCGATGGAATACACGCCGGCGCCGTTCGTTACGGCCGTGCCGACGCTCGCGCCGTTGACCAGAAGTCGAATCACCTTCCCCGAAAGCGGCGTCGCTTCATCATCGTCGGTGTAGACCGTGCCGGTCACGCCGGTGAACCATTGGATGTTGTTGCCGGAATCCACGGAACTTGCGGGATTCACGGGCAGTTGCGCGGCATTGGAGCCTGCGGCATCCGAATCCTGCACGTCCACAAAGTCGATGGCCTTCGTGGCGGACGCGCCCAAAACCAAGTCCCACTGCGTGCCGGGGCTGTCGGAGACGAGGTTGATGCGGTCGTCGGCATCCAGGCCGTCCAAGGTGAGGGTGCCGTTGATCGTCTGCGTCGCCGTGTTGTCGAAGGTGAGGGTGACATCCGTCGCATCGTTCGTGCTTTCGGTTTTTGTGAAGTTGTTGAAGGTCGTGGAACCCGTCAGCGTTTGATTCGTGCCGTCGAAGACGACGGTGCCGGAACGCGGTGTAAACGTCCCGCCGTTGCTCCAATTGCCCGCGACGTTGACCGGGTAGTTCGTGCCGGAGACGTCCAAAGTCCCCGCCGTGATCGTGAGGTTGCCGTTGACGTCGAGGGCGGCATCGAGCGTCCACGTGCCGGATCCGTTGAAGGTGAGCTTGGAATAGGTGTCGCCCGCGGCCAAGCCGGTGTAAGTGCCGCCGCCATCGTACAGCACGGTGCTGCCCGTGTTGAGGGTGGTGGTTGTGGTCGTCACCGTTTCGCCGCCTTCCAATTGCAAAGTTTCGGTCGCCCCGACGGTCAAGACATCCGGCACGGTGAGGTTGAAGCCGTTCAAATCCAGGGTGCCGCCGGACAGGGTGAGATCTTGCCCCGCCGCATCCAACCCGGTCGTAAAGTTCGCTGTTAAAACCGCCGTGCCCGACGCTTTGTTGATGGTGAAGGTGCCGTCCGGCAAGTCGCCGGTCACGTTGATATTCTGTGTGCCCGTGCCGTCGAGGGTGATCGCCGCCGTGCCGAAAATTTCAACATCGGCGGAGGTGAGATTGCCGGCCACGGTGAAGGTGCCGGTGTTGACATTCGAAGCCGAAGTAAAAGTGAGGTTGCCGTTGATGTCCATCGTGCCGGTGACGGTAATCGAAAACCCACCTTTGTCGAACTCAACATCGTTGAAAGCCATTGTGCCCGAATTAACACTGGTGCTTTGCGTGCCCGCATCGTTGTTAAAGCTGACCGTGCTGCTTCCGGCGGAAACATTGCCCAAGGTCCGCGTCCAGTTGCGGCTGACATGGATCGTGTCTTGAAGCGTGAGTGTGCCGCCGCCTTTGTTGATGTCCACGCTCGGCAAGCCCCCCGTGCCGCCCGCGGCACCCAAAATCTGTGCCCCGGCGCCATTGAACAACACCGTAGCGTCACCCCCGACGGCGCTGTCCGTCGTTGTGAGGTTCCCGGCCACGGCGACCGTGCCGGTGTTGAGATTGCCCAACCCCGAAATCGTGAGGTTGCCGTCGATGTCCATCGTACCCGTCACGGTCAAGCTAGAGCTGCCTTTGTCAAAAATGACGTTGTTAAAGGCCATGCCCGGCGCCGAAATGTTGCCGGAAATCGCTGAGGCATCGTTGTTGAAACTGACGGTGCTCGTCCCCGCCGACACCGTTCCTGCGGTATGCGTCCAGTCCTTGTGCACGCTGATCGTATCTTGCAGCGTGAGGGTGCCGCCGCCTTTGTTGATGACGATCGACGGTACGCCCACCGTGCCGCCGCCTCCACCCGCGTCCAGGGTTTGCGCCCCGCCGCCGTCGAGGGTGATATTCCCGTTGCCGCCGACGGTGCCGTCGGTCCCCGTGACATTCCCTGCCACGGTGAGCGTGCCATCGATCGACCCCACGCTGTTGATCGTGAGGTTGCCGTTCACATCCATCGTGCCGCTGATGTTGAAATTAAATCCGGCTTTCGTAAGCTGGACATGGTTAAATTGCTCAGAGCCGGTGCTGATATTCGAAGTGATCCCCGTCCCGTCAAAGTGCACCGTCCCGCTGTTGTGGACGAAACTGCCGCCGGAGATCGTGATGTCATCCACAATCGTCATCGTGCCGGAGGTACTCGTAAAGCCGCCGCCGCCGACAATCAAATCACCGTTGATGTCGATAGCGACAGCGCCGCCGTTGAAGGTCCCGAGGCTTTCCATGTTGGTGGTCGTGACGTTGCCGCCCGGCGTGAAGCTGTGGCCGGAGGGAATGTAGAGTTCATCGCTCCCCGTCACACTCAGGTTCCCGCCGGAGACGGTGTAGCGGATATCGGTATCTCCATTCGTCGCCGTGCCCATGTCGGCGTTCGTGAGCGCACCCCCGTTGTCGTGGCGGACGACCACATGGTTTTGATAAATATTCAGGCCGGAGATCGCGCCGCCGTTGGAAACACTGACCGTCGTACCGAAGTTGCCGCCGTTGCTGTCCAGGTAGACCAAGAGCGTTTGACCCGTGTTGGGCGCGGCGTTGATCGTGTAGTTGCCGGAGCCGTCGGTCACCGCCGTACCCACGCTGCTGCCGTTGACCAAGAGACGCACGGTTTCGCCCACCATGGCGGTCGCTTCGTCATCGTTCGTGTACACGGTTCCGGAGATGGCGACGGTGAATCCCCAGTTCAGATTGTTCCCGCCGTCCGTGCTGCTGCTGTGCACAATCGTCAAGCCGCCGGAGGCGTCGCTGTCCGTGGGGCGCACGTTGTCGATGGCGAAGGTGCCGTTGGCCGTGAGGCCCCATTGGTTGCCGGGGCTGTCGGAAACAAGCAAAATGCGGTCGTCGGCATCGAGTCCATCCAAAGTCAACAAGCCGTTGATCGTCTGCGTCGCCGTGTTGTCGAAGGTGAGGGTGACGTCCGTCGCATCGTTCGTGCTTTCGGTTTTTGAAAAGTTGTTGAAGGTCGTGGAACCCGTCAGCGTTTGATTCGTGCCGTCGAAGACGACGGTGCCCGAACGCGGTGTAAACGTCCCGCCGTTGCTCCAATTGCCCGCGACGTTGACTGGGTAGTTCGTGCCGGAGACGTCCAAAGTCCCCGCCGTGATCGTGAGGTTGCCGTTGACGTCGAGGGCGGCATCGAGCGTCCACGTGCCGGAGCCGTTGAAGGTGAGCTTGGAATAGGCGTCGCCCGCGGCCAGGCCGGTGTAAGTGCCGCCGCCATCGTACAGCACGGTGCTGCCCGTGTTGAGGGTGGTGGTTGTGGTTGTGACGGTTTCGCCGCCTTCCAATTGCAAAGTTTCGGTCGCCCCGACGGTCAAGACATCCGGCACGGTGAGGTTGAAGCCGTTCAAATCCAGGGTGCCGCCGGACAGGGTGAGGTCTTGCCCCGCCGCATCCAACCCGGTCGTAAAGTTCGCTGTTAAAACCGCCGTGCCCGATGCTTTGTTGATGGTGAAGGTGCCGTCCGGCAGGTCGCCGGTCACGTTGATGTTTTGCGTGCCCGTGCCGTCGAGGGTGATCGCCGCCGTGCCGAAAATTTCAACATCGGCGGAGGTGAGATTGCCGGCCACGGTGAAGGTGCCGGTGTTGACCGCCTGGGCCGAGATGAAGGTGAGATTCCCGTCGATATTCATCGTACCGGTGACGGTGATGTCGAAAGCCCCTTTATCAAACTCCACATGATTAAAGGCCATCGCGCCCGAATTGATGCTGCTGGCCTGAGTTTCATTCTGTTGAAAACTCACCGTGCTGCTGCCAGCGTTCACCGTGCCCGCGGTGTAGGTCCAGTCGCGCTCGATCACGATGGTGTCCTGAAGGGTCACGGTGTCGCTTTTATTGATCGTCAGCGAGGGCAGACCCGCCGTACCGCCTCCCCCGCCCGCACCCACGACCTGCGCACCGCTGCCGTCCAGCACGATGACGCTGGTGCCGCCGACCACTGCATCCGTGCTGGTCACATTCCCCGCCACGTTGATGTTGCCGCCGAGGATTCTGTCCACACTGTTGATGACGAGGTTGCCGTTGACATCCAAGGCCCCCGTAATCGTCACCGGCGTCGCCCCTTTTGAGAAGGTGAGGTGATTCAACACGGTCGCACCAATATCCATCACCGGGGAGCCGATGCCCAGTCCGTCAATGTGGATTGTACCGTTGTTGTGTATAAAGCTACCGCCGGAAATGGTGAAGTCATCCACCACGCTCATCGTACCGCTTGTGGCAGTAAAGGTCCCGCCGCCGAGGATAAAATAATCGCTGATGTCGATCGTGATTGCGCCACCGTTGAAAGTGCCGCGGCTTTCCAGACTCGGTGTCGTGACATTGCCGCCCGGCGTGTAGCTGTGGCCGGCGGGCAGAAAGAGTTCGTGGCTGCCGGTCACGGTGAGGTTGTTGCTGCCGTCCACGGAATACTGAATATCCGCGTCCCCGTTGGTCGCGGTGCTCAGGTTGGCGTTTGAAAGCACGCCGCCGTTGTCGTGGCGGACGACGACATGGTTTTGATAAATATTTAAGGCCGAAAGTGTGCCGCCGTTTGAAACGGTGACCGTTGTGCCGTCTTCCGTTTCGTTGTCGAGATAGACGAGCAGGGTGTTCCCGGTATTCGGCGCGGCGTTGATCGTATAATTCCCGGAGCCGTCCGTCGTGGCGGTCAGGCCGCTGTCCGTGCCGTTCACAAGCAAGCGGACGAGTTTGCCGGTCAAGGGGGTCAACTCATCGTCGTCCGTGTAGACTGTGCCGGAAATCGTGGTGGGTGCAAAAATCCAGCGGGGGCTGGCCTCCGCATCGTCGTTTCCGCCGTTGTTTACGGCGTCGTTGGCCGTAATGTCTCCATCCGTCGCATCGGCGTCCTGCACATTCACAAATTGCACATCTTTCGTCACGGCGGCGGGCACACTGAGATTCCATCGTGTCGGACTACTGGAAGATCTCAGGCTCAGCAATTGCCCCGAGGCCCCTTTCAAGGTCAGCGAACCGCCGGTCGCGATCGTCTGCGTGCCGCTTGCGGGAAAGGTAAGCGTATCGGTGCTCGTCACGGTTTTGTTGAGGTTGTAAAAGGTCGTCGATCCGCTGAGGGTCTGGCCCGTGCCGTCCAGATTTACCGTGGAGGTGCCTGCGTTGATCGTGGCGCCCCCGCTCGTCCAATCGCTCGACAGATTCACGGTCGCAGAACCCATGTTGACCGTGCCGCCCGTGAGATTGATGTTGTCATCCGCATCCAGGGTGTTCACGAGGTTGAGCGTGCCGGCGGATACCAACAGCCCGTCGCCGGTATTGGCGCCAATTTTATTTGCTCGGAAACTGCCGGACATGCCCAGGGTCAGTGTCGCGCTGGAATTGATGACCCGGATGCCGCCCCCGCCGTTCGGAATCGAACCCGTTCCATCGGCGCGTGTGCCGATGTAGTTGCCTTCGGCGGTGACGCTGCTTGAAAATTGTGAGTCGAGGCCGACGGTCGCGTTTCCGGAGATCACATTGCCTTCGCCGACGGCCGAGCCGCCTAAGATGTTGTTGGTTGCATTAAAAAACGTAATGCCCTGATTGCCGTTGCCTAAGGCCGCGGTCCCGGCCGCGTTGGTGCCGATATAGTTCCCGATGATGGTCGCGGCGGTATCGATCAGCGGTCCGCCGCCCCATACCCCGATATGAATACCCAAGTCCGTATTGCCCGAAACGACATTGCCCAGGCCCGCGCTGCTGCCGCCAACGGTGGCGCCGCTCGCGTGAATCCAGATGCCGACCACGCTATTGCCCAAACCGCCCGTGCTGTTTTGGTCGGTCCCGACGTAGTTTCCCGTAATCGTCACGCCGCCGCCCGTGTAGTCGATGCCGGTCCCGTTCGATACAAGCACGTTGCCCTCGCCGGAAGGCCCGCTACCCGTGGTATTGTTGCCGCCGATTGTGATGCCGGTGCCGCTCGTGATCTCGATGGCGTCGTCCGTGAAATTCTGAATGCGAAGCCCCTTGACGACATTGTTGTTCGACGTGATGCTGATGCCGTCGGTCACCGTGCCGCCGCCGTCCAAAATGACCCCGGCGTTGGAGGCGTCGATCGTAACCGATCCCGCACTCATCGCGGGCAGGGCGCCGGATACGGTGATGGTCGCCGGGGAAGCTGTAGGAAAGGTCGTGGTATTGAAAACGATGGTGTCGGTCGCGGCGGCTGCGGTCATGGCCTCGCGTAAGGAACAATCCGCATCGCAGGTGCCGTCGTTGGTATCTGCTGTTTTTGTGACGGTCAGCGTCGCGGCCATTGCTTTTGAAGCAAACAAGGAAACCGTCAGCAATATGAAAATTAAAAAAAGCGGTGCTTTGATAATTTTGAAAACCTTTTTCAACATTCAAACCTGTTTCTAAATCAGTGCCAAGGCGCCCACGGGATTCTACGGTTTGTATGGCTTGGATTTTCTCCTTGCGCTTCCTAGCAATGAAGCCCGCTTCAGGGCGCACCAGTGGCATCCTAATGATGGTTTGCAGAAACGGGGCCAAAGCCCAAGAAGCATTTCTAATCTTGCCCAACGTTAAAGATCCGGGGCAAAACGGCGAACGCTCAGGGGCAATCCGGCACAAGTGATTGATTTAAAAGGGAATACCTAGGAGATGATGACAGAATAAAGCTGAGGAAACTTCAGGTAAAAAATTTCTCATAAAGAAAGAGGGCTTAAAAAGGTTTCATTTTGACGCAAGTGTGACAAAACTTGTCACACTTGCGTCAAGAACCCATCGGTCAGGAATCACTTTTTCCTTAAATATTCATCCCTTGGATGTGATACCCGGATACCGGCCGGTCAATTTATTTTCGTTCTTTCCGGCATAAACCGCAGCGCAACTCCATTATTGCACCAACGTTTTCCGGTTGGCGCCGGGCCATCATCGAAGACATGGCCCTGATGCCCGCCGCAACGAGCGCAATGATATTCAGTCCGGGGATAAAGGTGTTTAAAATCGGTTTTTGTTTCAAGATGATCAGGGATTGATTCGAAGAAGCTGGGCCAACCCGTCCCGCTATCGTACTTCGCCTCCGAAGTAAACAAATCAAAGCCGCAGCCCGCACAGGAATAAATTCCGGATCGATATTCACTATTCAACGGACTTGAAAATGGACGCTCCGTGCCCTCATCGCGTAAGACATGATATTGTGCCGGAGATAAGATCTGAAGCCATTCCGCGTCGCTCTTCATGATTTTTTGTATGCCTTTTTGATGTGTTTTAGCTAAAAGGTGTGGTGCGGTCAACAAGAGTCCGAAAAAAGCACCCGCCTTAATGATAAACGCTCTTCTATGCATGATTTATTCTCCCGCCGAGGGCTCGAAGTTTCCCCAGAGGGCTTCTAAACGTTGATCCCGTCCACAACTAAATCGGTATAATTTATAGCGTACGGGATTTTTGCGGTGAAAATTCTGGTGATAGTCTTCTGCGGGGTAAAAATGTGAGGCGGCCGTAATTTCGGTGACGATGCTTTCCTGAAAAGGTTTTGTTTTTTCCAAGGACTTTTTTGAAGCCAAGGCAAGTCTTTTTTGTTGTTCGTCGTGATAAAAAATTGCACTGCGGTATTGATTGCCGCGGTCGCAAAATTGCTGATCTTTCACAGTGGGATCAATACTCACCCAGAAGATATTCAGCAATGCGGCATAACTGATTTTTATAGGATCGAAAACAACTTGTACCACCTCGGTATGCCCTGTTACACCTGCGGAAACCTCTTGATAAGTCGGATTTCTTTTATGTCCCCCCATGTAACCTGAAGTGGTTGAAATAACACCGGGCACTTCATCAAAATCATGTTCCGTGCACCAAAAACAGCCGCCCCCGAAAGTTGCTGTCTCAAAGTTTTCCGCCCTGCTTGATATTGCCCCGAAAATCAACAAAAAGGCAGCAAAAAAAACAGCACGGCCCATTTTTATGGTTCGCTTCATTTTATCTCCCTCGCACCAAGGAAACACCGACCGGATCAGCGTTTCCTAAATAATGACAGCATGACAGAAATGCTTCAAGCACGTATCACGAAAAGACCACAATTCAGGAAGCGCTGATTTAAGTCCGGGTTGAATTTTTTAGGAAGAGAAGATGGGGCGATTCAATGCACAAATCTCAATGACGGAAAACTCGACACTCAAAAGAAGTCAAGCACGGATATTCTTAGAATAAAGTAACAATAATGATGTATTGGTAGGGTTAGCTCAATTATTTCTTTTTCACAACAGATGACTTGAGAAATGGTCTTAAGTTTAAAAAAGGTACGCGCTTTTATGTAAGGGGGTAGGCATGTTTAATCGATATGAAGGAAGGAGGCAGTGTTGTGAGTCCAAGATATCTTCCAACACTGGACGAAACAAGGTTTGACACAAGTTTTGATATTGTATCCGCAGCGCTTTTTTTGAAATCAGCGGCATGGGCGGCGGAAATTTTACCCCCAGGGAAAGAATCAAAATCCGAGTAACAGGTAAAAGCGGCGGGGGTGAAACGATATTTAATGATACCGTCTTCCTCGGCATTGATACCTTTGCGTTTCATTTAACTGCTTCCTGGTTGGATTGGGTCGATGATGGAAGGCCAGAACAGTCGCCATTGCTGTGAACAGAAGCGGATTCGACAATGATTTCAGAATAAGACAGGCCAGCCTGCTGCTTGAAGCACAAGCTCCTGCGCCTGTGCCGGAACCCGCTTCTCTTGTATGATTCGGTTCGGGTCTTGCGCTCGATCGGCTGAATCGATCCGCTGAGGTTTACTGACACGAACACCCTCACGAACCTTTGGGATTGACTTAAAAGAAAGCTCAATATGAGGGAGATGAGAGACTGTCTGAATTTCGGTTGTCCTTCATCATCTCTTCGATGGGTAAAAAATATTTTTCAAGATCAATTTTAATCGGCATGAAATAAGCATTGCCGCCGTTTGTCAGGCAAAAATTAAGGACCTTTTGTGCGAAGGCGATATTCCATGCATAAGTCGGTTTAAAGTCGCCGGGAAAAATCACCTGATTCATTTTTTCCCAATACGCTCGACTTTTATCCGTCACAATCGGGCTAATACCCCAATAGGCTTTTTCTTTTGGAATGAGTTCACTGAAAACTTCAAGCAGCCGGATATCAAAAAAAGGCTGCGACATCAGATAATCTGCCCCCACATCCAACTTCTTCAACGCGTAATCCCGTTCTTTTTTTGCGCTGCTGCGATAGGGGTCAAGTGCCGCAAAAATAGTAATCTTGGGAAAAGCAATCCGTACTTTGGCAATCATATCCAATAGCCGGGTATCGTAGATGAGGTGGGACATATCCGGTGGAGGATCTCCTGAAACCAGCAAAACCGTATCCAGTTCAAAATCATGAATCAGTTGTTCCAGTCGTGTTTTTTTAAGATCAAAATCAATGGCCCGCAAATGCGGAATAAAGCAATATTGATCACGCGGGACGTATTCTCCGGAAGCCCAACTTCGAATCGGAAGGCGCAGCAGATCAGGCACATTGATGGTATCCACAAAAGGGAGGTGCTGTTTAACAAAATCGAGCTGCGTTTTTAGGGATTGCGCGTCTCGGGGCACGACTTCAAATGAGATATGCATAGGGGATTCGATCCTTTTTTAAAGGTTTGGCTTGGTATTATTTTTCTATTCTAACCGCAGCAGTGTTTTTTTGAAAGCCTCAAGGAAGCTCTGAATCGGTCTTGAGGTCGAGGGTATTTACATGAGATATGCCGCTTAAGAATATTGTTGGCAGGTTGAGCATGTGGAGGCTAAGGGGCGTTCTCAATAATCCATTCCAATGCAGCACGGAGTCTGAACAATAGGGAAGATGTGCTGTGGGTGCACGCCCATGGTGACATTGGAAGATGGAAAAGAAATCTGGAAGGAAAAATTTGTGAATTGAATTTGACCTGACAGACCCTTCTTCAAAACCGGTACCTGTCAGGTCAAATTGAAACGACTACAAAAGAATCGCCCTTTTCAAAAGCAAGCGCTTCCTTAAAAAACAGATCCCTGTGTGTTTCTTGAACATACCTCTTTTTTGTTCCAAATCACCGAAAGGTCGCTTTATTTTCTTCCAGTTTTCCAACAATGCCGGTACGCGTATGCACATTGACTTTTTTCATAATGCGTTTCACATGGTCTTTTACGGTGTGTACGCCGATCTTCAAGACGCAGGCAATTTCTTTATTGGTAAAACCTTTTTTCACGTAACGCAGCACCGCGTGTTCGCGGGGTGTAAAACCGGGCAAGCATTGTGTTTCGTTTTTCCGGACATTGCGTTTGACTTTTTCGATGAAGATCATGACGAAAGCTTGCGACTGCATCGTGCCCTTGAGGCGCAATCCCCGAAGCAAAACCGCTTGCTCCCGAAAAGCAAAGAGGGCTGTCGGCTGTCCGATGCCCTCTTTATTGCCGCTGCCTTCCGTTTGAAGTAAGACAGCCCTGCGCAAATGCTGAAGCGTTTGCCGGAGTTGAAGCCTTGCTTCTCGTTCTTCGGGGCTTTGCAAAGCGGTTTCGAGTAATCTCAAAATGGATGAACTCCCGTGGCTGATCCATAAAATTTCACCCTGATGACTGATGATCAAAACATCCGGCGCATTTCGGCGTTTAATCAAATCAGCGTACTCCGCTTGCCGGATGCCGGCAAGTATATTTCCGTTTCCCGATGTTCCGGCATCACATTCACCTAAGTAAAATCCGGATGCCGGCCTATGGCCGATTTGTTCTAAAATAGCAGGTTGCATGCTTTGCTCCTGAGTATTGATTGTATAATTTAGAGCTGGATTTGATACACATTGCATCCGTGTTTTAGTGTACCCAATGCCTCTTGCATCATCCTCAACTCCTTTGTTAAACGCTGTCTTTGATCTGATTCGGTCTGGTCAAGAATTTCATCAATGAGTTTCAACAGACCGCGTACCCATTGCGGGTTCAGCTGTAAATTAAATGCGAGCATTTCCAATTCCCGGCGCATTTCATCTAAATGCGCGCCTGCGTCTTTTTTGGAGAGTTCGATATTGTATAAACGTCTATAAAGCTGGCGCCGGTACACTTTCGGGCAACGTTGCCAGGTCTCAATTTTTTTCAGAAGATGCTGTTTTTGTTCTTGTAAGTTCCGAAGTAAGTCGGGTTTATGTGTGACTTTTTTGCTGGATTTAGCCGCCTGTTTTCCTAATAAACTGGATAAATCTTGAAATTTGTATTCAATACCGTTTTTAAAACGGACTTCACTTCCTGTCATGCCTTCCCCCTTTTTCGGTGAATGGCTCTCCACCATCGCGTGTTGATTTTTCGCTACGGTGCGAGAGAAAAGCAATTCGTGTGCCTCATTGAGAGAAGGCAACGCTTAGATAAAATACAAAATTAATTAATTTTTTATGTAGGATTTTTTGTGTTGATTCCGGATTCCGGAAGGAGTTTTGGAGGCCGTTCCGGATTCCGGAATAAGCTAATGAGGGGGCATCTTTATCTTGTGATACACTTTAAGCAAGCGCGTGCTTGTCGCGATGTCGTTTTTAGGACTTCAATGAATTCCGAAAACGTGTTCTGTGTGCAAAGTCTTTCTTTACAAGCCTTAGAGCTTATGTTATTTAAGGAAGCTCTGATTAAGCCTTCCATCTTTGTTTTTTTCAAGATGACATCTGTTATCATATTGATCACATTATTCCGAGATGATCCATGCGACTCAAGCGGTTAGAAGTTTTTGGTTTTAAATCTTTTTTTGACAAAACGGTGATTACTTTTCAAAAAGGCATTACCGGCATTGTCGGTCCAAACGGCTGCGGTAAAAGCAACTTTGCCGATGCGATTCTCTGGGTTTTGGGGGAACAGAGCCCCAAAAGTTTGCGGGGCGAACGGATGGAGGATATCATTTTTAGCGGAACGGATCAGCGAAAAGCCCTTTCCGTTGCCGAAGTGACTTTGACAATTGGAGACATTACCAACGAACTCCCGCCGCCGTATACACCCTATGCGGAATTGACCTTCAGCCGAAGGCTGTATCGTTCCGGGGAAAGTGAATATCTCATTAATAAAAACCCCTGTCGCTTGAAAGACATCCGGGATTTGCTCATCGACATCGGTGCCGGTTACCACGCGCATACGATCATTGAGCAGGGCAAGGTGGACGACATCATTACGGCATCACCCATGCAGCGCCGGGAAATTGTTGAAGAAGCGGCGGGCATTGCAAAATATCGGCTGCGCAAGGCCGAAGCCTTGCGCAAGCTTGACGCAACGGAACGAAACCTGACCCGTGTCACCGATATCATCGGCGAAATCAAACGACAGCGCAACGCCCTGGATCGTCAAGCCAAAAAGGCTGAAAAAGTACAAGAAATGAGCGCGATACTTAAAACCCTCGACTTGCAGGTGGCGCATCACGAATGGACGACATGGAAAAATGAGCAGGCGGAGCTTGAAAGGGAAGAAGCCGAACTTCAAGCGCAATCGGATAACCGTTCAAGTCAACTGAACCGCCTGGAAACCGATTATGCCGGCAACAAGCTCCAAATGACGGAAAAAGAACAGGGGCTTTCTGAACTAGGCCGTGAATTGGCTGAGGTCGAAAAAAATATTCAGCGATGGGAAGGCAAGCTTGAAACCCTGCATGTGCAGCAACAGGAGTGGCGTGAGGCCCGGGCTCGGACGGATCAGGACATTTTGAGTTTAAAAACCGCTTTAGCCGCGCTCGAAAAAGAAGGGTGCATCTTGGACGAAGAGGCGGCGGGGATCGCAAAAACCCTGCCCGAAGCGGAAACGGCCCTGGCCGAACACGATAAACTCACCCGTCAAGTCGAGGAAGCCGTACTGGATCTCAGTACCGATCTGGAGCGGTGCAAAGTCAGTCTTTTTGATCTCTCCGCGCAGATCACGACTTCGAAAAACAACCTCGTTCATTTTGAAACACGAAAAGACGGTTTACTGAAGCAGCAAGAACGACTGCGTCTTGAGCAGGAAACGATTGAGGAAAAATTGGAACAATCAGAGCGTGCCTTGCAGGGCTTTAAAACAGCGGAGCAGAAAAACGCCGAGCAGCTTGCCTTGTTAAAGACGGCGCGCCGCGACACCGTTTCGCATTTGGAAAAAACGGAAGAAGCGATTCAAAATAAAGAAGAGCAGCTGCAATCCCTCAAAGAAGCGTCAGTGGATGTTAAAGCCCGTGTGGCCTCACATGAGGGTTTTTATCGGGGTTTTCTTAATAAACGGGAAGGCACGGAAAACCCGCTCTTGCAGCTTGAGGGACTTAAAGGCATGGTCGCGGATCTCATCGAGGTGCCGCCTGCTTATGAACTGGCGCTGGAGGCGGTACTTGAAACCAAACTCCGGGGCATTGTTGTTGAAAACCATGCGGAAATTCAAAAAGGCATCCGGTATCTGCGCGAGGCAGAGTTGGGACGCGGCACCTTCTTCCCGCGCCGTCCGCGTGCCGCAAAAAATAAGAACATACGTTCTCTTGCAACGGAGGCCTTTGAAGGCATGATCGGCCTTGCGCGTGACCTTGTTTCGGTGCGACCCGGTGACGATGCCGTTGCCGATGCCCTGTTGGGCGGCATCGTGATCATGAAAGACCTTGAAGCCCTATTCAAAGCCTGGGAAGGTATGCCGGAAGTAGCCCTGTGGGTAACGCTTAAGGGCGAAGTCGTAGACGGTTTTGGGGTCGTCTCCGGAGGAGAACAGGGGAAAAAAGGCTTGTTGGGGCAAAAACGTGAGCTGCAGCATCTGAGTGATCAAGCCGAAAAACTTCAAAATGAAGCGGACGCGTGTCAGGTAGACATTGTCCGACTTCAAGAAAGTGTGGAAAGCGCCCGTCAGAAAATCGCGCACATATCCGAGGAAATACGCGCCTTAGATCTTGAACAACTTAAGGTCCAAAATGAGCAAAAGACCCTGACATACGAAGTCGAGCGGCTTAAGGGGGAACGTGAAACCGTCCTTTTTGAGCAGGAAGAAGGGCTAAACGAACAAGAAACCCTGATTGCCTCCGAAGAAGCCGAGCATCGTCGTATTGCCGAAGCGCACGCGGAGCAAGCAAAAAAAGAAACAGCACTTGAGACCTTGAAGCAGACCTTGCATGAGAAACGCGAGCAACTGGCCGCGCTCAGCGAAACCGTTGTTCAGCTTAGAATGAAGAGCAATTCATTGAAGGAACAACAACGACATCTGTTTGAAAAACAAGCCCGGCTTCTTCGTGAAAAAGAGACCCTTGCCGGTCGAATCAACGAAAAACATGCGCTCGAAGGGGTCTTACAGGAAAAATTATCGGCGGGAAAAATCGAGGAGGCCGAAGCCGAAACGGCGATCTCGGCCCTGTCTGAGGAACGGCTCACATGTGAAAAAGCCCTTCGGGACGCCCGAGAATCACACGCCGCCCTGCTTTCGCACATGCAAGAGGAAGAGCAACAGATGGCAAGCCTGCGCTCAAAATTCAATCAAATCCACGAAATGCTGCAAGAGAAGGCCCTCAAGAAGGTGACCGTGAGCATGCAGTGCCAAAAAGTCGAAGAATCCGTTTTATCGCGGTATCAGATCGAAATCGCCGATGTGGAGGATGCCGATTCGGAAATGCCGATTGAGGCCGCACGAGAAGAAGCCGGTCGGCTCCGTGAAAAAATAGAGGGCATGGGCCCGGTCAATCTGGCGGCCATCGAAGAATACAAGGAACTGGATGCCCGCTTCCGGTTTTTGAGTACGCAGGAAGAAGATCTGACCCGGTCGATCGAAAGCCTGCGTGAAGCGATTTCCAAGATTAATAAAACAACGCGGGGCCTCTTCGTGGACACCTTTCATACCTTGAATCAAAAATTTTCCGAGATGTTTTCTTCCTTTTTCGGCGGCGGCACTGCGGAACTGGTCTTGCTGGATGAAGCCCATCCCCTGGAGTCGGGCATCGAAATGATGGCCCAGCCCCCCGGAAAAGGCAGACGCAGTTTGCTGCTGCTTTCCGGAGGAGAAAAGGCATTGACCGCGATTTCACTGCTTTTTGCGACCTTCCTCATTCATCCCACGCCCTTTTGTCTTTTGGATGAAATCGACGCCCCGCTGGATGAAGAAAACACCCGCCGCTTTTCACAGGCCCTCATCAAAATGTCCGGTCAAACCCAGTTTATCATTGTCACGCACAATCGTTTTACGATGGAAATCGCCGATGTGTTGTACGGCGTTACGATGGAGGAAACCGGGATTTCCAAACTCGTTTCAGTCAACCTGAGCACGCCAAGCGACGAAAACGAAACCGCCTCGACCGTAGCAGGTTGATCTTATTCAAACCTCACAACGTTGAGCCGGGCGGTGTTTTTCGGTTTTTTTGTCTGTAGAAGGAGGACAGAAGCAGAGCTTTCTCATGTCCTTCTGCCGGTAGAAAAATGATCGTATCCCTTCGGGACAATTTTTCGGGTGCTTCCATCGGCCGCCCGTATACGCATGCCTTCTCTTTTTAAGAGGATCGTTCCAATGCGTGTGGCCTGAATGCGGCCGGTTTTAATCAGGTGTTTCAATTTTTTTTCTTTGTTTTCAGGCACGGAAAAAAGCAATTCGTAGTCTTCTCCCCCGTAGAGCGCAAAATCGAGTGCGCTCACCTTGTTTTGTTTTGCATAGCGTTTAAGCGCGGGAGAAAGCGGAATCCGGCTAAGATCAAGCGCCGCGCCGACACCGCTTTGTATTAGGACATGGTTGAGGTCGGCTGTCAGTCCGTCCGAAAGATCAATCATGGACGATGCCCCGGCCCGGACGATGATCGGCCCTTCTACCGTGCGGGCCTTTGGAAGCCGGTGTCTTCGGATTAAAGCGGTGTTTCCCCTGATCGCCCGACCTTTTTTTAAACAATCGAGACCCGCCGCCGCGTCACCCAGTGTGCCGGTGACATAAATGGCATCTCCGGGTTTTGCGCCGCTGCGCCGAATCATCTGATTTTTTACAACTTCTCCGTAGAGCGTGATGGAAATGAAAAAAGGACCCTGAGTGCATGTGGTATTTCCACCAATGAGCGCAATATTGGCCGCGCGGCCGGCCTTGGCAATACCGCGATAGAGCTGTTTTAAATCAGGCAGTGCCATGTCGTCCGGAATGCCGAGCGATATTAAAAAAGCGCGCGGCCGACCGCCCATCGCGGCGATGTCACTTAAATTCACAGCCACGGCCTTCATCCCGACCTGCTCAAAAGAGCTGTAGTTGCGACTGAAGTGTGTGCCTGAAATGAGAGTGTCGGTGGTCAGGAGGCCGTAGATGCCCCGGCCGGGTTTGAAGGCCGCCGCATCATCTCCGATGCCGAGCGAGACAAAGGCCTGTGAGGTGGAAAACTGTTTCCGTATCTGCGCAATAAAGCCGAATTCACCGATTTCCGCCAAGGGCATCAGGAGGCTCTTGCGGTCGCCCGGGGCCTTTTCACGGTCTTATTGGATTTGGCCGAAGCCGGTTTTTTAGGCCCTCTTTTTTTACGGAAAACATGTTTGAAAACGGTATCAACTTGCTCGGCAAAAACAAATTCAAGGCCTTTTTGCAGATGTTTGGGCACTTCTTCAAGATCTTTTTCGTTCCGCTTCGGGAAGATGATGGTCTTCATGCCTGCGCGTTTTGCCGCCAAAATTTTTTCTTTCAGGCCGCCGATGGGCAAGACCCGGCCCCGGAGTGTGATTTCTCCGGTCATGGCAACATCCCGTCGCACCGGCACCCCCGTAAAGGCCGAAGTGAGGGCCGTTGCCAGGGTGATACCCGCAGAAGGGCCGTCTTTTGGAATTGCACCCGCCGGCACGTGGATGTGGATGTCGTTTTTTGCAAAAAGTGCGGGTTTGATTTTGAGGGCTTTTTCCTGAGAACGAATATAGGAAAGAGCGGCTTGTGCGGACTCTTTCATGACCTTACCCAGAGAACCCGTGAGAATTAATTCCCCTTTGCCCTTCATGAGCGTGGCTTCGATCTGCAAAACGTCTCCACCGGTGGGCGTCCAGGCCAGACCCGTTGCGACGCCGATGCTATCCGATTCGGCCTCCGCTTCGGGAATAAATTTTGGAATACCCAGAAATTGATGCAGGTTTGAAGGCGTGACACGAATGACTTTTTTTCCGCCTTCGGCGATTTTACGTGCGATTTTGCGAAGCACGCGGGCGATTTCCCGCTCCAGATTTCGCACACCGGCTTCCCGGGTGTAATGGGTGACGATCTGATCCAGGGCGGCATCCGAAATTTTGACGAGGGCGGGGGCGGTGCCGTGTTCTTCCAGTTGCCGGGGCAGGAGAAAGTTTTTTGCAATGCCGACTTTTTCTTCCACGGTGTAGCCCGAAAGCTCGATCATCTCCATCCGGTCGCGAAGAGGAAGCGGAATCGGGTCAATCTGATTCGCCGTGGTGATAAACATGACGTTTGAAAGATTAAAAGGCACACCCAGGTAGTGATCCGAAAAACTGTGATTCTGTTCGGGGTCGAGCACTTCCAGGAGCGCGGAGGAGGGGTCGCCGCGAAAGTCGGTACCGATTTTATCAATTTCGTCCATCATAAAAACGGGGTTGGCTGTGCCCGCCTGTTTCATGCCCTGAATCAAGCGTCCCGGCAATGCGCCGACATAGGTGCGCCGGTGGCCCCGGATTTCGGCCTCGTCATGCACACCGCCCAGGGAAATGCGGACAAATTTCCGTCCAAGGGATCGCGCGATGGATTTTCCGAGAGAGGTTTTACCGACACCCGGCGGACCCACAAAACACAAAATCGGCCCTTTCAGTTTGCCTTTCATTTTTCTGACAGCGAGATATTCCAAAATACGTTCCTTGATGCGTTCCAGATCGTAATGGTCTTCGTCCAGAATTTTCTTCGCCGCGCTAATATCCAAGCGGTCTTTCGTTTGCTTGCTCCAAGGCAGTTCAACCATCCATTCCAAATAGGTGCGTACAGTTACGGCTTCGGCGGCATCGGGATGCATGCGTTCCAGGCGACGGAGCTGTTTCATGGCTTCTTTTTCGACTTTTTTTGTCATTTTTGCTGCGGCGATTTTCTCCCGGAAATCGTCGATTTCTTCCGAGCGATCGTCTGATTCGCCCAGTTCTTTCTGAATGGCCTTGAGTTGTTCCCTAAGAAAATATTCGCGTTGGACTTTGTCCATCTCTCCTTTGGCTTCGGACTGAATTTTTTGCTGCATGATTAAAACATGCAGTTCCTTGCCCAGGATATCACTGGCTTTTTTAAGTCGCTCAACCGGATCAATTGTCTCAAGCACGTCCTGCGCGACATCTACTTTAAGTCCCAGATTGGAAACCACAAGATCGGCGAGGCGGCCGGGATCATCCAGGTTCTCAATCAGCGCGACCACGTCGGGCATGAGGAATTTTCCAAAGGAGATGGCTTTTTCCATTTGTTCTTTTACGGCGCGCACCGTGGCTTCAACTTCGGCTGAAATTTGCGTTAAGACGGGTTCTTCCAAGGTTTCGATCTCGACTTCGTAATAGGGCGCGGTTTGGGAAAAAGAAAGAATTTTGGCTTTTTTGATGCCCTGCACCAGGATTTTAATCCTGCCATCGGAGAGTCTGAGCATGCGCATGATGGTGCCCACGGTGCCCAGCGTGTAAATGTCCTTTGCTTTGGGGTCTTCCACGTCCAAAGATTTCTGGGCGGCGAGCAAGACCAATTTCTTCTCGGAAACGGCTTTTTCAATGGCCTTTACGGACAAGTCGCGGCCGACAAAAAGCGGCAGCACCATCTGGGGAAAAACAACAATGTCCCGGACCGGCAACAAAGGCAGTTTGCCGGGAATTTTCGTTTTCACATTCTTTTTTTCAGGGGATTCGGGCACAAAAAACTCCTTTTATAAGGACGGGGCTCCCTTGTAGTCGGTTCTAATTGAAATGCAATGGCAGAAAATAGGGCTTTGCGCTATTTTTTGTCAACTCTTATAGGGACAGACCTTTCAAATAGGTTTTAAATGCTTTTCCTAAAGTCGGGTTCTTAAGCCCCATTTCGACGGTGGCTTGCAGGAAGCCGAGCTTATCCCCTGCATCATAGCGGTTGCCTTTGATCAGATAACCATACATGGTTCTAAAGGCGGAGAGGTCATTTAAGGCATCCGTGAGTTGAATCTCGTTGCCTTTCCCCGGTTTTGTCTTTTCAAGCATTTCGAATATTTCCGGGATGAGCAGATAACGACCGATGACGGCGAGGTTTGAAGGCGCCTCTTCGGCAGAAGGTTTTTCAACCAAGTGGTCGATTTTGTGCAGCCCATCAATGGCTTGCGAGGCATCCAGGATGCCGTACTGATGGACTTCGCTGTCGTTAACACGCTGCACGCCGATTAAAGGTGCGGGCGTGCGTTCATAGACATCAATCATTTGTTTCAAGGCGGGAGTGCGATGATCGACGATGTCGTCTCCAAGCAGGACGGCAAAGGCTTCGTCGCCAATCAGGTGTTTTGCGCACAAGAGCGCGTGCCCTAAGCCTTGCGGTTTGCTCTGCCGGATGAAACAAAAATCGGCCATCTCGGAAATCTTCCTTAAGCCCGGGATGTGATGCGCTTTGCCTGTTTGTTTTAGGGTTTCTTCCAGCTCGAATGAAATATCGAAATGGTCTTCAATCGCCCGTTTTCCCCGGCCGGTAATGATGATGATTTGACGAATTCCGGCGGAAACGGCTTCTTCGACGACATATTGGATCAGCGGTTTGTCCACAAGCGGTAACATTTCTTTAGGGGATGCTTTGGTGGCCGGTAAAAAGCGTGTGCCCATACCGGCGGCGGGAATAACGGCTTTTGTAATCCTTTCTCTGCGCATTCTTTTCTCCAAGGTGAAATTTTATTCGGCCTGCGTCGACAAAGTCAAGGAGAAGCGTTCGCCTAAATTCCGCAATCGCGGATTTTAGAGCTCGGCTTTCAGGCAGGGGTTTCGGGTTCTATATCAGCGGCTTTTTTCAAAAGCCGCTGATATATTGCGTGCACTTCGTCTTTCAGTGCATCAAGGGATTTATTGTTGTCAATGATTTCATCGGCAAAGCGGCGCTTTTCATCGAGCGGCATTTGCGCCGCAATGCGAAGCGTCGCTTCGGCGGGTGTAAGTCCCCGGTGCCGGATAAGGCGCCGGTGTTGTGTTTTACGATCAACATAGACGAGGAGGACCCGGTCCATTTTTTTATAGGCTTGCGTTTCGATAAGCAAGGGCGCATCGAAGATAAGAACGCGATGCGGCGCTTCGCGGGCAATACGTTGTTTTTCAGTATCAAGTTGCGCGAAGACAAGGGGATGCAGGATTTGATTTAAATGTTCACGTGCTTGCGCATCTTTAAATACGATGTTTCCCAGCTTTTTTCGGTTAATTTCACCCTCTGAATTCAGGATTTGTGTGCCGAACGCGGAAATCACCTTTGAATAAGCTTTGTGCCCTTTAAGGATGAGTGTATGGCAGATCTCATCTGCATCCACGATAACGGCGCCTTCTTTCTGTAAAAATCCGGAGACAATGCTTTTCCCGCTTGCAATACCGCCTGTCAAACCGACTAAAATCACCCCCGCCCTCCGTTTATTTTCAAAAGGCATCATAGCACAGCGGATGCGGTTTCCCCCAAGTCATCGGGAAGCATCCTTCGGGAAATCAAACATAAGGAAGCCCAGATGAAGTCTGGGTTTCCTTAACGGCCCTGCATACGAATGATGATAAAAATCGCCAGGGTCGAGATGTGGTAGTTGATGATGCCTTGCAAGGCTTGCAGCTGTTCATCCGTTGTCGCGACGAGTTCCGGAAAACCTGCATAAAGCGCCAGTTGCGAAAAAGCGGTGATAAAAAAAAGGATGATGCCCCAGGAGCGGCGCATCCAAAGCCCGACTGCGCTGAAGGCAAATAGTTGCGCATAAATGAGGCTTGCGGTTTTTGCCTCCCCCGTCAGATCTTCCAGCGGGATCTGACCGTATCCGAGCAAGTTGGCAAAATGCAGCCCGGACAAGGCCAGATAAGTGACGCCAAGCAGCCGCAGGTAGATGCCCATCCAGGGGGTTTCACCGGCCCGGAGTAATGCCTTGAGTTTATTCATGTGTGTTTCCTGTCGTCCCCCGGATTTTTATCGTGCACATCTTAACGGGCTGTTCCCGGATTATCAATCGTAAAAAGCCTTAAAAAAAGAGGACCATCCCGCCCGAAAAAAGATGAATGTCTGAGGTATTCCGGTCCCCGATGTCCGAAAACTGTTCCCACATCGCCCGCAAGCGCATGTCTTCTGTGAACCGAAAAACCATGCCGGCGCCAAAGGTGAAATCCGTACCGTCTTGTGTTTGCCTTTGTGTTGCAAACCTCCCGAAACGCGCGGCTTCGATCTGCCACCGAAACAACCCGGCCTTGGCGAAAAAATCGAATTTTTTTGAAAGCGGTACGGTCCCTGCGCCTGAAAGCGTGAAGCCTTCGATTCTGGCAGTGATGGACGGTGTGCCGCTTGAGGACAGCGCAGCGGTGACTTGGCCCAGATCGACATATGCGGCTTCAAGACCCCAGTGCCGTGAAATTTGAAAGCCGCCGAAGACCTTCAGTCCAACATCGCTGTCGTCGCAGTCCGAGCGGACGCGCTTGCAAGCCTCGGAAACCGTTGTTTCCCCCAGCGCGATGCCCGCGTAAAAACGGCCTGCGGCTTCGGCACTGACGACAGACATCAAGAAAATCAGGGTGAAAATCAGGTGGCGTTTTTTCATGAGACCCTGTATGGATTTTTGTTGCGGTTATTATATTCTATTGCGTTTTCGGGAGTTATCCGAAAGACACCTCTTTTTTGACTTTTTTCATTAGGGCTGCAATCATATCAAAAAACCCTGAACATCGCCGTGCGATGTTCAGGAATGAGACATTCCGCCTTTTTTGAGATGGATGTGAGTAAACAGGAAGACGATACAGAAGGCAAAAGTCCCGATCGCGGGCTGCGAGGCTGCGGTACCTCAGAAAATAAGGAGAGGTTCTCCGTGACGGATCTTGAGAAAAAAGAACGCATTCAGGCGATTTTTAATGATGTTGCAAAGCGATATGACGGCAACCGTTTTTTTTCGATTTCAGCCGAACACCTCTTGGATTGCGCGAATTTTGAAGGGGAGGGCCGCATGCTCGATGTTTGCACGGGCACGGGAAGCGTTGCCCTGTATGCCGCGCAACGTTGGCCGGATTTAAATATCAAAGGCCTTGATTTGTCCGAAGGCATGCTGTCTCAAGCCCGAAAAAAGGCCCGAAATCTGGGCTTAAAAAACATCGATTTTGTACGACAGGACGCCGAAACCCTGACAGAAGATGCAGCAGGTTTTGCGCTGATTACCTGCGCCTACGGGCTTTTTTTCTTCCCCGACATTGAAGGCACCTTCAGAAAAATCGTGGGTCGGCTCAAACCCGGCGGGGTTTTTGTTTTTTCCAGTTTTACAAAAACCGCCTTTAGCCCTTATAACGACCTGTTTCTTGAACAGTTAAAACCCTACGGCATAGAACCACCCAAACCTGTAATAACACGCCTGCAAAGTCCGGAGGAAATTCGGGACTTGTGTCATGCCGCAGGGGTGGACGATGTGGATATTGTCTGCCGCAAAATCCGCTATGCAATCACTTTGCACGATTGGTGGGCCTTGATCTGCAGCGCGGGATACAAAGGTTTATTGGATGAATTGGGGCCGGAGCGCCTGCCTGCTTTCAAAACGGCGCATTTTGAAGCACTCGAAAAAATCGCTCCGAAAGGAACACTCCTGTTAATCGCGGATTCCCTGTACGGCATTGTGCGTCAATAAGAAGCACAAGCGGCCCGCTTAAAATTAAGGATAAACACATGCGCATTTCAAAAGTCTACACCCGCACCGGAGACAAAGGCACCACCCGCTTGGCGGGCGGCCAGAAAATCGCCAAAGATCATCTTCGTATTGAAACCTACGGCACGGTCGATGAACTCAATTCAATCGTCGGTTTGGCGCGGGCTTTTAATGAAAACGGCGGCCTCGCCGAAACCGCAAAACTGGATGAATGGCTGCACACGATTCAAGACCGGCTCTTTGATATTGGCAGCATCCTGGCAACACCGCCGGGCCGGGAATCCGCAGCGATGAAAACGATTTTGTCCAAAGAAATTACGGCTTTGGAACAATTAATGGATGACTGCCAGAAGAAACTAAACCCGCTGAAAGAATTCATCCTGCCCGGCGGCGGAAAAGTCGGAGCTTTTTTACATCAAAGCCGCACAGTCTGCCGAAGAGCCGAGCGCCTCTGCGTGCGGCTCAATAAAGAAGAGCCCGTGCCGGAGGAAGTTTTACGTTACATCAATCGCCTGAGCGATGCTTTTTTCGTGCTCTCTCGCTGGATCGCGCAAGCGCAAAATGAAAATGAAACCCTCTGGCAACGGCATAAAGGCTGAGTGAGCGATGCGCCGCCCATTCTCACACATCTTTTTGTGTGCTAACATGTGTTAATGGAAGTGTGAAAGATAGCAACAAATCTTGCAATTGATACCGCACTTATTGAGCAGGCATTAACGCTCGAGGGGCTTAAAACCAATAAAGACGCCGATTTTTACGACCGATAAGGATTTTTATTTGTATCGGCAACACATTCCAATCCGGTACTACCGACAATGAGAACAAAACCCCAATTCCTCATGATTCAAGGTACGGGCTCTCACGTCGGCAAGAGTGTCATCACGGCTGCGCTTTGCCGGATTTTTGCAAATCAGGGTCTTCGTATTGCGCCTTTTAAAGCACAAAACATGGCGCTTAATTCCTATGTGACGTCGGACGGATGTGAAGTAGGCCGCTCGACGGCGCTGCAAGCGATGGCCGCGCGCACGGCACTGACCATCGAAATGAACCCCATCTTGCTCAAACCCACGGCGGAGAAAAACGCGCAGTTGATTTTAAAAGGAAAACCTTATGCGGATGTGGCCGCCTTGGATCAATTTCATCAAAACAAGGCCCTTCGGGCTTTAAAGTGGGATGTGATTCGGGATGCCTTGTCTGTCTTATCGGAGGACTACGACCTGATTGTTATCGAAGGTGCGGGCAGTCCGGCGGAGGTAAATCTGCGTGAATTTGATATTGTGAATATGGAAGTCGCACGGCATACAGGTGCGCCCGTACTCTTGGTGACGGATATCGACAAAGGCGGCAGCCTTGCGTCTTTGGTGGGCACGCTGGAACTCTTGCCCGAAGCGGAACGTGCGCACGTGCAGGGTTTTATCTTTAATAAGTTTCGGGGCGATGCACGCCTTTTTGATGCGGCGATTGAATTTATGACGAACAAAACCGGCTGCCCCACGCTCGGCCTTATCCCCTTTGATACGACGCTCAATCTCATGGAAGAAGACGCCTTGCGTTGGGAAAACCATGTGAACGGTGATCCTGAAATTGATATTGCCATCATTGCGCATCCTTATCTTTCCAATTTTACGGATTTTGATCCTTTGATGCTGGAGCCGGGAGTCATGCTGCGATTTGTACGTTCGGCAGCGCAATTGGGTCAACCCGATGCCGTAATCCTGCCCGGCTCCAAAAATACGATGGGCGATTTGCAACAGCTTGTTCATTCGGGATTGGCGCAATGCATTCAAGATCTTGCGAAAGAAGGCCTGCCGATTGTCGGGATTTGCGGCGGTTATCAGATGCTGGGCAGGGAATTATTTGATCCGGACGAGGTCGAATCGAATCAGGCGGTGATCGAAGGACTTGCATTGCTCGATATCGTAACCGAATTTCAAAAAGAAAAAATCACCCGACAGGTTAAGCTGCACTTGTCCGGGCAGCCGCCTTTTTTTGAGGATGCGGAGGAAACGGTTGCAGGTTATGAAATTCACTGCGGCCGGACACAACCGGTGAGCGCGATTAGCAATCCCGCTTTTTTCAGCCCCTTGTCTCAAGCGGAGGAAGGGGCCGTGAGCGATGACGGGTTGATTTTCGGCACGGCCCTGCACGGTCTTTTCGAAAATGACCTTTTTCGACGACGTTTTGTGAACGTGCTGCGCATCCGAAAGGGTTTGCCCCCTTTGCCCAAAGCCCTTGTTTCATTTCGAAATATTGAAGAAGAACAGATTGAAAACTGGGCGAGCTTCGTCGCGGCGCATTTGAATTTGGAAAAATTACAGTTGATTTTGGATGATTTTAGGAAGCTCTGATAAAGTCCGCTCTCTTTTTGTAGTTTTTCAATGTTTCTTGCTCTTCATCTTTTCTCTCGTTTCTTTCCTCAAGTTTTAAAGCCGACACACCGATAAAAGACACAGAGACAAACATTTAAATCGAACCCTTCGGGGTTTTTGTAAGGAGTGTCTGTTATGGCGTCGATCTCGCACCAGTTGCCCGATTTTTCATCTTTTAATCCGTTGCTCTCGAATAGAGAGTCCTCCAATAAAACACAATCTTCCAGCGCCGCGCTGCAAGTCCGGCAAAGCTCGGACATCACACTCTTTACGGAGGAGGGCGACAAGGTCACGCTTTCTTCCGCCTCACGTTTTGAAGCCGGTTATGCCATCTATTCCAGTCAGGGCGTGATTGACGGCAAGGCCTCTCAGGTGGATGCGGAAGCCTTTTCCGTGAGCAAAGCGTCTGTTTTTGAACTTTCTGTTGAGGGCGATCTCAACAAGCAAGAGTTGAAAGACATCGAAAAAGCCCTGAAGACGATTGAAAAACTCACGACGGATTTCTTTTCCGGAAACACGGATAAAGCCGTCGATCGCGCAAGCCGCATTGCAAAACTCGATTCCATCGCAAGTTTTGAAGCCGTGTTGCAATACAGTAAAAGTCTTTCCGCCAAAGCGGCGGTAACCGAAACGGCCCCCGCACAACCTGAAATCTCCCCGCAGACGCCACCTCTTGATTCGTTTGTTGCACCTCCGGAAGCACTCCCACTTCCCGAGGTCTTGCAGCAAACGAAGGCGACGCATAACGCTCCTCCAATCCCGGGGCCACTCTCTACAGCAAAACCATCGACTGAGCCGTCTGAGCAGGTAAAACCCTTGCTTGAAGAGATGAGCGATGCGGTTTTAGACAGCCAGGTTGCGCCCTCTAAAATCGCAAATCAACTGGATGCTTTTTTAGACCGCCTCTTCGTGAAACTCGCACGCGGCGACCGAATGGATCTTCAGGACTTGAAGCTGGCCAAAGAAATTCAGCTTGAATTCTCCTCTAAGATGACAGAGGCGGCTGAGGCGGAAGCCGGCGAACAAACAGCAGAAGTTGAAAATCATAAAGAATCTCACAGCGAATCTTAATCGGTACTTCATTAAAGCGGATATTTTTATAAATGTGTTGTTGCCGGGGCGTGTTGGTCCGCGTCTTTAAGAAAAAGGGCTTAAGGTGATTTCATTTTTCATTGCGATTTGGGTGCTTTCTCTCGTTTTTTTTGCGGG
Source organism: Nitrospira sp. (assembly GCA_027020665.1). GTDB lineage: Bacteria > Nitrospirota > Nitrospiria > SBBL01 > JAADHI01 > JAADHI01. Next base: position 50,635 of record JALUVJ010000093.1, read on the forward strand.
CTATGTTTGGCTGCTCGTGCTGGCGTTCAAAAAAAGTACGCGCTGGGGTTTGGCGGTCTTTTTTATCCCTTTTGTTTCGTTCTATTTTTCAGCCAAATTTTGGGCCGAAACCAAGCGGCCCTTCCTGATTCATTCCGGCGCGTCCGCCGCACTGATTCTCGTCGCGCTCGCATTTGCCTTCTTTGCTGCGAGTGAAAGTCCGCCGGGAGCATTCAATGTTCGTCTCTCTCAGCCTTCAATGGAAGCCATATCCGCATCGCCGCAAAAGACACTGACGCAAGAAGAAGAGATGGCACTTACTTTTATGGAAAAAACCATCGAAGTGATGGAAAAATTGCCCCGCAGCGAAAAACAGCAGGAAATGTTGAAGGTGATGCGCAGGTTTATTGATTTTCAACGGACGGATTTTTCGGCGGCGGAAGTGCGTGAATATCGCGAGGCGATCGAGCAGGTTCTAAACCGCACGGACCTCAATAAAAGCCAACGTGAAAATCTTGAAAAGATGCACACCGCGGTGGTAAAAAAAGACGCCCCGATTGTCGCAGGGCTCGAGGCGCGGCCCGACGGCGTGACTGAAGCCGGGCGCGTGAATGATGCGGATCATTCACCTCAGGGCCGAAAGCCCTCGGTGACAAGCGGGGCCGCATCACTTTCCGCCTCGCTCCAAAATGAGGCGCTTTCGCCGAAACAAGCCGAAGCGGCGGTTTCCGCTTTAAGGCCGGGGGCGCAGTCGGCGGTTTCGGATTTTTCGGGTTTCGCGCGCCGGGAAGCGGCCCCGCAGTATCGTCGCACTTCTTTTGATCAGGCCAAAAACCATATTGGCGCGCCGGTACGATTTAAGGGCCCGAAAGGGGAAGAAAAAGACTGTATTCTTATGGGTATTTCCCGGAAAAACCTGCATTGCAGGAAAGAATTTTCTTCGGGAAGCTTTTCATTCTCTTACCATGAAAAAGAAATCAAAGCCCTGAAAATCCTTCGTTAAAGAAACAGTTTCCGTGTGAAAACAACACCTTCCATCCTGAATGTCGACACACCCTAATCGGGAATATGCTGTTTTCCTAAGTCTTTTAAATATTCGTAGAGCCTCGGATGACGTGAGGCCATGTCCCGGAATTCCAACCCCACTGCATATTTTTTCTCTTCATTCATCAGCTTGACCCAGATAATCTGCCCCATGAGTGTGGCTTGAATGACCCCCGAATCCTCACCCGGTAAATCGAGTTTTACCTTCACGAGCATCATATCGCCTTTTTGACAGGCATGATCCACGTAACAGCCCATGCCTTCGGTGGACAAGTCGCGCACCATGACCTCGCTGCCTTTTTGCAGGCCGTGTGGTGTGATGTGTGCAATCGTGGCAATGGGAATTCTAATGTTTTTGCGTTTATTTTCCATCTTCATCCCTCCAGTTCGGGGGTTTTCAAATGCGGTCTGATTTTAATCTTACCACTTTATTTTCATCTCACCAGTGCCTGTGCCGCCGCACAAAACCCTTTTTCCCGCATTTCCTTGGGGCGGTCCAGAATATTGCGTAAAAAGAGAACACTGTGTTATATAAACCTCTTTTTCTTTCAGTGACTTATAAATGCAAAACCGTACAGAAAAATGGATGGCGGAAGGGGAGCAGGTCTTGATGCCGACCTACGCCCGCTTCCCGCTGGTATTGAAGCAGGGCTCCGGTGCCACGCTGAGGGATGTGGACGGCAAGGCCTACCTTGATTTTGTCAGTGGCGTTGCGGTCAATGCCTTGGGGCACTGTGATCCCGTTCTGGTGCAAGCGGTGCAACAGCAGGCTGCAACCCTGCTGCATGTTTCAAACCTTTATTACAACCTGCCGCAGATTGAGCTTGCAAAAATCCTTGTACAGCATTCGTTTGCGGACAAAGTCTTTTTTTGCAACAGCGGTGCGGAGGCCGTGGAAGCTGCGATCAAACTTGCGCGAAAGTTTGCCAAGGAAAAACGGCCCGGTGACCGTTTTGAAATCATCACAGCCGAAAGCGCCTTTCACGGCCGCACGATGGCCGCGCTTGCGGCGACAGGGCAAGCAAAGTATCAGGCGGGTTTTGAACCCGTTCTTTCCGGTTTCCGGCAAGTGCCTTTTGACAATGCGGATGTGATTGCCAACGCCGTCAACGCGCATACGGCCGCCGTGCTGCTGGAACCCGTTCAGGGGGAAGGCGGCGTGCGGATTCCCAAACCCGGCTATCTTGCCGCCGTGCGAAAGATTTGTGATAATGCGGGGGTTTTATTGATTTTGGATGAAGTGCAAACCGGCATCGGGCGCACGGGGCACCTTTTTGCCCATCAGGCCGCTGGCATCGTACCCGACATCATGAGCATCGCAAAGGGTTTGGGCGGCGGACTGCCCGTGGGGGCCATCCTGGCAAAGGATGCCGTGGCCTCGGTGTTTCAACCCGGCAGCCATGCGTCGACTTTCGGCGGCAATCCCCTTGTTTGCAGCGCGGGCCTTGCCGTGCTCAAACGGCTGACCGAAGAGGCCTCTTTTTTAGAAGCCGTCCTGGAAAAAGGGGATTATCTGATCGCCGCTTTAAAACAACTTCAAACCGCATGCCCCTTGATTAAAGCCGTACGGGGCCGCGGACTCATGATTGCGCTTGATTTGACGATTCCTGCACAGGACGTCATTGAAGCTGCCCTGGCCGATGGACTCTTGCTGAATCGCACCTCTGAAAACACGCTCCGGTTGATTCCGCCCTTAACCATTCGGCAGGAAGAGATTGAGCGCATGTTGGCCGTTTTATCCAAAATTTTAAAGGCGAAACCCGATAAGGAGGAGCATGCCGAAACGTGACTTTCTGAGCCTCGCACCGCTTTCCCTCAAAGACTTTAACTGGCTTTTAGGCCGTGCGGAGGAATACAAAAAAGACTTCGTCTTATTGCGTTCGCTGGAAAATCAAGTGGTGGGGCTGCTCTTTGAAAAAGCCTCGACGCGCACACGCGTTTCTTTTGAAGTGGCGATTACCCGGCTGGGCGGCCATTCCATCTTTCTTTCGAGCGACGACATGCAGGTTAAACGCGGAGAAAGCATCGCAGACACGGCGCGTGTTTTGTCGGCTTATCTGGATTGCCTCGTCATACGCACTTTTAAACAACAGGATCTGGAAACTTGGGCTCAATATGCCTCGATTCCCGTGATTAACGGCCTCACCGATCTTTATCACCCCTGCCAAATTCTGACGGATCTTTTCACCATTTACCAAAAGCGCGGGGCTTTGAAAGGACTGAAGCTGGCTTATATCGGCGACGGCAATAACATCGCCCATTCTCTGATGATCGGAGGCGCCAAAACAGGCATGCATGTCGCCATTGCCTCGCCAAAAACCCGGCAGCCGAACAAAGCGATTTTTACGCAGGCCGCCCGGCTCGCAGGGGAATCCGAGGGCAGCGTGAGCATTGGCAGCGATCCGAAAGAAGCCGCGCAAGAGGCCGACATCCTCTACACCGACGTTTGGGTTTCAATGGGGGACGAGAATAAAAAAGCGTCCCTAATAAAAAAACTCACCCCCTATCAAATAAACGAAACCCTGCTTGAACAGGCCAACGCGGATTGTTTGGTGATGCACTGCCTGCCTGCCCACCGCGGTGAAGAAATTACCGACGCCGTGATGGAAGGACCCAATTCCGTTATTTTTGAACAGGCGGCCAATCGACTGCCCGTGCAACAGGCCATATTGGAGTTATTGCTGAATCGATGAGCACACAAAGCATTCAAAAAGCCGTCCTGGCTTATTCGGGCGGACTCGATACTTCCGTCATTATTTGCTGGCTGAAAGAAACCTACGGCTGCGAAGTCATTGCTTATTGTGCCGACTTGGGACAAGGCGAAGAATTGGCACCATTGACACAAAAGGCAAAAAAAACAGGGGCCTCAAAGGTTTATATTTCAGATCTTAGGGAGACCTTTGCCGAAGACTACATTTTCCCCATGCTGCGTGCGAATGCGGTTTATGAGGATGTTTATCTTTTGGGCACGGCCATCGCCCGGCCGCTGATTGCAAAACGGCAGATGGAAATCGCCAAAGAAGAAGGAGCCGACGCCGTTTCCCACGGCGCGACGGGAAAAGGCAACGACCAGGTGCGTTTTGAACTGGCCTATCTCGCCATCGACCCTAAGATTAAGATTGTTGCCCCGTGGCGGGATTGGCGCTTTCAGTCGCGTTCCGATTTGATTGCGTATACCGCAAAGCACAATATCCCCGTTGAAGCGACGGCGGACAAACCCTACAGCATCGACCGTAATTTACTGCACGTCAGTTACGAAGGCGGCATCCTGGAAGATCCCTGGACGGCGCCGCAGGAAGCCATGTTTGCGACAACGGTTTCACCCGAAGCCGCACCGGATGAGGCCGCAACGATTGAAATCGAATACAAAGCAGGCAACCCCGTTGCGCTTGACGGCAGAAGGTATTCCCCGGCGGCCCTCATCGAAAAATTGAACCAACTCGGCGGCATGCACGGCATTGGCCGTGTGGACTTGGTGGAAAACCGCTACGTGGGTATGAAGTCACGCGGAATTTACGAAACACCGGGCGGCACCATTCTGCATGCCGCGCACCGCGCCATCGAATCGCTCACGCTCGACCGGGAAGTGCAGCACCTGCGTGACAGTCTCATTCCGCAATATGCGTCGATGGTGTACAACGGCTATTGGTTTTCCCCCGAACGCGAAATGCTGCAAACAATGATGGACGCGGCACAAAAAGGTGTAACCGGCATCGCACGCCTCAAATTATACAAAGGCAATGTGACCGTTATGGGCCGCAGGGCCCCGCACTCCCTCTATCGCCCCGAAATTTCCACCTTCGAAAAAGACACGGTCTATGTGCAAAAAGAAGCCGAAGGTTTTATCCGCTTGAACGCATTAAGATTAAAATTAGCGGCAATGCAGGGAATACGATCGGAGTCGGATTAGGAAAACGCAGTGCCTTCAAGTTTTAATGCGCAATGTTTAAGCGCATTTAACAAACTGCTGAACCCCACGCATCGCCTCGGCGTCTTCAGGTGATATTTTTCACGTGTCTCAAACCCGGGTGCTCGGTAAAATCCGCCACTTCATTGGCGTCTTGTGCGGTCTTTTTTTCAAAACTTCCTGAAGCAGCCCCGCCGTCATGGACAAGACACCGGCTTTTAAAACACCGTGTTCATCGCCTCGGGCTTTGTCTTTCAGGCGACTTGACGGTTTCTTCCCCAAATCAATCGCCGATCTTGGGGTTGGGATCAAGATTGATATTTTAAAAGGCTTACTTTAGTATTCACGTTTCGCCTTTTAGTCGAATAACTGTAAATCGGGTGTTTAATGTTTTTGAATCGCCGCTTTTTATCCCTGCTTAACGTCCTTCTTTTCGCATGACACGTCTGCTCTGTACGATTTTTTTGATTTCGGGGGCCTCCGCCCTGATGTTTCAAGCCCTTTGGTTTCGGCAGGCGGGACTGGCTTTTGGCAACAGTATCTGGGCCTCCAGCCTTGTGCTTTCGGGTTTTATGGGCGGACTGGCGCTGGGAAACGGTTTGGCCGCCCTGGAGCGGGGACGTCTGAAACATCCCATCGCCTGTTATGCCCTTATGGAGCTGCTCATCGGCCTTGCGGGCGTGGCCCTGGTCTACCTGCTGCCGGAGCTGGGGCAATGGCTTGCGCCGCTGTTTTTTCCGCTGCTGGATCAGCCCTGGATGCTGAATGGACTCCGGCTGCTCTTTGCTTTTCTCTTGCTGCTCATTCCTTCAACAGCAATGGGCTTGACCCTGCCTGTGCTGACAAAGGCGCTTTCGGCGCAAGATCCGGTTTTTGGCCGTGTGCTAGGACGGCTTTACGGGTGGAATACCCTTGGGGCCGTATTCGGGGTGCTGCTGACGGAGTTTGTCCTCATTGAAGCGGTCGGTGTGCATGCGACGGCCTGGTTTGCCGGTATTCTGAATGTCTTGGTGGCGGCCATCGCTTGGCGCTTGGATAAACGCACGGTGCCTGCGGTCGTTTCCCCGAAGGCTGCGCCGCTCAAGGCGCAGCCTTCACCCGCAGGGCTGCAACAGGCGCCCGATGCGCGTGACCGCGCGGCTGCGTTACGGCGTTTTTTGTCGGCGGCCTTTTTGTCCGGTTTTTGTCTTTTGGCCCTGGAAATCATTTGGTTCCGTTTTTTGATGCTTTTTATTTCCGGACACTCGACTTCTTTTTCGCTGATGCTGGCCGTTGTGTTGGCAGGTATTGCTCTGGGCGGTTTTGCCGCTTCGGGTATTTTAAAAAAGCAGCCCCGTTTTGCACAGCAAGGGGCAACAGCGGCTTTTATTTTAAGCGTGCTCTCTATGCTCACGTATGCCCTCTTCCCCAATGTGGTGAAGCCTTATACGCAGGCGGTCATCACGCAGGCGACGGGCATTTTGAATGTCGGCATACCGCTCATGTTTCCTGTTTCTTTTATGTCCGGGCTCTTTTTCACACTCATCGGCACGGCCCTGCGGGATTATCTTGCTTCCGAGACGGCAACGGCCGGAGCCCTCACACTTGCGAATACCACGGGTGCGGCGCTGGGGGCCTTCAGCGCCGGTTTTTTTTTGTTGCCGGTCTTCGGGATAGAACGGTCTCTTTTTTTTATGGCCGCGCTCTACGGCCTGATCGGGCTGTTGCTGATGAGCGGCAAGGCCAAGGTGCCGGCCATGAGCTATGCGGGGGCCGGGCTTGTTGCTTTGGGGCTCCTGATTTTTCCTGCGGGCGATATGGAGAAATATCATCTCCGGGTGCCGAGTCAACGGCTGATTTCACCGGAAGGCGCGGGCATCATCACCGAAACGCGTGAAGGCTTGATTGAAACCATTACTTATTTAGAGCAACAGTGGCAGGAAAAACCGCTTTTTTATCGTTTAATTACCAATTCCTATTCCATGTCGAGCACGGACTTCCGCTCGCGGCGCTATATGAAACTCTTTGTTTATTGGCCCTTGGCCGTTCACCCTGATCCGAGGGATGTGCTCTTGATTTCATATGGCGTCGGCAGCACGGCGAAGGCCTTGACCGATTCAAAAATGTTGCAAAAAATCGATGTCGTCGATATTTCCAGGGATATTCTGGAAATGAACGACAATGTATATCCCGACCCCGCGACATTGCCGCTGAATGATCCGCGTGTTGCGGTGCATATTGAAGATGCACGTTATTTTTTGCAGACGACGGATCGACGCTTTGATCTGATTACGGCGGAGCCTCCGCCGCCTGAAGTTGCGGGCGTCGTGAATCTTTACACACGGGAATATTTTCAATTGCTCTATGATCGCCTGAATGAAGGCGGCATTGCCACCTATTGGTTGCCGCTGCATGCAATGGATGCCATGAGCGTCAAAGCCATTCTCCGGGCGTTTTGCGACGTTTTTGAGGATTGCTCCCTGTGGCACGGTCAGTGGTTGGATCTGATGATCGTAGGCACCCGAAATGCCCAAGGCCCGGTCTCGGAATCTGTCTTCATGCGGCAATGGCAAGACCCGATTGTTTCAAAAGAATTGATTGATCTGGGTTTGGAGCGGCCGGAGCAACTCGGCCCGCTTTTCATCGGGGATGCCGCTTATTTGAATGAAATCACCCAAGGGGCACCGCCACTTGTGGATAATTTTCCAAAGCGGGTGAGGTCTTCTTCGGGGCCGCGCATGGGCCTGGTGAAATTAATCGATCAATGGATGGATATCAGCACAGCTCAGGCCCGTTTTATGAAAAGCCCGCTGATCGCCCGGCTCTGGCCCGAACGGCTTCGACAAGACTCTCTGGCCTATTTTGCGTTTCAGGACATTTTAAATCGCCACTGGTTTGGTTTCAGAGATCCGGGCATGCCGGTGATTGCGGATTTGGATCGGGTTTTAAACGGGGCTTCACTCAAAACCTTGCCGCTCTGGCTCATGGGCAGCAATGCCGATTATCAGCGTATTGTGCGTGCGGCCGACCCGGAAGCACGAGAAAGCCCGATGATGCAGGTGCATTTGGCCATGCGGCAGATGGCTGATCGAGACTACGAATCGGCCGTGGCCTCTTTCACACGGGCGGAGGCCGACCCCACGCTCAGAGGTGATGCCTTCAGTTATAAAATCTATGCACTGTCCAATTTGGGGCGCACGGCAGAAGCGCGGGTTTTGGTTAAGGAAGAAATGGCCGGGTTTCTCAAAAATCGGAAAGACGCGGCGGACGAACGGCCCCCGCTCTCGCCTTTCTGGTCGTGGATGAAAGAAGCGCGCGGCATCGATCCTTTCGACGGTGCCGAATAAGGCTTCCCGCTTAAAAGCGACGGTCTATCGCTGAGGGCTTAAAATCTAAAGGCGTTCTTCTTTGATTGTGACAGCCGCGTTTTTTTTGAGTGAAGTGATGTAGGCTCTAACGGCGCGTTCACGCTTGCGGGAAAGACGGTCTTCGATGATTTTGTCGGGATCGCCCTTTGCCGGATCGCTTTCTTCCGCGTCTTTGATCTCGGCGGGCGTCAACCAAACCCCGTTTTTTACGAGCAGTTGGGCTTTTTTGACCAAGAGGGCCTCGCGTTGTCCGGCTTCAAAGCGTTCCGGTGTTAAGCGCTCGGAAGAGAGAATGCGTTGATAGCGTTCGGGGTCAAATCGGCCGTCTTTCTGGAATCCGGCCATTGCGGTGATGTTTTCCCGCAGGCTCTCATCGCTGACGGAAATCCGCATTTTCCGGGCTTCCTGAATCCAAAGTCTGCGTTCAACCAATTCATTCATCACCTGCTTGCGCAAGGCTTCATCGTCGTAATCCTCTTGAAAGAGCTCACGATAAAATCGCGAAGCATTCCGATAGGCCCGCTGGTATTCGTCCATCAGGATGCGGTCCTCGCCCACTTCGGCAAGCACGTTTTCCGGGTTTTCGCGATCCCCGAAACCCCACCAGCCCATTGAAACGGCAAAGACGGCGGCAATGCCCAACATGATGATTCGAAAAAACCAAGGGTTATCAATCGCCCCTTCTCTGATGTGCTTCAGCATAAGAACACCTCAAAACGGTTGTTATAACAGGATTTAAAATAACATCCACATGGACAAAAATCAATGTAGGGCTTAATCCCAAAATCAATCGCTGATCTTGGGTTAATCAGAGCTTCCTTAAGCACACCGGGTCAAGCGGTTTTGGTCGGTATGATGGAACAAGGCTTCCCGGCCGTGTATTTTCAAGACGGTATCTTCCGTGTAACTGAAGCTGCCGTCTTCGTGTAAGGTCAGTCTCAAATCATAACGTACGGTTTTAAAGGCCTCATCCAAGAAAGGATTGGATAGAATGCCGTAGGTTTCCGATCCGGCTTCGGCGGACAACTCGATGCTTGTGCTGTGTAAATCCGAATGGCCTCCTGCGTTGACCACAACCCCGCGCGGCACAATAAAACAACGCATGGCTTGTTGCTCCTTGGCATCCCAGAGCCAATATCCCGTTTCTTCGTGAAAGGCTTTTTCTTCTCCGAGCGGCCAGGCCGTTGTTGCGTATCTCAGGCCGTAAAGCACTTGCGGGCCGTTGATGACCGGGCCCATGGGTTCAAGAATGAGGCGTTCCCGGAAGCGCGTTTCGACGGGACCCGTTTTTGCGGGGGCAATATCAATGCCCTTGTCGCCCTCCCAGGTGCCGGCCAATGGACTGAAGGGTCCCAGGTTTTTGATAATATCATGGTCAACGCCGCTTGGTTTTTCGAATACGTTCATGGTTTTTCCTCCATAAGGATTTGAATTCTCTAAGATTTTCGCGGATGGGATTGATCGTATACCTGCATCAGGTGATCTGTTTGCAGATGCGTGTAACGCTGCGTGGTGGAAAGGCTTGCGTGCCCCAACAGCTCTTGCACGGCACGCAAATCGGCTCCTCCTTCAAGTAAATGGGTGGCGTAAGTGTGGCGAAGGGTGTGCGGACTTGCGCCGGGCCGGTCGATTTGACGAAGGTAGGATTTGACGATGCGGCTGACACCGCGGGCGGTCAAGCGTCCGCCGCGATGATTGGAAAAAAGGCCCTTTGCGCCGACCGGCCGTGCCCTGAGATAAGCCTGAATGGCTTCAACTGCCTTTGCACCGATGGGCACAATGCGTTCCTTTCGGCCTTTGCCCAAAACACGAATGATGCCGGAAGGCATGTGAAGATCACGGTCCGAGAGGCCGACCAATTCCGAAATCCGGATACCGGTGGAATAAAAGGTCTCCAAAATCGCCCGGTCACGCAAGTTGCGCCAACCCTCGCCCTTGGGCAATACAACAAGGGTGCAGGCCTGATCCACGGTTAAAAATTCAGGCAGGGGTTTTTCCGCTTTCGGACTTGAAACCTGCTTTGCGGGATTGCCTGAAAGCCGACCTTTTCGGACGAGGTAATCAAAAAAAGTACGCAAGACCGTAAGTTTGCGCGCCATCGAGCTTTTTTGCAGGCCCTTTTTTCGCTGGGCGGCGAGAAAACCCCGGATGATCAAATAATCGATTTTTGTGAGATCCACGTGAAGCGGTTTTTTTTCGCCTGTTTGCGGGGCTGTGTTTTGGCACAATGCCCTTTGTTGTGAAAGCAGATGGGCGCGAAATGCCGCAAGGTCTGAAAGATAGCTCCGTAAGGTGTGCGGCGAAACATTCCGCTCTATTTTGAGATGGTGTTCAAAATCCCGTATTGCGTGATCCATAAGGAGAGCTCATCCAATGCGCGGGTCACGATCTTTTGATTGCGTTCCGCTTTTTTCATTTTGTAACGGCCTTTTTTGAGCGGTGCGACAGGTGGAAAAAGCCCAAAATTACTGTTAATCGGTTGAAAAAACGCCGGATCGCTCTTTGTGATGTATTGAATGAGTGCCCCGTGCGCAGTGCTTTCCGGCGGCACGGCAGCTTTTTCTCCCGATAAAATCCGCGCGGCGTTCATGCCCGCGAGATAACCCATTGACGCAGACTCAACATAGCCTTCCACGCCGACGATTTGCCCTGCCAAAAACAAACCGGGTTGCGTGCGAAGTTGCAGGGTTTCGGTCAAAATCCGGGGGGAATTCAAAAAGGTGTTGCGATGCAGGCTGCCAAGACGCAGGAAGGAGGCGCTTTCAAGGCCCGGAATCATGCTGAAAATACGGCGCTGTGCAGGCCAGGTCATCTTGGTTTGAAAGCCGACCAGGCTGTAAGCGGTGCCAAAACGGTTTTCCGCACGGAGTTGAACGACGGCAAAAGGTTGTTGTCCCGTTCGGGGATCAATCAGTCCGACGGGTTTCATCGGCCCGAAAAGCGGTGTTTTTTTTCCCCGCTCAGCCAAGACTTCGATGGGCAGACAGCCTTCAAAATAGTTGATTTTTTCAAAAGGTTTTGCCTTGACCCGTTCGCCCGCCATGAGGGCCGCGTGAAAACGGTCGTACTCGGCCCCGGTCATGGGGCAATTGAGGTAATCGGCGCCGCCTTTGTTATAGCGGGAGGCGCGGAAAACGATCTCCATGTTGATGCTGTCGGCTTCGAGAATGGGTGAAATCGCATCATAAAAATAAAGATGTTCCGTTTGCGCCGCCTGTTGTAAGGACTCTGTCAAGGGTTCGGAGGTGAGCGGTCCGGAGGAAACAATTGCGACCGTGCCTTCGGGCGGCATCTCCTTAACTTCTTCGTGCAGCACGGTAATACGGGGATGCGTTTTAATCGCTTCTGAAACCGCAGCAGAAAACCGATCGCGGTCCACCGCCAAGGCGCCGCCTGCGGGCACGGCGGTTTCTTCCGCTGTGCGGATGATGAGTGAGCCGAGTCGGCGCATCTCTTCTTTTAAGAGTCCGGGTGCGCTGACGGCGTTGAGCGAGCCGAGGGAGTTGCTGCAAACGAGTTCCGCCAGTTGTCCTGTTTCATGTGCGGGTGTGAGTTTGACGGGGCGCATTTCATAGAGCGTAACCTCGACGCCGCGTTCGGCGGCTTGCCACGCCGCTTCGGAACCGGCGAGACCGCCGCCCACGACGATCAGTTTTTTGTTATGAGCTGAGATGGAATTCATTCGTAGCCTTCTGCTTCGTTTGGAAATTTACCGGTGCGCACGTCTGAGCCATAACGGGAAAAGGCTTCCTTGGCGATGGCTGTAAAATCGGCATACCGCCGGACAAATTTGGGATGAAAACGGGTAAAAAGCCCCAGCAGGTCGTGCATGACAAGCACCTGTCCATCGCAGTGCGGGCCTGCGCCGATGCCGATGGTGGGAATGCGGAGGGTTTCGCTGATCGTTTTCGCAAGCGCATTGGGCATGCCTTCCAGCACAATCGAGAAGGCGCCTGCGGATTCGAGTTGTTTGGCGTCATCAATCAATTGCCGGGCTTGCCCCGCACTGCGTCCCTGCACCTTGTAGCCGCCCATGCGATGAACGGATTGCGGTGTGAGTCCGATATGGGCCATCACGGGCATGTCGTAACGGCTGAGCATTTCCACACGGTCGGTGATACCGACACCGCCCTCAAACTTCACTGCGGCCGCGCCGCCTTCTTTCATCAGGCGCCCTGCGTTTTTGAGTGTGTCTTCCATGCCGCTTTGATAAGACATAAAAGGCATGTCTGCAACGACCAGGGCTTGTTTTGCAGCGCGGGCGACCATCCGGGTGTGATAGACCATCTGATCCATTGTAACCGGCAGCGTGCTTTCCTGCCCCTGTACCACGATGCCGAGCGTGTCCCCGACCAGGATGATGTCCATGCCTGCTTCGTCGGCCAATTTTGCGAAAGGAAAGTCGTAAGCCGTCAGCACGACGATTTTTTCGCCGTCTTCTTTTTTTTTCAGAAGTGCCGGCACGGTGATGTGTTTCTTGTTCATGATTTTATTCTTTTGTATGTCCGCGCTTTCCGGAGGGTTTCGCACGGGCTTCCGCCCATTTTGCAGACTGAAGCGTGTTGGAAAGCAGCATGGCGATGGTCATCGGTCCGACACCGCCGGGCACGGGTGTAATTGCCCCGGCCACTTGACTTACGGGATCGTAATCAACATCGCCCGAGAGATGGCCGTCCGGCAGCCGGTTGATGCCGACGTCGATGACGGTTGCGCCCGGTTTTACCATTTTTTCGGTGATAAACTGCGGCCGCCCAATCGCGGCAACAAGGATATCGGCTTCGCGGCAGACTGCGGCTAAATCACGCGTTTTGGAATGACAGAGTGTTACCGTCGCATGACGATGCAGCAGCAACAACGCCGCCGGTTTCCCGACGATGTCGCTTCGTCCGACAACAACGGCATGTGCGCCCTTAATTTCAATTTTAGAACGCTCGAGCAATTCGATAATGCCCAAGGGCGTGCAGGAGACAAAACCCGGGCGATTGGCGACTAACTTGCCGACATTCAAATAATGGAAACCGTCCACATCTTTCTCGGGGCTGACGGCGTCCAGGATGCGGCGCGAATCAATTTGTTTCGGAAGCGGCAACTGGACTAAAATACCGTGGATTTTTGTGTTTTGATTCAAATCTTCAACTAAGTGCAAGACTTCGGATTCCGAACTGTCTTCCGGCAGCGTATACTGTTCCGAGTAAATGCCGACGGCGTCACACATTTTTCTTTTATTGCGCACATAAATTGTAGACGCGGGATCCTCACCTACCAGGATGACGGCAAGTCCCGGGGTCTCTTTTATCGCCTGGGTCTCGATTTCTCGTTGAATCTCTTCGCGCACGGCCTGTGCGATCAGTTTGCCATTAATTTTCATTGCGGTCACGGATTGTTTCCTCCTTAATCAGCGGGTCTTCTACATACGATGGTGCGTTTTTCTGTAATAACATAATCCACAGGCACATCGCTTGTTTCAACAGGGAGATGCGGGATGATTTGGATTTCAAATGCAAGTCCGACCCGCGGTTTGTCGATATTTTGAAGGACGTGGTCATAATAGCCTCCGCCCTGTCCCAGGCGGTTGCCCTGGAGGTCAAATCCGACCCCCGGCATAATCCAAAGGTCGATGCTTTTCGGATCGACCCTTTTTTGAAAATCCGTGCGGGGCTGACGAATTTTAAATGGTCCCGGCTCCAACACGTCGGAATCCAGGACCTTTAATTCGGAAAACCGGAGCGATTTTTTTTGAAGTTCTATCACCGGAACGGCGACCTGTTTGTTCATGCGGCGCGCGAGATGAAAGAGCGTGTCCGTTTCGACTTCTGTGGCATGTGAAAGATAAAGGTGGATGACTCGCGCTTCTCGAAATTGATGAAGTTGCAGTAATAATTGCAATACGCCCCGGCTTTTTTGCTGGCGCTCCGCCGCACTGAGCGCGCGCTTTCGAAGCAACAGTTCCGCTCGAATCGATTGCTTGAGTGTTGTGTATTGCAAAGGCAAATTCTTCTCAAAATCAGAGTAGCAACCTCCCAAACAGCTTGTCAAGGAGACAGGAAGGTCGCAGGCGCAGGCCGACGGCATGGGCTCCCCCCTCGTTTGAAGGTATTGTATCGTTTTAGGGCTTAGGTTACAATTCGATCTTATGTCCCAGGATCGGCGATAGGAATTGGAGATGGGACAAGTGTTCATCATCCGAGCATTCAAAATACCTACCAAGCTGACGGGGTTTTTTCATGAACGCTTTCATTCAACCGCTTATTTGGGGTTAAGTTTGGAAAAGCCTTGTCCATTCAAAAAGATGTTTCAAAACGGGCATAGACAGGCCATCCCCAAAATCAGCGATTGATTTTGGCCGCCCCCTTAAAATTGAAAGTTCATCCTGCTTTTGATATTCTCCCATCGCGGCGGTGCATACTTGCACTGCCCGCCCAAACAAAAGCGCATTGCGGTTTTTCTGCGTCAGAGGGATGATGTTCAAGCTCTGCAAGATCTGCTTTTTTTTTCTCGCAATTTATTGTGTGCGCGACGCAGGCACGCTCCGCACGGCAAAAGCCGCATCCCCGCTTTCTTTATCGCTTGCGGAAGCCGTGAAAACCGCACTCCATAATAACATCGGCATCCAGGCCGAGCGTGAAAATGTGCGCTTGCAGGACTCGGCCTTCGCCTGGGAAGCGGCTCAGTTTGATCCCGCACTTTCTTTTGATCTCCGTGCGGACCGCACTATACGCAGTTCAAGCTCCCTGATTGAAACAGGACCCAGCGGCACCACCCGTATTATCCAGGAAAATCAACGCTTTAACGCGGGTATCAACCGGCGATTCCGTTCCGGGGGAAAGGCCGACCTCGTCTTTCGGCAATTCCGATCCAAGGCGTCTTTTCAAGCCGTGAATCCGACCTTTCGCGGCGATCTCGTGCTCTCCTTCACGCAACCGCTTCTGAAAGATTTCGGCGTGGAAGTGACCGAAGCCCCCCTGCGACTGGCCAATACGAATATCGCTATTTCAGAGACTGCTTTTGAATTGCAGGTCACACGCCTTATTTTAGATGTCAGCACAGCGTACTGGGATCTGGTGTTTCAAATCAAAAACCTTCAAGTCCGGAAGCAAACCCTGGACTCGGCGAAACAACTCCTGCGCTCCGGTCGGGCCAAAGTCGAACTGGGGCTGCTGCCCCCCATCGAAATTCTCGTTTCGGAAGCCGGAGTCGCCTCTCGCGAAGAAGCGGTTTTTGTTGCGGAAAAGGGTGTGCATGATACGGAAGACCGGCTCCGGGTTTTGCTGAACCTGCCCGGACAGGCCCTGATCGCACCGCCGTCCATTTTTCCGACGGATCAGCCCGTCGAGGCCCGCCAAGTCCTCGACGCAGCAAGCTTGCTTGAATCGGCGGTCACCCAACGCCCTGAAATTGAAGAGAATGAACTCATGCTTCACAACCAGCGGCTTTCCGCAAAAATTGCAAAAAACCGGCTCTTTCCCTCGCTCGATCTGGTGGGCAGCGTCGGCTTAAACGGCCTCGGCAAAGATCTCCCGGATGAAGCGGAGCAAATCGAATCCGGCCGTTTTCGTCAATGGGAAGCGGGACTGGTGCTCTCTTTTCCCATCGGCAACCAGGCGGCACGCGCCGACCTGCAACGCGAACGGATCAAATTGAAGCAGGTGCTCTTTGACCGGCAAAAGCGCATCCAGCAAATTACCCTGGAAACCAAGGAGGGCCTGCGCCGCGTGCAAACCGACTTACAACGCATCAAGGCGACCAAACGGGCACGGGAACTGGCACAAGAACAGCTTGCCGCAGGCAATGAGCGTTTTAAGTTGGGCTTGATCAGCAGCCATGATTTGCTCGAATTTCAGGACGATCTCGCCGACGCAAAGGGCAATGAATTGAAGGCCGTCATTGACTACAACAAATCACTCGCCAACCTGGCCTATGTCACCGGCACGCTGAAAGAGAAATACCAAATCGAAACCGTTTCAAGGTGAGAACAATCTGCGCAAATAAAATCTAAAACCGCTTATCCGTTTTCCCGGTCTGCGCGGAAATACTTCGCCTCCGGATGATGAAAGACCATCGCAGAAACCGAGGCCTCCGGGTCCATCATAAATCCTTCGGTCAAATGCACACCGATTTCATGCTCCGCATTTAAGAGCCGGAAGAGCTTTTCCTGGTCAGACATATCCGGACAGGCCGGGTAGCCGAAACTGACACGAATGCCCTGATATTTGTTTTTTAAGATTTCACGTACTGTTATATCTTCCGGGTCGGGCAGACCCCAGCCGGCACGAATTTTTTGATGCATCCATTCGGCAAACCCTTCCGCGCCCTCAATCGCCAGGGCCTGTAAGAGGTGGGACCGCAAATAGTCCCCCGCCGTCTTCCACTTCTCCGAAAGCGCACGCACGCCGCGGCCCAGCGTCACCACGAAGAGGGCGACGGAATCCTGCTCTTCCGAAGCGGTTTCTCGACAGTAATCCGAAAGGCAAAGATGCTCGCCGCCCTGCTGCCTCGGAAAGTGAAAGCGTTCCAGTACCCGTTCACGATTTTCGGGGTCATAGATCAGCAGGTCGTTTCCATCGGCCTGAGAGGGGAAATAACGGTACAAACCCTGTGCGCTGAGAAGACCTTCGTTCAGCACTTCTTTTTTCATCGCCTCGACCGATTTAAACAATTTTGTTGCTTTTTCGTCGCCTTCGGAACGCAGCCGTTCCGGATTGCCTTTCAAACCCAGATGATTGCCGTAAAGCATGGACGGATTAATGAGGGAAAAAATTTCCGAAAGCGCGCCGTTTCGAATCACATGCGGCTCAAAATCCGGCGCCTTAGGCAGCGGCACATCACGGCGCACCTTTGAGCGCAAGGGCGCTGTCGGGGGCCCGGTTTCGGCAAGTGATTTTTTCTTTTTCGCGTCACGGTCGTTTGCGATCTGCGCCGTTTCGGCCGCCAGCTTTTCGAGTAGCGCCGGACGCTCCGAATCATCGGAAAGCCGATTGGCCAAAGCCAGTCCGTCCATTGCGTCTTTGGCGTACAAGACCGGACCGACATATTCACTTGCAATTTTAAGATTCGTAAAACGTCGCGTCAGCGCCGCACCACCCACGAGGATGGGAAGATCAATACCCGCTTGTTTTAAGTCTTTTGCCGTGGTGACCATTTGGTGCGCCGATTTCACAAGCAGCCCTGAAAGCCCGATCATGTCGGGCTTATTTTCGCGCACGGCGGTCACTAAGGTTTCCGGCGGGACTTTAATGCCCAGGTTCACCACTTCAAAACCGTTATTTGAAAGAATGATTTCGACCAGGTTTTTGCCGATGTCGTGCACGTCACCTTTTACGGTTGCAAGAATCACTTTGCCCCGGCTGCCGGTATCCCCTTTTTCCATTAAGGGCTCAAGGTATTTGACCGCCGCCTTCATGGCCTCGGCCGACTGAAGCACTTCGGCAACGATCAATTCGTTGGCATTAAAGAGTCGTCCGACTTCGGCCATGCCCGCCATCAAGGGGCCGTTAATAATGTCCAGCGGCTTCATTTCTTTGAGCTTCAGGTTTAAATCGTCAATCAGGCCGTCCTTCGAGCCTTCGACGATGTATTGCGACAAGCGTTCATCCAGCGGCAGCTTGGGTTTGTCTTGTCGGGCCACAGTTTTTTTTGTTTTGAAATGCGCGGCGAAGGCCGCGACAGGATCATCGCCCCGCCAAAAAAGCAGGTCTTCAGAAAGCTTGCGCTCGTAAGCGGGAATCGAGGGATAACGTTCCAATTTCTCCGAATTCACGATGGCGTAGTCGAGACCCGCCTGAACCGTGTGATAAAGAAAGACAGCGTTGAGCACTTCGCGACCTGCGGGTGGCAAACCAAAAGAAACATTGCTGATGCCTAAAACAGTCTTCACTTCAGGAAATGCGGTTTTGATGAGGCGAATGCCTTCAATGGTTTCCGCCGCGGAACCGATGTAGTTGTCATCGCCCGTGCCGACGGGAAAAACAAGCGGATCAAAAATGATGTCGTTCGGCGCGATGCCGTATTTCTCTGTGAGCAAGCGATACGAACGCTCGGCGATCTCCATTTTGCGCTTCCGCGTCACCCCCATGCCCTGATCGGGATCTTCATCGATGCAGCCCACCACGACTGCGCCGCCGTATTTTTTGAGCAGCGGCACAATTTGCTCAAAGCGGCTTTCGCCTTCTTCCAGATTGATCGAGTTGATGATGCACTTGCCCTGACAATGTTTGAGCGCGATCTCCGTGACTTCGGCATCGGTCGAGTCGATCATGATCGGGGCTTTGACTTTTTTATTCAGCTCCTGAATAAAAACATCAAAATCGGCGGCTTCATCCCGATCGGGATTGGCCATGCAGACATCAATCACCTGTGCCCCGGTTTTGACCTGCGCGCGCCCGATTTCAGCGCCTTCCTCGATCTTGCCTTCGATGATGAGCCGTTTAAATTTCCGGCTGCCGATAACATTGGTGCGCTCTCCCACGATAATCGGCCGCATTTCATCTTCGATTTGCAAAAAATCGATGCCCGAAACGCTCGTGCGTTTCACCGGATTTGCAACACGCGGGGCTCGGCCCCGGACCATGTTTGCAATCCGGGCAATATGTGCCGGCGTGGTGCCACAGCAGCCGCCGATAATATTGACCCAGCCTTCGTCCACAAAACGGGACAGTTTTTGCGCAAGCCCTTCCGGTGATTCTTCGTATTGACCGTCTTCATTGGGCAGGCCCGCATTGGGGTATACGCTGACGAAACATGAGGCCATCCCGGAAAGTGCGCGAATATGATCGGTCATAAATTCTGGACCTGTCGCGCAATTCAATCCGATGGAAAACAAGGGGAAATGTTCGAGCGCAGTGTAAAGCGCCTCAACGCCCTGACCCGCCAACATTGTTCCGGTCGCTTCAATCGTCGCGGAAATCATGATAGGGGGCGCGATCCCCACAACTTTTTGGGCATTTAAAATTCCGATCACACCGGCTTTCAAATTCAGCGTATCTTGCGCCGTCTCCAAAAGCAGCAGATCCACGCCGCCTTCAATAAGCCCTCTTGCCTGCATGTCAAAATCGTTGACCAATTGTTCAAAGCTTACGCCGCCCGTTACCGTAATGGCTTTGGTCGTCGGCCCCATCGAACCGGCAACAAAACGCGGCCGTTCGATACTTGAAAACTTTTCGGCGGCTTGGCGTGCGATTTCTGCGCCGCGCCGGTTGATCTCCAAAACCTTGTTTTCAAGGGCATATTCTGCCAAGACGATGCCCGTCCCCCCAAAAGTATTCGTTTCGACAATATCCGACCCCGCTTC
>JALUVJ010000094.1 GCA_027020665.1 Nitrospira sp.
GTGGATGGATTGAATCACATCCGGGCGCGTGAGGTTCAGGTTTTCATTACAGCCTTCAAAAGCCGCCCCGCCAAAATCGGCCTCGGTGAGATGCCTCGCCTGGATCATCGTGCCCATCGCGCCATCCATCACCAAAATCCGCTTTTTTAAAATTGATTTGATCTCTTTCGTCATGCGTCCCTATCCCCCAATTACATCATTTACCTATTGTAACAAAGCATCGTCCGATCGGCTATCTTCCTTCTCATCCCAAATTCCGCGATTGACTTTCATCATCCGGATCGATAAAATCCTCCGACATTCCCCAGTAGCTCAGTTGGCAGAGCAGACGGCTGTTAACCGTCTTGTCGCTGGTTCGAGTCCGGCCTGGGGAGCCATTTTGGCAAAGGCTGTTTTCCCAAGGGGAAACGGCCTTTTTTATTCTTTGGTGAAAACAAGATGCTCTGCATTGAAAAATCTAAAACCGGACGGAATTTTGCCATCGGCTTTCTATTGCTGGCCGCCCTCGTTTTTGTGCTGCACCTGCGTGTGATGAAAACCGGCGGGGGCACGGGGGAAAGTGCGCTTTGGTTTAGTATCTTCACCCTGCCCTGGGGCGGTATGCTTCCGGAATCTTTTTTAAACTCCGAATTCTGGAAACGCTTCGCTTACTGGCTCTCTTGGGGCATGATTGTTTTGAATGCTTG
The DNA here is from genome assembly GCA_027020665.1 of Nitrospira sp. Lineage (GTDB taxonomy): Bacteria > Nitrospirota > Nitrospiria > SBBL01 > JAADHI01 > JAADHI01. Next base: position 687 of record JALUVJ010000094.1, read on the forward strand.
CCTGTTATATCTTATTTCAGGCGGATTGCGCATCCGTCGAAGAGAGGACTGAATGCTCTCCCGGCCCCTGTGCTCTTTGTTTTCCTTAAAATCAAACGACAAAGGATGCCCGGTTTTTGTATGGTTTTGTACCTTCGCCGTCTTCTTTTCGGGATGTCGCACGGCCATTCCGAAAATTTCTGTGCGCGGCATGATGATGGGTGAAGTGATTCAGACGACCGTCGATTCGGAAATTGCGCGTTATTACCTCGAAAATTATCTTCAAAACCAAGACCGGGATGAGGCACTGGATAAAAAAATCGATGCATTTTACCGGCAATATCAAAACCGTACCTTAAATCGTGATGACCTCAAAAAGATTTCGGCCGAGACTTCAACCGATTTTGCAGGACTTTTTTGGGCGGAACACCTCTATCAAGATAAAAAAAATAGCGCACTTCAGGAAAAGTTTCATAAAAATCTGTCCGCACTGCGTGCGACGAGCCCGGCACAGGCCGTGATTGCAAACGCCGGCTGTTGCATGCTTTTGTTTGTGCCCGGTTGGGACTACGTCGCCTCCGGACCGTTTACGGGGGCGGACCTGGCACGTCCCATGCGCATCACCGCCGCATTGGGCATCGAAAGCCTTTTTATCCCCCTCAATCCCCACGGCGGCGTGGAAGAAAATGCGGATTTGATTCGTCGGGTTGTTCAAGAACAAGCCGCTCAGGAAAAAGCAATCATTCTCGTGGGCCCCAGTTCGGCGGGTCCGGCCATCCACCTGGGTCTGGCCCAAAAACACCCGCAGGAAGCCCGGCAAGCCGTCAAGGCGTGGATTAACCTTGCGGGCATACTGCAAGGCACGCCTTTGGTGGACCATTATCAGACCTGGCCGAGATCATGGCTTTTGCAACTGGCCCTCTGGTGGAAGGGCTGGGAAAAAGACAAGGTCCTGAGCATGTCCATGAAAAGCAGCCGTGCGCGATTCAAACAACTCACCTTGCCCAAAGACCTTATTGTGATTAATTACATCGGCCTTGCGCTTTCGGGCGACATCACGGCGCTTGCGGCGGAAAACTATGCGATGCTTCGAAACAAAGGGCCAAATGACGGACTCACGCTGCTGCCGGACAGTATTGCGCCCGGAAGCAGCACGATCGTGGCCTTGAACAGCGATCATTTTTTTAATGAAGATCCTGAAATCGAACTGAAGACGATTGCCTTGACACAGGTGCTTTTCGCACTGCTTGCATCGCAGTCAAAATAGAAAACCTTGTTTCCATGGGAGGTTTTCTCTCAACGGTCAAGTCCCAAGAACGCGGCATAAAACCTTTTACCGTAGTTCAAGATCGGTAACGGGCCAATCAAAGCAATCGATTTTCCCAACTCTTCACCTTAAGGCAAGCGATAACGCTGCTCCTGATACATTTTTGAAGTCCAGAGCACATGCGCCAAGGCCGTTTTTATAAACGCATCCGAATGATCTGCCGAAGCCGCCAAGGTTTTATTTTGATAAACAAAAGACTGCGGGGCTTTCCGGGGCAAAAAGACGGCAACCTTGTCACCTACCATGTAAGCAAAATGCTTTTCATATTGAAATAAAGCCCGACCGGGCACTTCTTCGGGAACCTGCGTCAGATCGCGTCCAATCATGGGATGCTCCGAGGTAATGCCCATCAAAGAAAGGAGCGTCGGCGGCAGGTCGATTTGACTCGAAATTTTTGAATAGACCGCAGGTTTGACCTCACCGCCCAAACCGGTAATCAAGGCGGGAATTTGAAAATGTTTAATGGGCACCAAGGTATCGCCGTAAACCCTGGAGTCATGATCGGCCACGACCAAAAAAAGTGTGTTCTTCCAATACTTGGATTTTTCGGCCCGCGCAAGAAATTGTCCAACGGCATAGTCGGCATATTTTACTGCGTTTCTGCGTGTAAAAGCAGGTGTTTCGACCGGCTCAATCCGACCGTCGGGATATTCAAAAGGGGAATGGAAAGACGAAGTGAAAACGAGAGAAAAATAAGGCCCGTCTTCTTTTTCGAGCAAGCGTGTATGGGCTTTTTCAAAAAGGTCTTCATCCGAAACGCCCCATGTGCCCAAAAAAACGGGATCATCGTAGTCATTGATATCAATAACGCGGTCAAAACCATTGCCCAAAAAGAAACGCCGCATGTTGTCAAAGTGGCTTTCGCCGCCATAAATAAATTCTGTGGTATATCCCAGGTTTTTTAAGGTCCGCGCGATGGTGTAAAATCCCGTTTGAGATTTTTCCAGCTTCACGACACTGCGAGATGGCGATGGCGTAAAACCTGCGGAAATGGCTTCAATGCCTCGGACGGAGCGGGTGCCCGTCGCATACATTGATGTAAACCAAAGCCCTTTTTTGCTCCATTTATCCAATTCCGGGCTGAGGTCATCACCACCCAGCGTTGAGACAAATTGCGCCCCCAAACTCTCTTCAAGCACAATCACCAGATTGGGGTGTCGATCTCTTTGAAAGGAGGGAATCTGTTGATGGAGCGAGGGGATTTCATCATTTGTAAACGCATCGGGGGCAATCAGTGCGGCCTCTCGCACTCTTCGGATTATTTCCTCATCTTCCAATTTGCCATAAATATCCCCCTTGACTTCGTGTTTGAGATTGTAAATCGCAAACAGTACGTTATACGTTGAATTTAAAGCCAAGTCATTGACAAGGTGGTCGTTTGAAAAAGAGGCGATGCTGGGATTTGCCGGACGATGCGCAAGGTTTGAACGAATGCCCAAAAACAAAATAAGGCCGACCGCGGGGAAGGCCAACACGCGTTTGGACCACGGCCAAATGACGGCCTCATCAAATAGCCTCTTGTAGAAGCGACCGCCATAAATCGCGGTCGCCGTCATCAGTCCGGCGGCAATAAAAAGTTGGGGTTTGTAGCTTGCCCACAGGGTGCCGAACACTTCTTTGGGATAAATCAGATATTCGACAAAAATCCGGCTGGGCCGTGTATCGTATTCAACAATATAAGACGGAGTCGAAACTTCCATAAACACAAATAAAAGACTGGAAGCCATGACCCAAAACCGGGAAAAGTTCTTGACAATGCGACGCAAGGCTCCGATGTCCGGAACCAGAAAATAAAGCACAACAGGAAGGGCTAAAAACTGAAACAACAAAATGGTATCAATCCGCACTCCGATGGCAAGCACCGACAAAATACCATCGACGGCAATAACACGATCCCATTGCCAAATCATAAAAAGCAGGCGGGCGGTACTCAAGGCACTGAGCCCAAGCAGGTAAAGCATCAGAAAAGGCCAGACGGGACCCATTTTTCGTTTTGCTTGCAATATCACTTGCTTAAACATCCGAATAAATTCCAGCTGTTGTTATTGGCCGATTCCCCTACCGATTCCGATCCGCATAATAATGATAAAAACCCTGCCGAAAAAGCAATCATCCATGAGATATTATTTGTTGCATCCATATCAATACCGCATTGTCGATATTTGAAAATCAATAGAGGCAAGTCGCGACCGGCCCACATTGCATCTACTGCGCGGAATCCTATTCAGACTTTCAATGGCCTTCCCCGGATAAGACCGAAGAGATGAACTCGCAAAAAAACGACATCAGGCCTTTAGGTCTCTTTGAATCAAAAAAGAGTTTCCTGATCTCCCTTTTGTCAATGAGTGTGATCTTGGCCTTCTATCATCAATGGTATGAAATTTTGGTGAACAGGCCGCAGGATTTTGTCTCAACTTTTTATCAAAATTTCCCCCTGACGACCTTGCAATCCTTCATCAGTCTGCTGCCGCTGCTTTTTCCTTTCTATACTTTTATTGTACCGTCTTAGGTCGTGGCCGGTTTGGAAACGCTTTTTTTTGTTTGTCTTGCTTGCGATCGGAACAACGCTGCTCGAAGAATTTGTCGAATTTTACATCCCGATCAATTTTTGAGGGTACACCGCTCCGCCCTCGTTGCCTTAAAACAGGTTAAAGAAATAAGATCGCTGGGTTCGGGTCGCCTGAAATTGATGCTTTCCGACGGATCGGAACAAGATGTGAGCCGCTCTTATTCTCAGGAAACCCGATAAAAACTGCTCGGAAGAGAAGCGCAATAAAGAAGATGCGTGCAAAGACAACATTCCTGTTTGTTTATTGAAAAAAGATATGTTATAAGCTCCGATTATGGTAGATAAAAGGCAGCACATCCGTGTTCCCTTCTCGGGAAAAGCGAGGCTCTCCGCCGAGGATACCACGCCGGTTGATGTAACCATCAGCAATATGAGTCTCGGCGGTCTGCTTTTTCACACTGCTTCCGTTTTTGATTTAGGCAAACGCGTCACCATTCACATCAGTGGTGTTTTTGAGGAAAAAACCTTCCGGGAAATGGTCACGGGAAAGATTGTCGCCGTGCATCGCGGCCCTGCGGGCAACTCCTTCGGCATCCGTTTTTTATCCTACCTGAATGAAGAAAAGTCACCCTGCCTCTATGGCTGGGTGGACAGTCACGAAGGAAAACCCATTCCTTCCTTTTTAAGAAACAGCACAGGCGCCGTCTGATGCGCGGGCTGAGCATGGGCAACGCCCAAAACGGGACATCCCTCCCAGCCTCGCTTTTGCTTGCCTGCTTCCTCAAAATCACGATTTGCGTCCTGCTGTTCCTTGCGATGTCGGGCTGCGTCCGAAACGGTTCAACCCGGCTTTCGCTGCCCAAATCACCCGTTCCCTACGATCAGGCCTGGAAAGCCTCGCTTGCCGCCAGTCGGCTTTTTTATGACCGCATTGTCATTGAAGATAAAAACAAAGGGTACTTCCAAACCCACTGGCAAACACATCAAGTCGGCGTACTCATCGGAACCCCTGTCAAAAGAAGCCGCTTGATCGGTCGTGTGGCCAGCCAAGACCCTTTTCGCCTCGATCTTGATATGGAGCAGCAAGCCTTTTCCCTCGAGTTGGGACAGTGGGTTGCCGATCCGCCGGACAAAAAACGTCTCAACGAGATTAAGGAAAGATTGCGGGCCCGACTGCGTTTTTAGGGTGCTCTGATTTAGGGTGAACCATGCTGGCGAAAATCAACAGCGCGGTATTATCAGGTGTAGACGCCCGCCTGATTGATGTCGAGATCGACTTGTCTCAGGGCCTGCCCCTGCTCTCCATCGTGGGTTTGCCGGATCTTGCCGTCAAAGAAAGCAAAGACCGGCTGCGCTCCGCCATTAAAAATACCGGCTTTCATTTTCCCGTCAAAAAGATTACCGTCAACCTCGCGCCCGCCGACCTCAAAAAAGAAGGCTCCGCCTTTGATCTTCCCATCTCACTCGGGATTTTGGCTGCGGAAGGGGTCATCAAACGGGAGCGCGTCAAGCGCTACCTCATCGTCGGAGAACTTTCACTCGACGGCCGCATCAAAGCCATTAAAGGGGCCTTGCCCATTGCCATTCTGGCCAAGAAACTGGGTTTGCAGGGGGTGATCCTGCCGACCGGAAACGGGGCCGAAGCCGCCGTCGTTTCCGGCGTAAAGATCTTCGGCATGGAGACCTTGCCTCAGGTTGTCGGGTTTTTAAACGGACAAAATGAACACAATGCGGTTTCCATTGATGTGCCGAAACTGTTTTCAGAAGTATCGAACGATGCCGAAGATTATGCCGAAGTCAAAGGACAGGCCCACGCAAAACGCGCCCTGGAAATTGCGGCCGCAGGCGGACACAACATCCTCATGGTGGGTCCGCCCGGTTCGGGGAAAACGATGTTGGCGAAACGTTTCCCATCCATTCTGCCGCGCATGCATTTTGAAGAATCCCTTGAAGTCACACAAGTCCACAGCGTGACGGGTCTTTTGTCGTCTGCCGTCCCGCTCTTGTTGGCGCGTCCCTTTCGTGCGCCCCATCACAGTATTTCAGATGCCGGACTCATTGGCGGCGGGCAAATCCCCCGGCCTGGGGAAGTCAGCCTTGCCCACAACGGCGTGCTTTTTTTGGACGAATTGCCCGAATTTAAACGCAATGTACTGGAAGTTTTGCGACAGCCTCTGGAGGAAGGTGAGGTCACCATCGCTCGCGCGAGCGGCTCACTAACCTATCCCGCACGTTTCATGTTGCTTGCGGCCATGAACCCCTGTCCCTGCGGCTATTTTACCGATCCGCAGCGCAATTGTGTGTGTGCTCCCAGTGCCATCCAGCGTTACCGCTCAAAAATTTCCGGGCCCTTGCTGGATCGCATCGACCTGCATATCGAAGTCCCCGCCGTGCCTTTTCGGGATCTTACGCTTGAGACGCAGGACGAAGCTTCCGACACCATTCAAAAACGCGTGCAAATCGCAAGAACTTTTCAATCCAACCGCTATCAACCCGAAGGCCTGCGCTGCAACGCCCAACTCGGCCCAAAACAACTTAAAAAACACTGCAAAATCGATGAAGCCAGCAAACGACTGGTGGAAACGGCAATGGAACGACTCGGGCTTTCCGCACGTGCCTACAATCGCATTATCAAGGTTGCACGCTCAATCGCCGATCTCGACCAACGTGAAAATATCTCCAGTGCGGATATTTCCGAAGCCGTGCAATATAGAAGCCTTGACCGAAAAATCCTTACTTGATTCAAGATAAACCCACAATCAGCGATAGATTTTGCGTGAAACCGTCAAGTCGCCTGAAGGACACGGCCTTATCGGCCATTTTGGCGACCGGGGCCCACTTACCTGTACGGTGAGGCGTAAAATGACCGGTAACGCAGTATAAGCAGGCGAACCGGCGGTTTCAAATTCCGCGATCGCGGAATTTGGGATAAATAAAGCACTTGAGAACGCCCCGGTTTTTTGTCATGCTGATCTTATCCGTGAACTTGGCTTTTCCTTATCAGAAGAGGAGATTGCTTCATGTGGCTCAAATGGCTCCCTTGGCGTTTTTTGATTCGGCAGGTCGCCGAGGCGCACGATTTTTTAGATCCCATTGCTTTGCAATCGCGTCTGCATCGTTTTGCACAGCCCTCGGAAGTTACGGAGCCGGTCGAATTGCTTCGTGCGGGTGTACTCTTTCACGCGCGCGGGCTCATCAATACCCGCGCGATTCAGCATAATCTCGACTGGGTCTGGCCTTTTTGGGTGGAACGCCAGTTCAACCCCCTGGATGAAGCCTTTATTCCGAGGGCGTTTTCCATCACACACGTCAATCTCACGCACCGAAACTGGACGGCCGTCGGCCTGCCTGATTTTGACGAACTGCCCATTGTCGATGCGAGAGGGCTGGTCACGCCGTTTTTAGACGGCTGGTCCCTGGATTTTTGGGTCATGACAAAAGCAGGAAAAACACTGATTCCTTCAAAATTGGAACAGATTTCTCAGAAACTTGTGTTTGATACCGGGCTTGCCGTCGAAACCCGGGCTGCTTCCGAGGGACTTGCCTTGAGCAGCCGCGTGGAAGTCCGGCATAATGAAGACGGGCGTTTTTGCCGCATTGCACTGCGTGCGGATGCCGAAATAGACGGCGCCCTGGTCGTCACACTGCGGCCCTACAACCCGGAGGGCGTCAGTTTTATCCATGAAGCGGCGCTTTCACAGGATCGTTCGTTCTGGCTGGTCGATGACGACCGGCAGGTTTTGTTCAGTACACCGGTCGATCATTCCCTGTTTTCAAACTACCGCCGGGGCGACGTTTTTAGCACGCTTTTTTCCGAGACAGAACAAATTGAAATGCAATGCGATGTCGGCATGCTTACCGCCGCCGCGCTTTTCGATCTAACGCCGGGTCAAACAAAATCCGTCGAAGTCAACATCCTGCTTGAGGAAGAAAACGAATCCCGGCACAGCCATCCCGCTTTGTCTTCGGATTCTGAAAAACCCGCCTGGGATGAGGCCTTATCGGACCATTGCGCCTTGCAGATCCCGGATCAAAAGGTCCGGTTTTTATATGATGCCGCCTTGCGGTCCATGGTGCTCCATTCACCGGAAGATGTCTATCCCGGCCCCTACACCTACAAACGCTTCTGGTTCCGGGACGCCGCTTTTATCCTGCACGCCATGCTTTGCACGGGCTTGACCGCACGTGCCGAACGGGTTTTGGATCGTTTCCCCGCCCGGCAAACCCGCGCCGGCTACTTCCATTCGCAGGACGGGGAATGGGACTCCAACGGCCAGGCGCTTTGGATCTTAAATCGCTTTTGTGAATTGACCGGCCGTCCGCCCAAAGAAAGCTGGCGCAAATCGGTAAAAAAAGCGGGGGAATGGATCATCAAAAAACGTCATCCCGATGACCTGGATGCCTTGCACGCCGGGCTGCTGCCCGCCGGGTTCAGTGCGGAACACCTCGGCCCGAACGACCACTATTATTGGGATGATTTCTGGGGCATCGCCGGGCTCTTGGCTGCGGACGATTTATGTCAAAAATATGAAGATCCGGTTTCAGCCGAACGTTTCCGGCACGCAGCCGCACACTTTATGGCCGCAGTGGAACGCAGTCTCAAAAAAAGCAGGGCGCTTCGCAGTTGGGACGGCATTCCCGCCTCCCCCTATCGTCGGATGGACGGCGGCGCGATCGGCTCACTCGCAGTCGGCTACCCCTTACAGCTTTGGACGGCAGACGATGTCCGGCTCCGCGACACCGTTCATTTTTTGCTGGAACATTGTTTTGTAAAGAGCGGTTTTTTTCAAGACATGATTCACTCGGGCATTAATCCTTATTTAACGCTTCATGTCGCACAAGTGCTGCTGCGCGCGGAAGATGCCCGGTTTTTTGATTTGCTGCAATCGGTCGCACAATCGGCTTCCGCTACCGGACAATGGCCGGAAGCCATCCACCCCCGGACCGGCGGCGGCTGCATGGGGGACGGCCAGCATATCTGGGCCGCCGCAGAATGGGTTTTGATGATCCGAAACTGTTTTGTACGCGAAGAAGGACAGCGCCTCATCCTGGCCTCCGGCATTTCCGAAGAGTGGCTTAAAACAGAAAAGCCTCTTTCCTTCGGCCCCGCACCGACCCCCTTTGGTGATCTTTTTATCAGGATCAAGGCGGCAAATGGAACAGTGCGGGTGCAATGGCAAGGGGACTGGCGGAAAGATCCGCCGCGCATTGAAGTGCGACTGCCGGGCCGTGAACCGGTTTATCCTGAAAACGACACCGCAGAAGTTGTCGTCACCAAAATCGGCGATTGATTTTGGGTCGTCACAAGCCCTTGATTTCACTTCCCCCTTTTTCAAAGGGGGAAGTGAAAAATAAAGTGGAGATTAAAAAAACATGAATATTCTCACGATGAGCAATACCTTCACGCCCCATGTCGGCGGCGTCGCCCGCTCGCTTGAGCGGTTTTGCGCCGAATTCAGAGCATTGGGGCACCGTGATCTTGTGGTCGCCCCCACCTTTGAAGACATGCCGGAGCATGAAGTCGATGTCGTGCGCATCCCGGCCATTCAGCATTTTAACGGCAGTGATTTTTCCGTGCGTCTGCCCATTCCCGCGCTACTTTTCCCACAGCTTGAAAAATTCAAGCCGGATATCGTTCACGCACATCATCCCTTTCTTTTGGGCGATACCGCGCTGCGCATCGCGGCCCTGCATCAAATCCCCCATGTCTTCACGCACCACACGCTTTATGAACAATACACCCACTACGTGCCGGGAGATTCCGAGGCCTTAAAACGCTTTGTCATTGAATTGTCAACAGGTTACGCCAACCTCTGCGACGGCGTGATCGCGCCCAGCGAAAGCATCGCGGCCCTGCTCCAAAAAAGAGGCGTCACCACGCCTGTCACGGTTATTCCGACCGGTGTCGGGCACGCATGGTTCGTCCCGCAAGATGGCATGGCCCTAAGAGAAAACCTGGGCATTCCGAAAGAGGCCTTTCTGCTCGGACACGTGGGTCGGCTTGCGCCGGAAAAAAACCTCGGTTTTCTGACGGATGCCGTCATTCATTTCATCCAACAACACAAAACGGCACATTTTCTGGTGGCGGGCACGGGGCCGTCCGAGTCCGCCATGCGGGATCGTTTTGAAAAAACAGGGCTGGCCGACCGCTATCATCAGATCGGTCAGGTGGCCCTGGAGACCCTGGTTAGGGCCTACAACGCGATGGATGTTTTTGTGTTTGCTTCACAAAGCGAGACACAGGGCATGGTTTTGACCGAGGCGATGGCGGCGGGCAGCCCTGTCGTCGCCGTGGATGCCTCCGGTGTGCGCGAAGTCGTCGAAGACGGCGTGAACGGACGCCTGCTTTCCGAAGAAGCCGTGGAACCCTTTTCATCTGCCATTACCTGGCTCTTCGGGCTTTCGCCTGCCAAGCGGCGCGCACTTCAAGCCGCCGCGCGGGAAACGGCGGATCGATTCTCAATTACCCGCTCAACAGATCGTGTGTTGAAACTTTATGCCGACCTCATTGCACAGGTACAGGTCAAACAGGAAATCGAAGGCAGCCATTGGCTCTCAATCTTGCCCTTGATTGAAACGGAATGGGATCTCTGGGTCAACCGCGCGCATGCCCTGCAAAGTGCACTTCACGAAGAAAAAGGCAACAGGACGCAGGAAGCATGATCGGGCGAATTGAGCAATTTTTCTTAAAATTACGCCGCGCGATCAGCCGAAGCGAATGGAACGTCCGTCTGCTGAAGCTGCCCAAAGCCAAAGGCACCGAAGCCGAGGCGGGCCTTGTCCTGATTCAAATTGACGGTCTTGCCCGCCCTCAGATTGAACAGGCCCTCAAAAACCGTCACATGCCTTTTCTTAAAAAACTGATTCAAAAAGAAGACTATACCTTGCACACCCTTTACAGCGGTCTTCCCAGCAATACGCCCGCATTTCAGGGTGAATTATTTTACGGCGTGCGCGCTTGTGTGCCTGCCTTCAGTTACCTGAATCGCCGGACCGGCAAGATTTTTCGGATGTATGATCCGGAAGTCGCCGCGACCCTTCAGGTAAAATTGAGTCAAGAAGGCGAAGGACTGCTGCAAAACGGAAGTGCGTATTCCAATATTTTTTCAGGCGGCGCAAAAGAAAGCATCTTTTGCGCCGCAACGCTTGACTGGCGGAAAATCCTGCGTGGAAGCAGAGTCTTTTCCCTGGTGATTTTTATCTTCTCCAATGCCTGGAGTTTTGTCCGTGTCGGCGGTTTACTGATACTGGAATTTGTCTTGGCCCTCATCGATTTTGTTCGCGGACTCATTGAAGGCAAAAACCTTTGGAAAGAGTTGCGATTTATCCCGGCCCGCGTGGCAGTTTCCATCCTGCTAAGAGAACTCGTGACCATGAATGCCATGCTGGATACGGCCCGCGGCCTTCCTGTGGTTCAACTGAACTTTCTCGGATACGATGAACAGGCCCATCGCCGCGGACCTTCGTCCGCTTTTGCACACTGGACCCTAAAAGGCATTGATGATGCGATCAAGCGGATTTGGAAGTCGGCAAAACGATCCGGGCGGCGGGACTATGAGGTCTGGATTTATTCGGATCATGGTCAGGAAACCTCCATCCCCTATAAAGTAGCGCACGGCCGGTCAATCGAAGAGGCTGTTTCCGAAATTTTTGATCCCCCGCATCACAAAACAGAAGATCAAAAAGGGGGCCACCCGCATCGCGCACAATGGCTGGGGCTGCCGATTGATCGGTGGTGTTCCTGCGAATCGCAGCCCGCAAAGCCCCCGCTTCCGGCGGAAACAGTGGTCGCGGCCATGGGGCCGGTGGGACATATATATCCGGGCAGTGCCTCAGCTTGCGAAGACCGCTTTGCAAAAGCCAAAATGATTTTTGAAAAAACGAAAACCCCCATGGTAGCCCTTACCGCGCCGGACGGCCTTGTCCACATGATTACGGAAGAAGGGACCTTTCAGCTTCCGGAGGAGGCCGAAGCCGTTTTGGGTCGGGATCATCCTCATATGAAACAAGTGGCCCAAGACATTGTCAATCTTTGCAAACATCCCGACAGCGGAGACTATGTGCTTTTTGGCTGGTCAAAAAAAGGCGTCTCGCTCAGCTTTGCCGGAGAAAACGGTGCCCATGCCGGGCCGGGCCCTGCTGAAACCAGTGCTTTTGCCTTGTTACCCGCCACGGCTCCCCTTCGCGTGCCTTCACAACGTTCTCTGCGGGCGCTGGATTTGAGAGAAGACGTGCGCCAATTTTTAGGCCGGGCGCCCGCCGCATTTCCCGGCCGTCGCCGAAAGCAAAGCCGAAAACAAAAAACACTGCGCATTATGACCTACAACGTGCACAGTTGCATCGGCATGGACGGCAAACTCTCCCCCGAACGCATTGCCCGCGTGATCGCGCAGTATGATCCGGACATCGTCGCCCTGCAGGAATTGGATGTGGGGCGCCGCCGCACGGATGCCACCGATCAGGCGGAAGCCATTGCGCGCACGCTGGAGATGGGCTTTCACTTTCACCCCGCCATGCAGCTTGAAGAGGAAAAATACGGCGACGCCGTGCTCAGTCACCATCCCATCCGCCTGATCCGCTCGGCGCAACTGCCGCGCCTGTCGGGACGGCCTTTTCTCGAACCCCGGGGCGCGCTCTGGGTGGGGATTGAAGTGGAGGGGGTCGAATATCAACTCATCAACACGCATTTGGGCTTATCCCGGCAGGAACGCCTGCTTCAGTGCGAAGCCTTGCTTGGGCCGGGTTGGCTGGGACATGCCGATTGTCAGGCCCCCATCATTTTTTGCGGCGATTTCAATGCCGGGCCGAAATCCGGCGTGTGCAAACTCTTCGGCACCGTGCTGCATGACGCGCAGGATGTCCTGCTGAACCACCGCCCGCAAAGCACCTGGTTCGGCCGTTATCCCATCAATCGCATTGACCACATTTTTGTCGATCAAAGCATCGCGGTTCACGCCGTTGAAGTGCCTCGAACCGTGCTGACCCGAAAGGCCTCGGATCACCTGCCGCTCATTGTTGATGTGTCTTTGCAGTAATGTCGGCTACGCTTTTCCTTGCAAACACTTGATTCTTTCACCCATCGGCGGCACCGCTTCCGGATCAATGTGAACGTCAAGCAGGGTCGGCCCCCGGCGGGTGCATATTTTTTCAAAATCAAGCCGATCCCACGCTTCCCAGGAGGTGATCGTGTGAGCCGCTGCGCCCATGGCCCGCGCCATCGCGGCAAAATCGACGGGAGGCAAAATGTATCCGATGGGCTCCGCCCCGCTCATGCGCTGACCGTGTTTGACCATGCCGAGTGCGCCGTCATTCAAAATCACAAAGGTGATCGGCAGGGCTTCGCTGACAGCCACCGTCAACTCCTGGCCGCTCATCAAAAAACTGCCGTCCCCGGTGATACAAACCACGGCTTTGCCGGGTGCCCCCAGCGCCACACCCGCTGCGGCCCCGATGCCCCATGCCATTGCTCCGTAGCCCATCCCGATGTGATACCGGCCTTCTTTTTTGATATCGAGGTGATGAATGGACCACGCCCAGGCGTTCCCCGCGTCTGCGAGAAAACGCGTCTCGGACGGGAAACGCTGCGCCAGTTCCCGCATCAGACCTTGCGGGTTAAGTGCACCGGCCTCGGCATCACCCCTCTCAATACGCGGCGTCCTCGGTTTTGAAGACCGTTTGCCGTCTGATCCCTTCCGAGTCCGGCCTTGGAGAAAAACTTCATTGTGCTCTTTCAGCAACAAGTTCCCCTTAGCATGATCGCCCCCGCTTTTTCGCAAAGAAAATAAGAGTCGGCGAAAGAGGGCGTCCAGATTCCCCAAAACATGCAGGCGCGCTGTTGGAGAACGCAAAAAAGCTTCCGGGTTTTCGTCCACATGCACCATTTTTTCATTAAAAAGCCGCTGATCCCACCTATTTGTTGTTATTTCGTCGAGGCGTGTTCCCACGGCAAGAATGAGATCCACTTCCGGATCAAAGAGGGTCTCGCTTGCACCGGCATGGCCTGCAAAACCGAAAATACCCCGATAACGCGGATGCCGGGTATCGATACTCCCTTTGCCGGCGGAGGTCGTTATAACGGGCATGTCGAAACAATCGGATAAAGCCAAAATCGGTGCGATGGCATCTCGGCAGCCCTCTCCCACAAGCAGGACCGCGCGACGTGAACACACGAGCATCTGCAAAAGTGCCTGTAGCTGCGTTTCATCAAAGGCCTTCCCGGCACGCAGCTGCGGGACGGGGAAGGCCTGCGCTCTGTTTTCGGGCAGAGGCATCTTCATCAAGTCCGCCGGCAGACTCAAATGAACCGGCCCGCGCGGGTGCTGAAACGCGCGCACGACGGCTTGATAAAGTTTATGCCGTACCTGTTCCGGATGAGAAACAAGGCTGTTATAGCGTGTGCAGTGTTGAAACATGCCCACCGTATCAATGGCATCACCCGAAGACTCTTGCAAAGCCAAACGGCCAAAACCCGGCAAAGCCGTCTGCGCGGTCAATACCAACACCGGGATTTGCTCGGTATACGCAGAGCAAATCCCGGTAATCAGGTTGGTCGCCCCCGGCCCTGTTGTCGCGCAACAAACGCCGAGCTTGCCTGTTTCGCGTGCGTACCCTTCTGCCATAAAGGCCGCACCGGCCTCATGGCGGGCCACGATAAGACGCGGTCCGTCTCCGCCCGATTGAGACAGGTGACGGGCGATCGCACTCAAAAAAGGCTCGATGGCGCCTCCCGGCACGCCGAAAATAGAGTCAACCTTGAGACGCGCAAGAAAATCAACAAGGCCGTCGGCATAATTCAAATGAAGGTCGGATCGCGCTTTTGACTCAAGCGAGACCGCCGTCACTTCCTTTTGTATTAGGTCTAAATGAATGGGCTGCGATATCATTTTCATTGCTCCTCAAAAACAGCCGAACATATTTGAAGAAGTGCTGATTCAATCCGGGGTTGATTTTTCGAGAGACAGCATTTTTAACGTCAAGGCGCAAATTGCAGGGAATCGCCCGCTAAAATAATTCATGACTTGATCAGAGCTTGCATAAAGTGCTTATATTCAATGTAGCAGACAAAATGCCAAAACAGGCTATCTTCATCTTCCAAAAAAAGACGGCTTGAAAAAGAAGAAACAATATGGAAAACAAACACGCCGTGCGCAGCCCTGTTTTTATCTGAGGAAACATTGATGCATACGATTGCGTCTAATAAACTCGCACAACTTTTCATCCTGCTGAAAAAGCAAGGGTATGCCGTTATCGCACCCGCGCTTCGTGATGCGGCCATCATTTATGACGAAGTGGAAACACCCTCGGATCTTCCTGTGGGATGGACAGACGCGCAATCGCCCGGAAGTTACCGTCTCAAAAAAAGGGAAGATGATGCCTATTTCGGCTATGCCGTCGGCCCGCATTCGTGGAAAAAAGTCGTGCTGCCGCCCCGCATGAAATTATGGGCGGCCCGGCGCGAGGAAAAGGGTTTCACCATTTCGGATACGACAGAAGCACCGCGCAAACTTGCGTTAATCGGCGTGCGGGCCTGCGAACTGTATGCGATGGCCATTCAAGACACGGTTTTTATTAAAGGAGATTACGTTGATCCTTTTTATAAGGCACAGCGTGAAAAGCTGTTTATCGTGGCTGTGAATTGTGCGCAGGCAGCGGAAACCTGTTTCTGCGTCTCCATGAAAACCGGGCCGAAAGCAGAGACAGCTTACGACCTTGCGCTCACAGAAGTCATTGAAAATAAGCGGCATTATTTTGTCGCAGAAGCAGGATCACGCCGGGGCGCAGCCGTTTTGGCCGCCCTTTCCACCGCAATCGCGCGCCCTGCTGAAAAAACGGCGGCCCGGCAGGTCATTCGAAAAACCGCGGCAAGCATCAAACGCACACTCGACACGGATGGCCTCAAAACCCTGCTCTATGAAAACCTGGCGCATCCCCGCTGGAATGACGTGGCGGAACGCTGTTTGACCTGTGGCAATTGCACGATGGTCTGCCCCACCTGTTTTTGCACGACGGTCGAAGAAATCACGGATCTCACTGGAGATCATTCGGAGCACTGGCGGCGCTGGGATTCCTGTTTCACGATGGATTTTTCCTTCATCCACGGCGAAGGCAGTGTGCGCAGCTCCAATAAAAGCCGGTATCGCCAGTGGATGACACACAAACTTGCAAGCTGGCACGATCAGTTCGGCAGCTCCGGTTGTGTGGGCTGTGGCCGCTGCATCACCTGGTGTCCGCCGGGCATCGACATTACCGAAGAAGTCAAGGCCATCCGGAAGAACCCCGCATGAATCAGCCGTCCGACATCGGAGCGGGTTTCATGCCCGCCCCTCCCCGCAATCCGCCCGCTGGCGCGACATCCCCCTATTTGCCTTATCCTGCGGAAATTGTTGAAAAACGCCTGGAGTCCCGCGGGGTCTACACCTTCCGGCTGCGTTTTTTGGATGAAGTGCGGCACAAAAACTACGACTTCCGGCCCGGTCAATTCAACATGCTCTATATTTTCGGCGTGGGCGAAGTGGCGATTTCCATCGTCTCCGATCCGGAAATCGGCGAAACCTTGGATCACACCGTGCGCATTGTCGGTAACGTGACGGAAGCCTTGAACCGGCTGGATGTCGGGGATGTCATCGGCATTCGCGGGCCCTACGGCAGCGCCTGGCCGCTGGAAGCGGCCAAAGGAAAAGACGTGATCATTCTCACGGGCGGTTTGGGTTGCGCACCCGTCGTTTCCGTCATCAACTACATCACAGCGCGGCGTGATGATTACGGGGCGCTCAAAATCTTTCACGGCGTGAAAACCCCCAAAGACCTGCTCTACCGCGAACGCATCCGGGCCTGGCAGAAGGATGCGCGCACGGAAGTTTACCTGACCGTCGATCACCCCGACCACGCATGGCAATACAGCGTCGGCATCGTCACCAATCTCTTCACGCAGATACAGTTGGATCTTTCAAACAGCATCGTCATGATGTGCGGACCCGGCATCATGATGCACCACGCCGTGCGGGATTTATGTTCACGCGGCATGCGGATGGATCAGCTTTATGTCTCACTGGAGCGCAACATGAAATGCGCCCTGGGTTTTTGCGGCCACTGCCAGATGGGGCCTAATTTTCTCTGTAAGGAGGGGCCGATTTTTCGCTACGACCGGATTCGGCACTGGTTTGAAACACCGGCAATTTGATGAATCAAAAAACCGCAAAACCCACACTCGCAGTCTTCAAATTTGCCTCTTGCGATGGTTGTCAGTTGACCCTGCTCAATTGCGAAGACGCCCTCTTGCCTCTTGCCGACGAAATTGAAATTGCCCATTTTTTGGAGGCCTCGAGCGCCGTTTTGCCCGGCCCCTACGATGTGACGCTGGTCGAAGGCTCAATCACCACGCCGCACGACGCACAACGCATTCAAGAAATCCGCAAGCAAAGCAAGAAACTCATTTCCATCGGGGCCTGCGCGACCGCCGGCGGCATTCAGGCCCTGAGAAATTTTAAAAACGTGGACGACTTTATTTCCGTCGTGTATGCCCAGCCCGGCTACATCGATACGCTCGCGACCGCAACGGCCATCAGCGAACACGTGCGCGTGGATTTTGAACTGCGCGGCTGTCCCATCGACCAAAAGCAAGTGATCGAAGTCCTCACCGCCCTGCTTCAGGGACGCAGGCCCGACATCCCCTCACACAGCCTTTGTGTCGATTGCAAACAACGCGGCCTCGTCTGCGTCACGGTGGCGCAAGGCACGGCCTGTCTCGGCCCGGTCACGCATGCCGGATGCGGCGTGCTTTGCCCGGCCTGCGAGCGGGGCTGTTACGGCTGCTTCGGCCCGATGGAAACGCCGAATACACGCGCGCTGCGGACGACATGGGCGCGACGGGGCATGACGGATGCCGAAATTTCTCAGGCCTTCAAGGGCATCAACGCCAACGCCCCGGCCTTTCGAAAGGAACATGATGCACCAAAGCGATGACAATCGGTCGATCGAAGTCGGCGCGCTCGCACGGGTTGAAGGCGAGGGCGGGCTCGACGTGAAAATCAAAAAGGGCCGAGTCACCGAAGTCAAGCTGCGTATTTTTGAACCGCCGCGTTTTTTCGAGGCTTTTTTGCTGGAGCGCGATTTTACCGAGGCCCCGGACATTACCGCGCGCATCTGCGGCATCTGTCCCGTTGCTTATCAAATGAGCGCCAGTCACGCGATGGAAGATGCCTGCGGCATCAAAGTCGAAGGCGCGCTGCGCGATCTGCGGCGCATGATTTATTGCGGCGAATGGATCGAAAGCCACGCCCTGCATGTCTACATGCTGCACGCGCCCGATTTTTTAGGCTACGAAAGCGGTATCCAGATGGCGAAAGACTTCCCCGATATTGTCGAACGGGGCCTGCGTCTTAAAAAAATCGGCAACGCCCTCATGACCCTTTTGGGCGGGCGTTCCGTGCATCCCGTGAATCTGCGGCTGGGCGGTTTTTACCGTGTGCCCGCCCGTGCGCAAATGCAGGCACTGAAAGCGGATTTGGAATGGGCGAAAGACGCCGCCCTTCAAACCGTGCAATGGACGGCGGCCTTTGATTTCCCGGATTTTGAACAGGATTACACCTTTGTCTCCCTGCGCCATCCGGAGGAATACCCCATCAACGCAGGCCGCATTGTTTCAAACAAGGGACTGGACATAGCCGTTCGCGAATACACAGAACATTTTACCGAAGAACACATCGCCCACAGCACGGCGCTGCATTCCCGTCTTGAAGGGGAGACGCTTTATTTTGCGGGACCGATGGCGCGCTACAATCTGAATTTCGACCGGCTGCCCGCTGCGGTTCAAAGCGCCGCCGAGGCCGCCGGGCTGGGGCCTGTGTGCCGAAATCCCTTTCAGGGCATCATCGTGCGCAGTCTGGAAATCCTGTACGCCTGCGAAGAAGCACTCCGCGTACTCGAAAACTATGTGCCGCCGGATGTGCCCGCCGTCGCGGTCGTGCCGCGGTCCGCGACGGGCCACGGCTGCACGGAAGCGCCGCGCGGCCTGCTGTATCATCGTTACGACATTGACGAAAACGGAAAAATTCACAGTGCGAAAATCGTCCCGCCCACGTCCCAAAATCAACGCGTTATCGAAAATGACCTCTACCGGCTCATCCCGCAATACATTGATTTTCCGAAAAAAGCGCTGAAACACCGCTGCGAACAGGCCATCCGTAACTACGATCCCTGTATCTCCTGCTCCACTCATTTTTTAGATCTTCGGATCAAAGAAGAGGATTAAAGCGTGCCGCACGCGCAGAGGGCCGATATCCGCGTCATCGGCATCGGCAACCCCTTTCGGCGGGATGACGGTGCGGGCATTGAAGTTGCGCGGCGTTTGAAGGCGCGGCTTTCTCCGGGTATTACGGTCATCGAGCAAAGCGGAGAAGCCGCCGCCTTGATGGATGCCTGGCAAGGGGCCGAAACCGTGATCCTGATCGATGCGCTTGTTTCCGGCGCAGCGCCCGGCGCGCTGCGGTGCATTGACCTTCGGACGGAGAAACTCCCGGCCGGACTGTGCCGCGCTTCGAGCCACGCCTTGGGTGTGGCAGAGGCCGTCGCGCTGGCCCGGCAATTCAAGCAGCTTCCCGCCCGGCCCGTGCTGATCGGGATTGAAGGACAGGATTTTTCCGAGGGGACGGAATTTTCCGGGGCGGTCGCAGGGGCGATTGAAAATGCCGTCCGCTTGGCAATCGATACGGCCGGGCTTCAAGATCTTGAAGCCCGGCAACACAAAACCCAGCCGCAAAGCCTGCGAATTGTGGTTGAAGGCACGGTGCAGGGCGTTGGCTTCCGCCCCTTTGTGTACCGTTTGGCGCGCTCGCTTGACCTGAAGGGCTGGGTTGAAAACAGTCCGAAAGGTGTATTGATTGCAGCCGAAGGCAGTCCCGGCCGCCTCGATATCCTGCTCAAACGCATCCGGCGGGACGCCCCGGTGCACAGTGTCATCACAGGCATCACAAGCACCGCGCTGAAAACACAGGGGGGGCCGGATTTTGAAATCCGTCAAAGCAAAGTTTCCGGGAATAAACAAACCGGCGTCCTGCCGGATATCGCCCCCTGCAACGCCTGTCTTCAGGAATTGTTTGATCCCCGAAACCGGCGGTACCGCTATCCCTTTATCAACTGCACGCACTGCGGGCCGCGTTTTTCCATCACCGAAGCCCTTCCCTATGACCGCGCGCGGACCAGCATGAGCCCCTTTACACTGTGCGCGGCCTGCCGCGCGGAATATCATGATCCGAATGACCGGCGTTTTCATGCCCAAGCAAATGCCTGTGCGGACTGCGGGCCGCAACCGGCCTACCTGGGGCCCGACGGGAAACCGCAATCAACAAACGAAACCGCCCTGCGTGATACCGCCGCAGCACTCCGGGCCGGGCATATTGTCGCGGTGAAGGGCATCGGCGGGTTTCATCTCATGGCGGACGCGCGAAACGAAGGGGCCGTCCTGCGCTTGCGAGAAAGAAAGAAGCGGCCCGCAAAACCTTTCGCGCTGATGTACCCGGCGTTGAAAGCTGTGTATCGCGATTGCATCGTTTCCCGGGCCGAAACGGCGCTGCTCGGCGCGCCTGCAGCTCCCCTCGTCCTGCTCCGGCGGCAAACAAGTGCCCGCATCGCGCCCGCCGTTGCGCCGGATAACCCGGACTTGGGCGTCATGCTGCCTGCTTCTCCTTTGCACCACCTGCTCATGCGGGCACTTGGATTTCCGCTCGTCGCCACCAGTGCGAACCGTTCGGGTGAACCGATTTGCGCAAACGAGGCAGACGCGCGGAAGCGTCTCAAAGGGATTGCAGACGGTTTTCTCATCCACAATCGCGCCATTGTCCGGCCCTTGGATGATTCGGTGCTGCGGGTCACGGCAGGCCAAACCGCGGTGCTGCGCCGCGGGCGTGGGCTGCCGCTGCTTTCGCTTCCGCTGAATGTGCCTTGCCCGCCCCTCCTGGCCGTGGGCGGGCACTTGAAAAACACCATTGCCCTGACACACGGACGGCACATCCTCCTCAGCCCTCACATCGGCGATCTGGAATCGGCCGCCGCGATTCAACGCCGGGATCACACGATTGAAGCCCTGCAAGGTCTCCACGGCACGCAGGCCCGCCATATTGCCTGCGACGCCCATCCCGATTATGCTTCAAGTCAATGCGCGGCCCGGCAGGGCCTGCCCCTGACACCGGTTCAGCACCACCACGCGCACGTCGCCGCCTGCATGGCCGAGCACGGCTTAAAGGGCGAGGTCTTCGGCATTGCCTGGGACGGTGCCGGCTTCGGTCCGGACGGCACGGTGTGGGGCGGAGAATTTCTGCGGGCTTCCGCGCGATCGTTTGAACGCTTGGCCTTCCTGCGGCCCTTCCGGCTGCCGGGCGGCGAATCGGCCCAGCGCGAACCCCGGCGCGCCGCGCTGGGCTTGCTTTACGAATTGTACGGGGACAAGCTTTTTGAAACGGCCCGCTTCGCCCCGCTTGCGGCGTGTTCCTCCGCTGAAAAAAAGATCCTTCAAAGCATGCTTAAGCGAGGGATCAATGCCCCCTACACATCCGGCATGGGACGGCTTTTTGATGCGATTGCATCGCTATCGGGACTTCGGCAGGGGCCCTGTTTCGAGGGAGAGGCCGCGATGGCACTCGAATTCGCCGCCCGGAAGACCGCCGCCGAAAACCCGGATGAATCCTACGCCTTCGATCTCCGGCCCGGAATGCCTTGTTGTGTCGATTGGGCGCCCATGCTGCACGGAATCCTGCGCAATATGGAAGATGCCGTCCCGGTCAGCCGCATTGCTAAAAAATTTCACCGCAGCCTGCTTGACATCATGGTGGCACTTGCGCGACGCTTTGCCGAAAACCGCATCGTGCTCACCGGCGGTTGTTTTCAAAACCGCATCTTATTGGAACAGGGGGTTGCACGCCTGCGTGAAGCGGGTTTTGAAGTCTACTGGCCCCAGCAGGCTCCCCCCAATGACGGTGGCATTGCCTTGGGACAGGCCTTTGTCGCGGCGCAGCAACTCGGAGCAAAATAGGCATGTGTCTCGCCGTTCCCGGCAAAATCGTTTCCGTTTCGACACCTGAAGCTTCGCCGCTGCAACGGACGGGGCAAGTGAGCTTCGGAGGCATTTTAAAAGAAATCTCGCTCGCCTTCGTGCCGGAGGCCGAGGCCGGCGACTACATCATCGCCCACGCCGGTGTCGCTATCAGCCGTGTCGATGAAGCGGAAGCCCGTCGCAACTTTGAATACTTGAGGGAGATTGACGAAAGGGGTATGTAGGGCTTTAAAATTCCGAAGCCCTACAGCAGAACATCCGATACGATCTTATGAAATACATCGACGAATACCGCGACGCGAAGATCGCAAAAAAGCTGGTGCAGGCGATTGAACACCAAATCACCCGGCCTTGGACGATCATGGAAGTCTGCGGCGGGCAGACCCATGCCATTGTGAAATACGGCATCGATGCCTTGCTGCCCAAAGAAATCACGCTTCTGCACGGACCGGGCTGTCCGGTGTGCGTTACGCCGATTGAACTGATTGACAAGGCCGTGGAAATCGCTGCAGAGCCGGAGGTTACATTCTGCTCTTTCGGCGACATGCTGCGCGTGCCCGGAAGCCGGCACGATTTGTTTTGGGCCAAGTCTCAGGGCGGCGATGTGCGTATCGTCTACTCGCCTTTGGATGCGCTCAAATTCGCGCAGGAGCATCCGGATCGCGAAGTCGTCTTTTTTGCCGTGGGTTTTGAAACGACGGCCCCGGCCAATGCCATGGTCGTCGCCGAAGCGCGGCGCCGGGCGGTCAAGAATTTTTCCATTCTCGTTTCACACGTGCTCGTGCCGCCTGCGATTGAGGCCATTCTGTCCGTGCCGGAAAATCGTGTGGACGGCTTTCTCGCGGCGGGACATGTCTGCACGATCATGGGTTTTGAGGAATATGAGCCCCTCGTCAAAAAATACGGCGTGCCCATGGTGGTCACGGGTTTTGAACCGCTCGATATCCTGCAAGGCATCAAAATGTGCCTGCGGCAACTGGAAGCAGGCCGCGCCGCAGTCGAAAACCAGTATGTGCGCTCGGTCAAAAAAACAGGCAACCTTCCGGCACGTGCGCTGCTTGAAGCCGTGTTTGAGATCGTGCCGCGACAATGGCGCGGTATCGGAGAAATTCCAAAAAGCGGCTTTGCTTTACGGGAGCCGTATCAATCCTTCGATGCCGAGCGGCGTTTCGGCGCGGCGGATGCCGTGGAAAATGCCGAAACCGGATGTATCAGCGGCCTGATTTTGCAAGGCTTGAAAAAACCGAATGCCTGTCCGCATTTCGGAACAACCTGCACCCCGGAGCACCCGCTCGGCGCAACCATGGTCAGCAGCGAAGGGGCCTGTGCGGCCTATTGGCGATATCGGTGACAGGACAGAAGACCGTGATGCATGTGCCTTTAAATCGTTGCAAGCAACGGCGATATCTTTTTGGATGAAAGGGAATTCTGAGCTTTGAGGGAGTTCAAACGCAGCTTTATTCAGATATTGGTCCATTTCCCGGCCGCATGATTGCGTCTACGACTTGATCGAGGGCAAAACCTTGTTTTTCACCGCTTTTCCGGTCTTTGAGCTCCACGATGCCGGCTTCCAGGTTGCGTTCGCTGACGACGATTTGAAGCGGAATGCCGAGCAGATCGGCGTCGTTGAATTTTACACCTGCGCGTTCCTTTCGGTCTTCAAATAAGACCTGTAGGCCTTTTGCTTCGAGTGCAGACAGTAATTGTATTGCCGCGTCCATGACCGGGGCTTTTTTTTCCTGCATGGGGATGATTTCAACATCAAAGGGGGCAATCTGCCGGGGCCAGACAATGCCGTGTGCGTCGTGATTTTGCTCAATGGCCGCGGCGACAATGCGGGAGAGGCCGATGCCGTAACACCCCATCACAAAAGGCTGTTTTTTGCCGTGTTGATCCAGAAAGCGTGCATCCATTGTGTCGCTGTATTTTGTGCCGAGCATAAAAACATGACCGACTTCGATGCCCCGGTCGATCACAAGCTTGCCGGGACAGCGCGGGCAGGGATCGCCCGCAATCGCGTTGCGCAGATCGGCATAGCGACTGATTTGAAAGTCCCGTCCCGCGACGGCATGTTTAAAATGTGTGTCTTGTTTGTTTGCGCCGATGATACATTCGCGTTGTGCTTTGAGTGAAAAATCGGCGAGGATGTCAATGTCTTGCAATCCGACTGGCCCGGAAAAACCCGACGGGCCGCCCGTGACGGCTTCAACGGTTTCACGATTTGCCAAGGCCAATGTTGCTGCGCCCAGTTCTTTTTGTAATTTAATTTCATTCACGTCATGATGCCCGGCAACTAGCACGGCGACAGGTAAGTCATCGGCCACAAACAGCAGGGTTTTAACCAGCGCGTGGGCGGAGACCTTCAAAAAGGCGCAGACCTCTTCAACCGATTTTTGGCCGGGTGTGCTCACCGACGCCATTTTGGGCGGCGCTTTACGGGTTTCAGCGGAGGAGGATGTGCTTGCTTCTCTTAATTCGGCCCGCTCAACATTGGCGGCATATTCGCACCGATCACAGGATACGATGGCGTCTTCCCCCGTTTGCGCAAGCACCATGAATTCATGCGAGGAAGACCCGCCGATTTGTCCCGTATCGGCCTCGACCGCACGAAAATGCAGTCCGATCCGGCTGAAAATCGTATGATAAGCGGCATACATCCTGCGATAGCTCGTTTCGGCGGCCCGGACATCCGCATCAAAACTGTAGGCATCTTTCATGAGAAATTCTCGGCCGCGCATCAAGCCAAAACGCGGACGGATTTCATCACGAAACTTGGTTTGAATCTGAAAAAGATTCAAGGGCAATTGTTTGTAGGAGCGCACTTCGCGCCGAATCAAGTCCGTGATGACTTCTTCGTGTGTGGGGCCGAGACAAAAATCCCGGTCATGCCGATCCTGAAGCCGCATCAGTTCCCGTCCGTATTTGTCCCATCGCCCGGTTTCCTGCCACAGTTCGGCGGGTTGCAGCGCGGGCAGTAAGACTTCCTGCGCACCGGCTTTTTCCATTTCTTCCCGAACGATTTTTTCGACTTTTGAAAGCACCCGTCGCCCGAGCGGCAGCAGGGAATAGACCCCGGAGGCGACTTTTCGTATAAGTCCCGCACGCAGCATGAGTTTATGGCTGACGGTTTCGGCATCCGAGGGATCGTCACGCAGTGTGGGAATGAGCAGCTTGGAATAATACATGGGCAAGGGTCTCCTGACTAAAGGCGGAAATTTTACAGCACTTTCATCATGAATCAAAGCCTTTTGTCATATCCCAAAATCAATCGCCGATTTTGGGCCGGGCCTCAACGCGTCTCAATCTGAAACGTGCTTGCCGGCGGGCAAGGCGGCTTTCTGCTACAGTTTAATATATGGCTTTGTCTTCACCCGATATCAGATGAGGATGCACATGAGTGATATTTATGCGGCCCCTATGGCGGAATTGAAGGAGTCTGTACCGCTGGAAGGCTACGGCTCCCTTGAGCGCGCCGTTTCCGGAGATTATGAATTTAACGTGGGAGACACCATTGGCGAAGCCTGGGTTAAAACCAAGGGCGCTAAGGGCACCCTTCATCTGGCTTTCTTTTTATATGTGATTGTTTATGCCGCGCTGACGGTCGGATTGGAATTGCTGTTTTCGGCTCTTGGTTTCCCGATGTCCTTCTTGCCCGGTATCGTTGTCGGTATGCTTAGCGTCCCGCTTGGCGCGGGTCTCTTTCTTTTGGGCGCACGCCGCGCGGCGGACGCGCCGCTTTCCAGCACCCGTATTTTTTATTATTTTGATAAAACCCTGCCTTTACTGGCAACCGTCGTATTGATGTATCTCTTTATCGTTTTGGGTTTTATCGTTTTTATCCTCCCCGGCATTTACCTGAGTCTGGCCTACTACATGGCGGTCCCCTTAGTCGTGGAAAAGGGTTTGAGCCCCTGGCAGGCTCTGGAGGGATAGTGTCCCTATACTGCTGTAAATTTTAAGGAGCCATCGGGGTTCCCGACTCCGTAAGATTGGTGTTTGCGACATCAACCTTAAAAGGAGGAGAACCCACGATGGCTGACTATGAGATTAACGTTTCCGAGGCCCTTTTGTCTAACTTGATGACGGAGCAGCACGGCTTGGCGCAACTGCTGGAATCCGTATTAAATCAGATCTTGGAAGCCCAGGCCTCCGAGCAAATCGGCGCTGAGCGGTATGAGCGATCCGAAGCGCGGACCGCTTACCGTAACGGCATGCGCATGAGACAACGACTCTTCAAGTCCCGCAATTCCGGGACGGATCGTTTTCAACGGAGATTTTTTCTCGATACCAGCGCTCGGAGCAGGCCTTCGTGCTGGCGCTGATGGAGATGGTGGTGAACGGCGTCTCAAGCCGCAAAGTCACGCGGATTACGGAAGAGCTGTGCGGGGCGTCCTTTTCGAAATCCACGGTCAGCCGGTTGTGCACCGTGCTGGACGCACGCGTGCGGGCGTTTAACGAAAGACCCTTGGGATCGTTCCCCTTTCTGATCGTGGACGCCATGTACATCAAGGTGCGAGAGAACGACGCCGTCGTCTCGAAGGCGGCCCTGCTCATGTCCGGCGTGAATGCGGCGGGAAGCCGCGAAATCCTGGGCGTGAAGGTTGGAGACAGCGAATCGTCTGCCTTTTGGTTGGACGCCTTTCGTTGGCTCAAAGACCGGGGCTTAAAAGGCGTCTCGGTCATTGTTTCAGACGATCACAACGGTCTGACGCAGGCTGCGGCCCGCTGTTTTCAAGGGGCCATCTGGCAGCGCTGCCAGGTGCATTTTACGCGCAACGTCTTGTCGCACACGGCGTCACGGCACAAAAAGGCGATGGCGGAAGGGCTCAAATCCATCCTCAACGCCGAGCGTGCCGAAGACGCCCGAAAGCGCTTTGAAACCTTTGGAGAAGCAATGGGGGACACCGCGAAAAAGGCGATGCATTGCCTTGAAGCCGGCTTGGAGGACGCCCTGGCCGTGATGGCCCTGCCTTCAAAATACCGAAAGAGATTGAAGTCGACCAACATGCAGGAGCGGCTGATTCAGGAAGTGCGGCGGCGGGAGCGCGTGATTCGTATCTTTCCGAACGAGGCCGCGGCACAACGGCTCATCGGCGCGCTCCTGGCCGAAATCCACGAAGACTGGCAGGCCCGCTGTTATTTGGACATGACGGAATTCAACGAATGGAAAGCGGAACAAAAAAACAAAAAGGACAAAACCCTTGTTCAAATAAAATGAAGCCCAAACCCGTCCTTACGGAGCCAAATTTACAGCAACTTCGGGACTTGACCCTCTGGAGGTCTCGCGCAAGGCCGTGGGGAAACGCTGGTTTGCAGTGATGGGGCTGGGCATGTTGCTTGGCATGATCAACATGATCGGTGTGTTTTCATTGGGCATCGGCCTGATCTGGTCCCTGCCGCTCACCCTTATTGCCTATGGCATTCTTTACCGTAATATGTTTGGTTTGGAAGCTGCGACGCTAAGCTAATCATGTCCCGGATACCACTCGACACCCAATATCAAGTCGAAACCCCCGAAGGCATCGACCTGGAGGCCGCTTTGGCCGGGCCGGTGGTGCGGATTCTTGCTTATGCCATTGATTTAATCCTGCGCAGCATTGTACTCACGGTGCTCATGATCGTGCTTTTTTTTGCGGGTAAAACGGGTATGGGGTTGTTTCTGGTGCTTTCTTTTTTGCTTGAATGGTTTTATCCCGTATTGTTTGAAGTCTATGCAGGCGGGCAAACGCCGGGGAAAAAAGCCATGCAAATTGCAGTGGTGAATGACGACCTGACGCCGATTTGCTGGAGCCCCGCCCTGGTTCGCAATTTATTGCGCGCGGCGGATTTTTTCCCTTTTTTTTATCTAGGCGGGCTGATTTGCATGGCACTCGGCAGCAAATTCCAACGTTTGGGGGATTTGGCGGCAGGGTCCTTGGTGATTTATCGGGAGCCGCCAAAAGCGGCCTTATCCCTGCCGAATCGTCCGCCGCGCAGTCCGCAGCTCTCGCTTTCTTTGGAAGATCAGGTGGCCGTGATTGCGTTTACCCAACGCCACGGCCAGCTTTCCCGAGCGCGGCAGCAGGAGTTGGCTGAAATTTTGAGCGATGTGCTGCCCTGCGGTTCTGATCAGGCCGTCGGACATTTACAGGGCATCGGTATTTGGTTATTGGGGGATCGCGGTGAGACAACATCACTTTGAAAGACGGTATCAAAAAAGCTGGCAAGGGCTTGAGGTCGGCTTACATGATCCCAAAGCCCGGCTTGGAGCCCGTTTCCCGGAACAGTACCGCCAATTATGCCATCAATCGGCGCTGGCGAAACATCGGCGTTACAGCCCGCAATTGATTGACCGCCTCAATGCACTGGTGTTGCAATCACATCACCGTTTATATGCCCATAAAAGCAGGGACAAGTCTCAGTGGCTGCGCTTTGTGATTTGGGGTTTTCCGCGTACCTTGCGGAAAAATGCGCATTTTGTCACCTGTGCCGTGGTCTTGTTTCTCTTGCCTGCTTTGATCATGGGCCTGCTTTGTTATTTCAATGAGGCCTTGATTTATAGTCTCATGCCGCCCGAAGCCGTGCGTCAGTTGGAGGCCCTCTATGACCCCGCAGCGCGCGTCACGGGCCGCGAACGGGAGTCGGATTCCGATTTTTTGATGTTCGGTTTTTATATCAAAAACAATATCGGCGTGAGTTTTAGAACCTTTGCCGGGGGCATCTTTTACGGGCTCGGGTCGGTGTTCTTTTTGGTTTACAACGGTTTATTTATCGGCGGGGCCGCCGGGCACCTCACGCAGCTCGGTTATACCGGCACCTTTTACCCTTTTGTAATCGGGCACGGGGCATTTGAACTTACGGCCATTACCTTTAGCGGCGCGGCGGGCTTAAAGCTGGGTTTTGCTTTAATCGCCCCCGGTGCCCTCCGCCGCGTGGATGCCCTGCGACATGCGGGCCGAGAGGCGGTGCACATTGTTTACGGGGCGGTTTTAATGCTGGTAATCGCAGCTTTTTTAGAAGCCTTTTGGTCTTCCGGAACGCATTGGTCCAATGCCGCGAAATACGGCGCGGGTGCGGCCTTGTGGACCTTTGTCTTGGTCTATTGGTTTTTTGCGGGAAGGACAGATGGATCTTAGCCGCATTAGCGTGGTCGTCCGCATGCGCAGCGCCCGGCAGGCGATTGACCTGGGTTTTGTGATGGCATGCGCCTGGTGGAAACCCCTTTTTTTGAGCTGGCTGATACCCAGCGCCTTGCTTTATTTTTTGTTGACCGTTCTTTTTCATCATCAGTCTTGGGTGGCGATTTGGGGTGTGTGGTGGTTTAAACCTTTGTTGGATCGTGCTCCGATTTATATCGCCGGCCAAGCGTTGTTTGATGTGAAAACCTCCCCCTTGCAATGCGTTAAGGCTTTGCCGCAATTATACAAAAGCGATTGCCTGCCTTGGCTCACTTGGCGCCGTTTAAGCCCAAGCCGGAGTTATGACTTGCCCGTGACCGTGCTCGAAAAGCTCAAGGGTAAAGCGCGTCAATCCCGGCTGCGGCAACTGCACCGGGAAAATGCGAATGCCGCCATCTGCTTGACGATGGTGTGCATCCACCTTGAATGGCTGCTTACTTTGGGAGCCGTCGGTTTGGCCCTGCTCATGATACCGGAAGAAATAAACGTCGCATCGCAAGCTTGGTTTGTCCCTCAGGAAGGCCCGATGCTGTGGGTACAATCCCTGCTTTCTTATTTTGCGATGGCGTTTGTTGCGCCTTTTTACACAATGGCCGGTTTTGCCTTATATCTCAGTCGCCGGATTGATTTGGAAGGCTGGGACATTGAAATCCGCTTTCGGCATCTTGCAGCCAAACAAGCTCGTAAGCCCGCCGCCGGTCTTGCTGCGGCATGTTTGATTTGTTTTTTTGCCGGCCCCTCGTTTTTTGATCCGCCCGTTTGGGCCGCGGAAATATCCGCACAAAATAAGGGCCCCAAAAGCGGCAGCGCCTCAAGCCGCGCCCCGGAATACGAGCGTGTTAAAAAACAAATTCTTGAAATTTTGGCGGGAGACGATTTCCACAAACCTGTGATGACGCAGGGATGGCGACTCAAAAAACGCGATGCGGAAAATCCTAATGGGGCGGCCTTGCCGGAATGGTTCATTCGTTTTGTCGAATTTTTGGAACAAAATAATGCCGGTCCAAACCGTATCGCCGCATGGTTTGGCCGAGGCGCGCGGGTTCTGGAATTTTTAATGTGGTCGGGCCTTGCTTTTCTGACGCTCTATCTTTTATTGCGCTATCGCGAAGGCCTTGAGGCCTTCGCGCGAAATGCCGCGGCAAAAAAACAACAAGGCCATCCGCCAAATCGGCTCTTTGCCCCGGATGTACGCCCCGAAAGTCTGCCCGAAGATGTGCCCACACAGGTGCGCAGGCTCTGGCAGCGCGGGGCGGCCCGTCCGGCGCTCAGCCTACTTTACCGCGCGACCCTCTCAAAACTGATGCACATCGGGGATTTTGTCTTTCACGAAGGCCATACGGAAGGGGAATGTCTGGCGATTGTGAAGCAAAGCGGTGAAGCAGCGCTGTGCGATTATACGATGCGGTTGACCTTGCTTTGGCAAGCATTGGCCTATGGGCATCACGCGCCGCAATCCGAAGCGGTCGAGGCCCTGCTCACACAATGGGAGGCGCTTTTTCAGCATGGGCAATAAAAAGAGCCTCTTCTTATTTCTTTCACTGCTTGCGCTGGGCCTTTATATTTTTTTTGCGCTCTTTGAATCGTACGAAGAAATGCAGGATGCGGGTTGGAGCCGCGCCGCGCTTCGGAATCCCTATCTTGCGGCGGAGCAGCTCTTAGGTCAGGAAGGACTCACGGTACAGAGCGAAAATCGCTTCGAAAAACTGATACAAGGGCCGGAAAACAGTACCCTGTTTATCAGCAACAGCAATCACGTGTTTTCTTCAAAACGACTGGATGCCTTGCTGCAATGGATCAAAAACGGCGGGCATCTCATCGCCGCAGCCGCACCGCCTTCGGAAAACGACGGCGACCGCCTGCTGGATTATTTTTCAATTGAGGTGCGGAAGGTGGGTGAAACAAGCAATGCGGCCGCGGAAAACGAGGCCGCAAAAGTGCCCAAAAAGCTGAGCGAGCAACTTCGTGAGCTCAACGAAAAAATAAAACAACGCGCCTTGAATGAGCAGGAGCGTGCAATCCGCTTTGAAAAGACGGTGCATGAGCACGAACGCACCGCATTGGTGTTTGAAGGCTTGGACGTGACCTTAAACATTCATTTTTCAGCAAAGCACAGCCTGCATCACCCTTATTTGGATTGGGAAGGGGATGAGGCCGATTTCAAAGGCTTGCGCCCCTTTTATGCGGCGGGTGATGCAAGAGGCACGCATTTTATGCAGATTCGGCTTGAAAAAGGCATGTTGAGTGTGTTCTCGGATGCAAGCATTTGGCGTTCTGAAAATGTGGGGCATTTTGATCATGCTTATTTATTGCGTGTCTTGACGGCGCATTCGAAGCACTTTGGCATTTTGTACGGCCTCAACATGCCCTCTCTTGTTACGCTGATGCGCCGACATTTTCCGGAGTTGATTTTTTCAAGTGTGCTTTGGCTTGCAGCCTGGCTGCGGTATCGCGGGCAGCGTTTCGGCCCGGTTCGGAAAATGCAGATTGCGGTGCGGCGGTCGATGGCCGAACACGTCTTTGCCGCTGCGGCTTATCTTTGGCGTGGGGGCTGGAAGTCGCAATTGTTGCTGCCGTTGCAAAAAGAGATTGAAGCGCGTGCCCCCCGCATCTTGCCTGCCTTTTCAAACCTGGAGAAAGCAGCACGCGATGAAGGCCTCAGCCTGACAAGCGGACAATCGCCCGAAGCGATTAAAAAGGCGATGCGGACCACGGATCCGCAAACGGAAGAGGACTTTGTTGAGGCGGTTCAATGCCTGCAAAAAATAAGGAGTGCCTTATGAGTGAAGAAGAGACACACATGACGTTTGAAGCCGCCCGACAATGTCTGCTGCAATTGAAAAAGCGTTTGAATGCCGAGCTACTGGGACAAGAAGCCGTGGTCGATCAAGTACTGATTGCGCTGTTATCGAATGGACATGTCTTGATCGAGGGCGTGCCGGGCCTGGGAAAAACCCTCTTAGTGCGGACCTTAGCCGAATGTTTTCAGGGGGCCTTCAAGCGCATTCAGTTTACGCCGGATTTGATGCCCGCAGATATTACCGGCCACGTTTTGTACGATATGAAGGCCGCCCAGTTTCGCATGCGAAAAGGCCCGGTCTTTACCAACCTGCTCCTGGCGGACGAGATAAACCGCTCCCCGGCCAAAACACAGGCCGCATTGCTGGAAGTGATGCAGGAAAAACAAGTCACGCTGGAGGGCCGGGCCGCTGCGATCCCCAGTCCTTTCATGGTGCTGGCGACACAAAATCCCATCGAACAAGAAGGCACGTATCCCCTGCCGGAAGCCGAACTGGACCGTTTTTTAATGAAGATTTTCATGGATTATCCGAATCATGCGGATGAAGTTGCGCTCACGCAGAAGATCACGACCGGGCACGCGGATGATCTCGAAGCCTTTTCGCACAACGGTGCGATTATCAGTGCGGCGCAAATTTCGGCCCTGCAAGGCTTGGCCGCCGACATTGCCGTGGATGCGCAGGTCTTTGATTATGCCGTGCGGCTGGTGCGCGCCACACGGGACAGCGCGGCCATTCAGCGCGGCGCAGGCCCCCGCGCCTGTATCGGGCTGATTCGCTGCGCCCGCGCGCAGGCCTTGCTGCACGGGTCGGACTTTGTTTTGCCGGATGACGTGAAAAACATGGCGCTTCCCGTCATGCGGCACCGCATCGCACTTTCACCCGAAATGGAAATAGACGGCCTCAATGCCGATCAAGTCTTAGGCCCGCTTTTTTCAGCCGTGGAAGCGCCGAGAGCATGAGGCCCGCTCGTCTTTTATTGCAATGGTTGGCGGCCTGGTCTTTTTTGGCTTTCGTGCTCGTATTTTTGCGCAATGGCCTTGCCCCGGATGCGGTTCTTTTGTTGCAAATCGAGGCCCTTTGGTGGGGCTTGGGCGCCGGTTTCGGTTTAAGCATGATCCTTGATGCACTGCGCAGGCCTCAACTGAAAGCTATTACGGTCCACCGCATCTTACCGCACAATGTGGCCCTGGGTGTGGAAAACAAGGCCTGTCTGAACATTGCGAACCCCTTCGATCATCCCCTGCAAATGGATGTGACGGAGCATGTGCCCGAAACGCTTGTCGTGCCGACCCTGCCCCTAAACATTCAATTCGGCCCCGGAGAATGCAAGTCCGTTCAATATCCAATGACGCCCGTCAGGCGGGGCCGTATACGTTTTGGGCGCACCGCGCTTCGGGTGAATTCACGCCTGCGTTTTTGGCAATGGCTTATCGAGGCCGGACATGAAAGCGAGATCAGAGTCTATCCTAATTTTTCAGCCATCGCCCGTCTTGCGCCCTTGGGTTTTGAACGGCGCGTGGCCCAAATGGGCGCGCACTTGATGCCGCGTCGCGACGAAGGGCTTGCGTTTCATCAGTTGCGGGAATTCCGAGAAGGCGATGCCCTGCGCCAGATTGATTGGAAGGCGAGTGCGCGGTATGCCAAAGCGATCTCCCGCGAATATCAAGACGAACGGGATCAGGAGATGATTTTTTTGCTCGACTGCGGCCGCCGTCTGCGCAACAAAGATGACACCCTCAGCCATTTCGATCATGCCCTCAATGCCCTGCTATTGACGGCCTGTATTGCGCTGCGGCACGGGGACGCCGCCGGCATGATGAGCTTTGCGGGCGCGCCCCGCTGGCTTAGCCCCGTTAAAGGACACGGGGGCATCAATGTTTTGCTCAAGCAGCTTTATGACTTGCACAGCAGTACGGAAAACAGTGACTTTTTGCAGGCCGCACAACAACTCATGCAGCGGCGCCGGAAACGTGCGTTGATTATTTTAATCAGCAATGTGCGCGAAGAAGACCGTGAGGATTTGATTTCCGCCGTCCGTTTGCTTAAAAAACAACATCAGGTCGTGATTGCAAGTCTTCGAGAACACTTCCTTGACGCCTGTTTGCGAAAAAAGGTATGCGATTTCGATGATGCGCTGCGTTACAGCGGCACGGCGGCCTTTGTTGCGCAGCGGACGAAGCTTCTCAAAAAACTCCGGGGCGAGGGTGTTGTGATTGTGGATGCCGAACCGCAGGCCTTGCATATGCATTTGGTGCAAGCCTATCTAAGGATGAAACGCGGCGGCGGGGCGATTTAAGGCTGCGCGGTGAGTGCGGCAATCGCAGCTTCTGTTTCTTCCAAGAGCCGGCTGCCGTAGGCATTGTTGGCGATTAGGAATTGTTGTATGGATTGATAAATTGCCAGTGCTTTGGCCGGTTTGCCCAGTGCACGGTAGAGGTGGGCCTCAATAAGGCCGTGCTTGGGCCTCTTTTCTGAGGGGTCATGCTCAACAAACAAAAATAGGAGTAGTTGCAGGTGTGCTTCTGCGGCCAGGGCCGGACTTAAGGTTTTCCAGCGTTCTGCTTCCCAGTTCATCTCATAAATTTGTAAAATCCGATCCTTGTTCCTCATTGAAATCGCGTCGCCTGCTCTGCGCATTTCATCTGCGACCCGCAGTGTCTCGGCTTCGCCCGCGCGTCCCCCTGAGTTTAAAAGCGCGGAAAGCTGGAGATCCCGAATCTCCGGCCTTGCAGTTATGTCTACAGATGAGAGTGCGATTTTGAAATGAGATTTTGCATCCAACAAGGGGCCGCGTTGAAAAAGGATCCAAAACCCCAGCATGGCGTGGGCGTATGCGTTTTGCGGATCTTCCGAAAGGGCCCAATCGTAATAAGCCCGGACTTCACCGGGGCTTGCGCGGCCGTCGCGGTATTTCAGATACATGGCCCAGCCCAAGTGGGCGATGTAGTCCGCGGCTTCTTTCCCTTTTGAAAAGGTCGCGCCGCGAAAGAGCAGAGGGGAGAGTTGATCGGCGATTTCAGAAAACCGCGTGTTTTTTTCGGTGCTGCGGATTTTTCGCATCCACAACATGGCAAGTTGTACCCGTTCGTCACGCGCGGCCCGGTTTCCGGGGTCGAGGGTGATGGCTTCGGCATAACTGTCCCAAGCGGCGGCATAGTTGCCCCGGTCACGCTGGAGGTTGCCGATTTGAATGAGTTCGGAAACCGTCTGTTGTTTTTCCCGCAAGTTTGTATAGATGCTGCTGACTTGTCCCAGGGTGATGATCAGGGACAGCACGGCGGTGATGCCGCCGACCCACTTAAGAAAGTCGCCCAGGGATTTCCATCGCCCCGGCTTTTGGGCCGTTTTGCAAAGGGGGCAAATCACGGCTTTCGGATGCAGTGCGGATTTGCACGCAATGCAGAGCCGATCCATTTTATCGGTTTGAGGGATTTGCATTTTTTAGGAGCCGCATTGCCCGGTGAGGACAAGCTGCGTCGTTATTCCGGCGGACTCAAATTTATGCTTGTTGGTCGAGTACGGTGCGGATGCGCTGGGCCAAGTCGATGCGATGGTAGGGTTTTACAATGAGGTTCCCGGAAAAACGGTTTTCGTTATTTTGCAGGACTGTCTCCGGATCAAACCCCGAGGTCAGCAAGACCTTAAGCGTCGGCTGCACCGCGACCGCTTTTTGCGCCAATTCGAAACCGTTCATGCCGCCCGGCATGACAACATCGCTAAAGAGCAAATCAATCTTTTCCCCCTGGCACATGATCTGAAGCGCCTGATGCGCATTATACGCCAGATGGGTTTGATACCCCAAACTCGTAAGGCATTTTTCCGTCAAGCGCAGTAAGACGGCTTCATCGTCAACGATCAGGACGGTTTCTTTGCCTCCCGGCATGGCAACGGGCTTAAAACGCTTTTGCGGTTTTTTGTGCGGTGCTTCCCGGGCACGCGGGAGAAAAAGACGAAAGCTTGTGCCTGCATTGGGTTTGGAAGACAGTTTGATATATCCCCGATGCCGCGTGATAAAAGTATGAACCATCGAAAGCCCCAAACCCATGTTGTTTTTTCCCGACTGAGTCGTAAAAAAGGGTTCAAAGACATGGCGCTGCGTTTCTTTGCTCATGCCGACCCCGGTATCGCTGACCTTTAATTCAATATATTCTCCGGAAATGTGCTCCGCGCCGTGCCGGGGATGGTTTTTATCACACACGGTATTTTTTGTTTGGATCACCAGTTTCCCGCCCTTGGGCATCGCCCGACGGGCGTTCATCACAAGGTTCAAGAGGGCATCGCTCAATTGGGTTGCATTAATTTCCGTTGTCCAGAGGCGGTCTTCAAGCTGGTAAGAAACGTGTACTTCGGGGGTGAGGGCGCGCCGAATGAGCAGATCCATTTCCTGAATCACTTCGTTGATTTGTGTCGGTGATTTTTGTCCCTCCTGTCGACGGGAAAGCGCCAAAAGCTGACGGGTCAGGATGGCGCTATGCTCCGCAGCCACCGTTGCCGCTTCAACCCATTTTTCAGGCGCATCCATCCCTTTTACGTGCTCTTTCAAACAATCCAGATAACCGAAAATCACGGAAAGGCGATTATTAAAATCATGAGCGATGCCGCCCGCCATTTGTCCGACCGCATCCATCTTTTGAATCTGTTGTAATTGACGCTGAAGCTGTGCGTGCGCGGCTTGCATTTGAAATGCATTGAGTCCGAAAGCCAGGTTATCCGCCAGCTTTTGAAGGCCTTGGATTGTTTCCGAATCAAAGGCATCAGGAACAAGAGCATGGATCGTTAAAACACCGAAGACCTTTTTTTCTTTGATTAGCGGCAGGGCTAAAACGGATTGGTCGCCCGTTTTTATCGCAGCCGCACGCCAAGGGCCAAAACGCTTGTCTGTGGCAATCCGTTGCACACAGTCGGGGTGCCCCGTACGGATGGCCGTACCCGCCGGCCCGCGTCCGGCAGGACTCTCATCCCACCGCATTTTAAGCTGATCCAGATCCCCTTCTTTCCCGCCGGCTTGTGCGACGGGTGTAATCTTTTGCTCCTCATCTTGTACGGCAAAACCGACCCAGGCCCATCGATATTGTGCGAGGGTGACGATGATTTCACAGACACGTTTTAATAAGGTCTCTTCGTCTCCGATGCGAAGGACGGCTTCATTACATGCACTGAGCGCCTCAAGCAAACGATTGCGTTTTTGTCGGGCCAGCTCGGCCAAGTGGGTTTGGGTGATGTCTTGTATCGTGCACATCATGCGTGTAATCCGACCTCGCTCATCACAGCGCGGTTCACAATATTGACGGACATACTTGATTCGTCCGTCAGTCATTTTCAGACGAAAAACGACATCATGAACCGATTGGGCTTCGATCAATCGGGCCAGCCATGTGCGATCATCCGGATGGACTCTTTGCAACAGGGCTTTTAGCCCCAGGGGCTTATTTTTTGAATCCATCTCGAAAATTCGGTAGGTTTCTTCAGACCAGTTCAGGATTTTATTCAGTAGGTCGATTTCACAAGAGCCGATGTGCCGCAAGTGTTGCGCATCCGCAAGCAGGGTTTGATTTTTGATCAGCGCATCGTTGGCCTGTTTCCGGGCGAAAATGTCACGCACAATCGCTAAAAACAAAGGGGGTTGATGCTCAGATAAAAGCTGAAGGCGACCCTCTGTCGGATAAAAGCTCCCGTCTTTGCGTCGGTGGAGGGTTTGAAAACCGATTGAGTCCTGACGGCCTTCGCGCAGGGCGCGCAACCAGTGCTGAAATCGGCTTTCGGTAATATCGGTTTTGAGATCCAGGGGGGTTAGGCGTTTGATTTCCTGAGCGGTATATCCCAAGTTTTGCAAGGCCCCTTTGGAGACCTGTACAAAATGAAGATCTTCCGCGTCAAACAAAAAGATCTCATCAAAGGCATGTTCAAGCAGGCATTCCCCAAAAAGACCGGGCAGGCGATTCCTTCCGGTGTCTTGTCGATCGTTCATCTGCTCGGCCCTTCTTAATTGAGAATGGCGATCAGGTTAAGGAAGCTCTGTTTATTATTTCAAGACGGTGCATTGTAACCGAGTTTCAAAAAAAGGGCAATGGGGCTTATTGCATGTGTTAGAAGCAAATAGAGCTGTCCGCCTCTTTGAAATAGGCCTGTTGCATTGGTCCGGGAGGGTTTTCCCTGAGCAGCGCAACAGGAAGCCGCGCGCAGCGGATTTAGGCTGCAGCCTTGTTCTTTGCCTCTTCCTGATCGATCAATCTCCCATTTGTATCGTAGAAGGCCAGCTTTCTTGGTCCATGAAATAGGCGAGATGCAGAAAGAAGAGACAGTTTTTTTGAAGTGGCAGACCCGTTTTGGGGACGAAGTGGTTTTGGGCGATATTCTGGGTGGTTTCAGATAAGGGGGGCATTTCTGCGGTACGTCTTTCGAAATATCTGAATGTCTCTTGGATAACAGCGAATAGGGAAACCCAAAATCAGCGATTGATTTTGGGGGAAACGGGGACAGGGGTGAGCGATATTGGGACTTGTTGGATATAGACATGTTCTAAAGACCTTTGCTCACGCGTTTGACTTCGAGCGGAATTTCTCCGCCGCGGGCCAGGGCCATGAGATCCATGACGGCTTGTCTCGGGGCTTTGCCTTCAAAAAGCACATGGTGAATTTCATTGACGATGGGCATGTTCACTTGATATTTGCGGGCGAGGGCAAGCGCGGATTGTGTCGTGTAAACGCCTTCCGCCACCATCTTCATTGACTTTTGAATGGCTTCGAGTGATTTGCCCGCGCCGATTTCTTCGCCCACTTTTCGGTTGCGGGACAGACTGCCGCCGCAGGTCAAAAAAAGATCGCCCATGCCGGATTGTCCGTAAAAGGTATTAATGTCCGCGCCCATGGCAATGCCGAGCCGGGCCATTTCGGATAGCCCGCGTGTCAATAGAATCGCCTTTGTATTGTAACCAAAACCCAGCCCGTCCGCGCCGCCGGCGGCAATGGCAATGACATTTTTTAAGGCACCACCCAACTGCACACCGATTAAGTCCGAAGATAAGAACATCCGAAAAAAGGGCGTAGCAAAAGCATTTTCGATGCGCAGTGCCAGTCGATGGTTTGTGCTTGCCAGAGAAACGGCCGTGGGGTCCGACTTCACCAGTTCCTTTGCGAAACTGGGCCCGGACAATACGGCAATCTGTTCGGCATTTTTTCGCGCCAGTACCTCACAAATTACTTCGGAAACCAGCATCAGGCTTTTTCGCTCAATGCCCTTCGTGGCGCTGATAATCGGAATTTTCGGTGAGAGTTGCGGGCGCATGACGGTGAGCACATCGCGGGATACATGAGAGGGGACAACAAAAAGCACCCAGTCGGCCCCTTCAAGTGCCTGGGCCATGTCGGAAGTCGGGACAATCGATCGATCCAGTGTGATGCCCGGCAAATAAACCGTATTTTCACGCTTTTGCCGGATCGCCTCAGTCACAGCCTGCTCATAAGCCCAAAGCGAAATCTCATGTTGATTGTGACTTAAAAGCCAAGCCAGTGCGGTACCCCAACTGCCTGCGCCAATGACGGCAATCCTCATGTTTAAATCATCCTTAAATGCAATTTTTACCGCGTCAATCCGTGCGCCGCTTATCCTAGGAGCTTTGAAAATCGATGTCAAGAATGCGAAAGCTTGAAGGCCCGGAAGGGCTCACAAAATTGACTTCAAAAGGCGGCTGCCGTAGTATGCGACGTGTCCGTTATTTCAACATCTTGTGCAGATCTTCTTTGAACTATCCGCCAGCAAAAGCCAAAGACCGCATTATTTTTGCCTTGGATTTTCCTTCCTTTGCCGCGGCCCGGCCCTATATCGCA
The DNA here is from genome assembly GCA_027020665.1 of Nitrospira sp. GTDB lineage: Bacteria > Nitrospirota > Nitrospiria > SBBL01 > JAADHI01 > JAADHI01. The sequence continues at coordinate 40,332 of JALUVJ010000094.1, forward strand.
CAGCTTAAAACCCATGTCGGTCTTTTTAAAGTCGGCCTCACGCTGTTTATTCGGGAAGGGCTTCCGTTGTTGGACCGCATTGCGGAAATATCCGGAACCTGCAATATTTTCCTCGATTTAAAATTGTACGATACCCCCATGCAGGTCGGCAGTGCGGCGGCGGTTTTGAGTGCTCAGGTTCCGGGGCTTCGTTTTTTAACCGTGCATACCTCCGGCGGTCTGCGTGTGGTGAAAAGTGTTGTGGATGCAATGCGGGGCGATACAAAAATCCTCGGAGTTACGGCACTGACCAGTCAAAGCCCCGCAGAAGCGGAAACCCCGGACACGGCATCTTTGCAGGCACGGGTGCTAAAACGCGCAGATCTTGCAAAAACGGCCGGGGCGGCGGGTGTTGTGGCTTCGGCGCAGGAGGCGGCGGTTTTGAAAAAACGTTTTGGAGATACACTTACCGTGGTGACGCCGGGGATTCGACCCGCCTGGGCTTTGGTGCGGCAGGATGATCAACGCAGAAAAACGACCCCGGCCGAAGCCGTCGCTCAGGGCGCGGATTATTTGGTGATCGGCCGTCCGATTTACGGAGCCGCCGATCCGATCGGCGCCGCGCAAAAAATTGCGGAAGAAATCGCCTCTGTCCCCCAAATCAGCGATTGAATGAAAGCGTTCATGAAAAACCCGTCCGCTTGGTAAGATAGGGCTTCTGAAGGGCCCTCACAGCGATACCAACAAGGTGAAATAATAGGCGCAGCCTGGAAGATCTCCGGCAGATCCAAAATGATCCGGAACTTCGGGATCTTTTGGGATTGAAGGTCATTCCGAGTACATCCGCCCTCGGAAAAGACTGTCATTACGGGGGACGCTCAAGCATAAAAACCGCTGACCCTCCCGTCTGAGTATTTGGAATACTCAGATGATGAACACTTGTCCCATCTCCAATGCCTATCGCTGATCTTGGGGGTCTTAAGCGGCTATCAATTCGGGAAAGAATCTGATAGGATTTCAGGCAATTTTAATTCGTTTGTTTTACGATTTATTGGAGAGAGATGATGAGAAGCATGAAATCTTTTGCCTTTGTTCTGTCTATTGTTTGGCTGTCTCTTTATAGTACGCCGAAGCTCTACGCTGAGGAGGAAACCCTTGCCGAAGACGGTCCCGGTATCAGTGTGCCCTCTTTAGGCAACCTGCACATTCCTTCCATCAGAGCGCCTCATGCGCCTTATAACAGTGTGCCGCCCACTTCCGGGCCGCATACGCATAATGTCGCCCAGTGGGGGGTCTATCGCCAACAGGTGCCGGATGAGCTTCAGGTGCACAATCTTGAGGATGGCGGAGTGATGGTTCAGTACGACTGCAGTGATTGCAAGGACCTTGTTAAAAAATTGGAGGCGCTCGTCCGCAGTTATTACAAAAAGGCCAAAGCCGAAGAAAAGAAAACGGGGCGTCGAAGTAAGTATCAGTACATTATCGTCGGCCCCTATAAAAACATCGGCAAGAAAATTGCGCTGACCGCATGGGGGAAAATAGACAAATTCGACGAATTTGACGAAGCCCGTATCCGGCGTTTTATTGAAGCCTATGTCGGAATTGACCACCACCCCAGATAAAAAATCGTCCTTGATGCCCGTACGGGCATCAAGGACACCCTAGAAATCGTGACTGTTCTCAGCAGCAAGCGATTTTCCCGGATTACGCTTCCCCTGTTATCCGGATTTTTGCTGGCCTTGAGTTTTCCGCGTCCCGGCCTTTTCCCATTGGCCTGGATTGCCTTGATCCCGCTTTTTGTTGTGATTGCGGATCAAGGTCCCGCCAAGGCTTTTTTAAGCGGCTGGCTTGTTGGCCTCGTCTATTTTGGCGGCACGCTCTATTGGATCATGCTGAGCCTTGTGCGGCATGGCGGCTTGCCTTGGCTGATCAGCTTTCTCGTTTTATTTCTGCTCGTTTCTTATCTCGCAACCTATATCGGCCTTTTTGCCGCACTCTTCCGATATGCGATCGCAGATAAAAAAAACGCCGGGCTTTTTGTTGCCCCCGTGCTTTGGGTGAGCCTGGAGTGGGCAAAAGGGCGTCTTTTGAGCGGATTCCCCTGGGCCGGTCTGGCCTATTCTCAAACCTCGTTTTTGTCGATGATTCAAATGGCTGATTTTGGCGGCATCTATATCGTGGCCTTTGTGGTGGTTTTGTGCAATCGCGCGCTTTATCTGGGATTTACCGGAAACGGCGGTCGGGCCGAGTCTCCGGTTCACATCCGTTGGCAGCCCCTTGCGGCGGGCTGCGCTGTTTTTTTGCTTGGGTTTTTTTACGGTGCGTTCCGGCTGTCCGAATCCTTTGAAGGCTCGGAAACCAAGGCGCAGATGACGATTGCCGTTATTCAGGGCAACATCCCGCAGGATCAAAAATGGGATCGCCGTTTTCAGAAACAGACCCTTGACACCTATCGGCGTCTTTCGACGGCGGCCATGCGGGACAGTCTTCGAAAGCATGATTTGATTGTCTGGCCTGAAGCGGTGTTGCCCTTTGTTTTCGGCACGGAAGCCGTTCAGGAGCAGGGGCTTCGTGACTTTGCAGCAGACAAGGGGGTGTATCTGCTCTTTGGCGCGCCGAGCATCGGCATGTCGTCTCCTGGAAAGGTGTCCTTGCGAAACAGCGCCTATTTGCTCTCGCCGGACTCCGGGCAAGCGGCGCAGCAATACAACAAGCTGCACCTTGTGCCTTTTGGCGAATATGTGCCTTTTCCCGAATTTCTTTTTTTTATCGAAAAATTTGTCGAAGGGGTGGCTGACTTTGCGCCCGGAGAGGACGCGGTGGTTTTTAAGGTGAATCAGGCCCGTGTGGGCACAGCAATCTGTTTTGAAGTCATCTTTCCTGAAATCGTGCGCCGTTTTGTTCAAAACGGCGCGACGGTAATGACCGCGATCACAAACGATGCCTGGTTCGGCCGCAGTGCCGCGCCGGATCAACATTTTTCGATGACCGTCTTCCGGGCCATTGAGCATCGCATTCCTTTTGCGCGGGCTGCAAACACCGGGATTTCGGGTTTTATTGATGCGCGGGGGCGCGTGATGCGGGAGACGGCCCTTTTTGAAGAAGCCACGGCGACCGCCACGCTGTCTTTGCGTCAACAGACCACATTGTATACACGCTGGGGTGATTTTTTTGCGGCCTTCTGTGCTATCATCAGCATCAGTTTTCTGTGTATGACATGGATTAAGAGGAGAAAAAAAGATGCTTGTTGAATTTGAAGAGAGGCTGAAAGCCATTCAAGTGGAAAGTGAACAGCTGCGGGGGCATCTTTGACCTGGCTTCAAGCGCACAAGAAATAAAAACCCTCACAGAAGAAAGCATGTCTCAAGGTTTTTGGGATGATCCGGTCAATGCCCGGGAAAAACTGGCCTTGAAAACCCGCCTTGAGAAACGCCTGAAACGCTGGCAGGATGTGGATCAGAATCTCGAAGAAGCGGAACTCTTGATTGCGCTGAGCCGGGAGGAAGCCGATACTTCCCTTGAGGCGGACATTGAGATGCTGATCGAAGTCTTGCGAAACAAGATCGACGCACTCACCATTGAAACGCTTTTTACCGGCGCAAAAGATTTCAACAACGCCATCCTTACCATTCATCCCGGCGCAGGCGGGACGGAATCTCAGGATTGGGCGCAGATGTTGATGCGCATGTACACGCGATGGTTTGAGCGGCGGGCCTTTGATGTTGAAACCCTGGATCTGCAGGCTGGAGATGAAGCCGGAATAAAAACGGTCACCTTCTTGGTGAAAGGGCCTTATGCCTACGGGTATTTACGGCCAGAAGCCGGTGTGCACCGTCTGGTACGCATCTCCCCTTTTGATGCCAACAAACGGCGTCATACCTCCTTTGCCTCTGTTTTTGTTTCTCCCGAAATCCAGGACGATGTGGAGATTGAAATCGACGAAAAAGAGATTCGTGTGGATACTTACCGGGCCAGCGGCGCGGGCGGGCAGCATGTGAACAAAACCTCCTCGGCAATTCGCATCACCCATTTGCCCACGGGTTTTGTGACGCAGTGTCAAAATGAACGCTCACAACGGCAGAATAAAATTATTGCGATGAATGTCCTCAAATCGCGGCTTTACGAATTACAGCAAGAGGAAAAACAGAAGGCCCTGGCCCAAATGACGGGCGAAAAAAGGAAATCGGTTGGGGCAGTCAGATCCGGTCTTATGTTTTTCAGCCCTATCAAATGGTCAAGGATCACCGCACAGGCATTGAAGTCGGCAATGTATCCGCCGTCATGGATGGCGATATCGATGTGTTTGTCGAAGGTTACTTAAAACGTCCTAAATCTTGAGTTTTCAATCCTGCGAGAAAAAAACCTCGCGCCGTCTGAGAAAGGCAAGGCGCGGAAAGATTGATCGGTTGAAGCGTACACTTCCTGTGCGCTGAGGAGGTCACTCGCTTCGTAAGGCCGTATTCCAAATGAATCGGCGGTTTTCCTACGGACTAAGGATTGCGCCGGACGACGGGCACCCGCACTGAGATCCGTGTGCCTTGTCCGGGATGGGAGTCAATGTAGAAGGTGCCGCCTGCAAGTTCGACCCGTTCTTTCATCCCCAAGATCCCGATTTCTTTTCGCATCATTTGCGGCGAAGAAAAATAGCGTTTCACATCAAAACCTTTGCCGTCATCGGTCACATACAAATGAATATGGGGGTCGTGTTTTTCGAGGGATACAATGGCCGATTCCGCTTTGGCGTGGGTTGCGATGTTGGCCAGTGATTCCTGGATGATACGAAACAGCAGGATTTCGATTCTGGCGGGCAATCGTTTGATGGTGCCCGCAATTTGCAGATGGACCTTTGTCTTGGTTTGTGCTTCGAATTCCTTGACACCCCATTTCACGGTTGCGATGAGGCCCGACTCATCGAGAATGGCCGGACGTAATTCCGCAGAGAGGCCTTTCAGGGTTTCGAGGGTTTTGCCTGTTTCCGTTTCCGCGCACGCAAGCCGCCTTTTCATTTCGGGGTCTGCGATATTGTCGTTGAGCCAGGTCAAATCTTCTTTTACCTGCGTCAAGGCGGCGCTTGAATCATTGCGTAATTTTTTTGCGATCCGGCGGCGCTCTTCTTCTTGTACATTCACGATCGCGGATGAAAGGGTCTGAAGGCGTTCACGATGCTGGCTGACAGAGTGGTGGATGATCGCATTTTCGATGCCGACTGCGATCCGGCTTGCCATTTCGGCGATGAGATCCACTTCATCTTGTGTGAATTTTCTGAAATAACGGGTTTCATCCAGAAGGAGTACGCCCGTCACCCGGTCTTTGTTGATAAGGGGTACGGCGAACAAAGAGCGTGACTTGAGGGTTTTGACCCACTTTTTTCCCACACGGGGATCTTGTGAGGCATTTTCAATGACAAAGGGGTGACGCTCGCGCGCGGTCAGCGGCACCAGATGGTTTTCATTCATTTTGAGTTCAAATTTTCGGATTGCGTCACTGTCCGGATCGGAAGCGCATGCCCCGTAATAAAGGTGGCGGCGCCCGTCTTCCAGAAAGATATAGCAGTGACTGGCGTCAATCATCTTTTTCATGGTGTTTGAAATCGAGGAAAGCAGTTGTGCGAGATGCAGGCTTTTGGTTGCGGACTGGCCCGCCTCATTCAAAATTTCAAGCGAGGCAATGCGTTTTTGCAAAAGATGAAAGGCCTGGATTTGCTCGACTGCGTGGCCGAGGTCTTTTCCAAAGCCGGTCAGTGCGCGTGTATGGGCTTCCCCAAAAAAGGTTTTTCGGCTAAAACAAACCAATGCTCCCCAAAGGTGGTCCCCCGATTCGATGGGAATCCCCATGAAAGAGACCAGGCCTTCTTCGCCAAACAGACGTTTTTTGAGGTGTGATTTTTGCGTTTTAGCTGTCAACAGGGTTGGAACACTTTTTTCAAGCATCTTCCAGAGCAGGTGTTCTTTGGCCCCGATGCCGTGTTTTTCAATCTGTGTGTGCTGGTGTTCCGAGAGCCCTTTTCCCGCAATAAGCGCAAGTTTTTTACCGCCGGGTTGAAGCCGCAATAAACAGCCGCCTTCAATACCGAGCTGTGTAAAGGCATTTTCCAGGGCCTCTTTTAAAAGCTGGTCTTCATTCACATCGTGTTTGATGCTGTGAGACGAAACATTTTCTATCATTTTTTGTGCAAGCTGCTGCAATCCCGTGGAGAGAATTTTCCAAACAGCCTGCATCCCGTTTTTATAGGCAAGTTCGGTTTCTAAAGGGCCGATCGGCGTCATGTCCCGGGCGGTGAATGTAATTCGGGTCGGTGCGTCTTCGGTTTTTTCCAAATGGAGTTGTGCCAAAAGCAGTCTTTTGAGTCCGCCTTGTTTAACGATTTCAAGTTCGATGGGATCAATGCCCGCTTCGCTTTTTTTTAATTTTTTAACGGCACTTGTATAGGCGGCACTTGCTTTTTTTGTCAAAAGCTTGGAAAGCGGCTTGTTTTGCAAGTCTTCCGGCCTTGCATCAAAGAGGTCCGAAAAAACACTGTTGCAACATTGAATGCGCCCGGAAAGATCCAATGAAAGCTGTAGCGTAAGGCCTTCGGATACGTTTCCCACGGGAGGGGATGCGAGCGATGACGCAGGCGGTGATGTTTCGGGGGCGGCTGCGCTTTCTGCCGAATTTATTGCAGCCTTTCCCGCGCTCAAGAGAAAAGGCAATAGCAGCTTGGCCATCATCTCAAAAACGGTTTGATCGGTGTGATCTAAGGCCTCCGGCTCAAAAAATCCGATTGAAAGGGAGCCGAGCATCTGCGATTCGGAACGGAGCGGGATGCCGCAGAAACTTTTTATACCCATGCTGCGGACGACTTGGCCGATGAAACGGCGGTCTTTGGAGAGATTGTCCGAAAAAAGAGGAGCCGTCTCGTGTGAGATAATGGTGGGAAGAGACTGCCAAGCCCGAGAGAGCTGCCCCTTTTTGATGAGATGCTCCGGAAGCCCGTGCTGAAAAAAAAGAGGCCATTCCTGCCCGGCTTCATCCCATTTAAAAAAAAGCAGGATATCCGCTTGCATGACCGTTTTAATTTCTTCCAGGAGCCGGGTGAGTATGACATCCGAATGAAGTGTGCGCTCCGGTAGATTTGAAAAAAGGGCTAAAACCGGATTTAGTTTTTCATAAAGAGCTGCAGATGCTTCATCAAGCGCTTGTGTTTTAAGGTCCCCGTTGTCATTGGAGCATGATTCATGGGATAACGACCCTTGCAGGAGTTCATCGGACATCTTAAATCCCTTACGCGGCAGTGCGCGTTATATTCAGTGTGAAAGTTGGCCTTGAGTCCGGGATAAGTGCGGGGCATGTCCGGCTTGCGTTTTCCAGAGGAAGATCTATTTAGATTCAAAAAGGAAATAGCCGTATGTTGCGGGCTAGTTCCGGAATTTGGCATGTAAAGATTTGGAACCTTTGCCTGGAAAAAACAATGCATGACTTGACCAGCGCTTTCCGGAGTCATTTCAAATTGATTTTAGCCGCTCACAACAGGAGCCTCTTCATGTCAGGGAACGGCCGATAAAGAGCGGAAAAGTCCACCCTTTCTGGGCGCGACACTAGCACACCTCTATTTTAAAGTCAAAATCCGGGCAATAAGATTTTAAGGGCACTGAAGAAACTTTAAGGCCCGGTTGAGAATGTTCTGAGTAAACTTGCGGTTTCTCCGCCTTTGCCGTCTTTTGCCGTGATTTGCCAGTTGTAACTTGTTTCGGCAATCAGGCCCCCGACATTTGAGCTCAGTGTTGTCTCGGTAGTGCCTGTCGCCGGTGAGGTCTTCCCTCCGCCGTCACATGCGACAAGCATCACGGTGCCCGCGATCAGGAAAAAGCTGGGCAGCCAAGCTCCCGGTTTTTTTCGCCAGGCTTGTGTGGCAAAGCAGAGCAGGCCGATAAAAAAGAGAGCACCGCTTGCGGCATAAACCGGCGTCTGGTGTTGTGCCGATTTTGCCACGACTGTGGGCGCGGGGCAGGATGCCGGATAGTCGTCTGTTTGACAAAGCAGCAACTCGTAGGTCAGGGGGTCGCCATCGGGATCGCTTGCCGGCAGCCATTTAAATTCGATATTGCTGCCGAGACCCGTCGCCCCGTTTTCAGGTGAAACCAGTACGGGCGCAGTGGGCGGGTTGTTTGCGCCCCCTGCGGCGAGCCCCGTGCCGGTGAGTGTCACATTTGAAAGGCTTGCGGGCGACCAGGCCGGTGTTCGGCCTGTGATCCCAGCTAGCGTGAGGATCAGTTCTCCCGTTTCAGAATCAATAATATGCAGTGTCCCATTCACCATATCCCCAGATGACGTGCTTTCTCTGAGAACAATTTTATCCCCATCCGGCGACCAAGAAGGCTGACTGTGCTCAATCGGGGCTGTCGGTGTGGTCAAGGGAACCGATGTATTTAAACCACCCCCCGCATCAGCCCTGCTAATCCCTTTACTAGCATCAGATTGAAAGGCAATCTGCAAACCATCGGGTGACCAAGAAGGGGCAAAGCCACCCGAGACGATCAGGTTTTGACTTGCAGACGACACATTCTTCGTAAAAATATTTTTGGGATCTTGTATTGGCTGTCCGCCTGCGGGGGCTTGACGAAAAACAACGCTTTGGCTATCCGGAGCCCAGTCAGGAGAAAAAGCCTCTCCTGAAACAGAACTGACCTTCAGAACCGGACTAAATTCCGTCAAACTCAAATCAAAGAGAAAAAGTCCACCATTTGATGTGTCTCTCATCACAATTTTATTGCCATCAGGAGACCAGTCCGGCATGGTCGCACGACCACCGACGTTAATATCTGACACGAGTGTTGCGGCACCGCCTCCGCTCGGCATGCGATAAACCCCATCGCTCCGGTGAAAAGTGATCTGCGTGCCATCGGGCGACCAGCTTGGAAAATCGTCTCCCGTGCCCAAGGTGAGAATAGATGGCGATCCTCCGCTTGTAACACCGTAAAGACTGATGCCATTTGTCGTGGCATCGTGAAAGGCGATTTTTTCTTCCTCCAGGGAAAGATTTAAAAAGGCCGTACGTACACCGGTGGTGTCCGGCCTAAAGGTCAGAGAAACTGTACAATTGCCCCCAGCAGCAATCAGGGGTGTCGCGCTGCCACAAGGCTCATCTCCGCCATTCACGTCGAGCGTGAAGGCTGAAGCCCCCTCGCCGGAGATCTTGATTTCGAGCAACTCTCTTGCGATCGTATCCGGATTGCTAATGGTCACGGTTTGCGCTGCTGTCGCCCCCGCATCCAGGGCCTGAGAACCGAAGGGCATCAAAAAATCCGTTGCGGGCGCGATGCTGTCGCTTACGGTCAGTTCTACGGCCGATGCGGAGAAGGACGATAATAGCGCGGACAAGATGCCCGCACCGAGAAATAAAGATCGCACTCTGAAGTTCTGGCTTGGACGCATTTTTGATGCTCCGAGTAATTTAGTAATAATATTTAAATTAAATCAATGTCCATTAAAATAGTGTACCATAAGAATTCACTTCGATAAAAAGTGTGTCTTGTACCAAAGCAGGGCGAGCAAGGTCTTGCTATCGACAATTTTCCCGGAGAGGGTTTTTTGATAGGCGTCATCGAAAGAGAGCGGAAACACTTCAATAAATTCACCGTCGTCAAGCGATTGCTCCGGCAGCGCACTTAAGTTTTGTCCCAGAAAAACCTCGATTTTACCACTCGAAAATCCCACGGAATGGTAATACTTAAACAGAAAATCAAGTTGTTCGGGGCGATAGCCGATTTCCTCCGCGCACTCTCGCTGGGCGGTTTCGAGGGGTGTTTCCCCCGGATCAATGACGCCCGCCGGGATTTCCAGGGTTGTTTGTCGGATCGCAGGCCGGTATTGGCGCACAAGATACACATTGCCCGATGCGTCAATGGGCAGAATGCCGACGGCGTCGGGCGGCGTGATGATTTCCCGTTTGGCTTCCTGCCCGTCCGGTTGGCGTACGATTTGCTCTTCGGCACGCAGATAGCGGCCTTGGTAAACAACACGTTTTCGCAGGAGGGTTTCCGTAAGATCCATTATTTACGGTGTGTGTTGAGTGTGTTCAGCCGTTTCGTCTGCGGTTTTTTGTCCGTTGATTGCGGGCGCATAAAATTGTTTTGTATATTCTTTGACCGCGCGCCGCATTGAAAAAACGGGCGCAATGGTGCGGATGGTTTCCCGCATCAAGGCGGTCCAGCCGCGGGGAATATGGTCGGAGTCCCGGAGGTAATAGAGCGGGATGACTTCATGCTCCAAGATTTGATACAGGCTTTCGGCGTCGGCGGCATCGGCTTCTGCTTGGGTGTGCGCGGCTGTTCCGCCAAAGGCCCATCCGTTTGAGCCGTTATAGGCTTCCGGCCACCAGCCGTCCGGGATGCTCAGTTGCGGCACGCCATTGAGCGCGGCTTTCATGCCGCTGGTGCCGCTGGCTTCCAAGGGGGGGCGGGGAGAATTAAGCCAAACATCCACGCCTTGCACAATGAAGTGTGCCACATGCATTTCGTAGTTTTCGACAAAAACGATATGTCCGGCCATTTTAGAATCTTTTGCAAGGTTGTAAATCCCTTGAATCAAGTGCTTCCCAATGTCATCTGCCGGGTGGGCCTTGCCGGCAAAAATAATTTGCACGGGTCGCCGCACATTGCTCAGAATCTTTTTGAGGCGCTCCAGATCATGAAAAATAAGGTTTGCACGTTTATATCCCGCAAAACGCCGTGCGTAACCGATTGTGAGCGCATCCGGGTCAAGCAGTGTGCCGGCGGCAAGTAATTGCACGGGTTCGGCGCGGTCGCGCATCCAAGCGACGCGAGCGCGTTCCCGGATAAAATTGAGCAGTTTCCGTTTCATTTGCTGCCGAATATCCCAAAGCGCCTTGTCCGGAATATCTGCGACTCGCTCCCAGAGGGTGACGTCATCATGGCGTTCCGCCCAATCGGGGGCGATGTAACGCCGGAAGAGCTCTATGAGTTCGGGGGCGATCCAGGTAGCGGTATGAATGCCGTTTGTAATGGAAGTAATCGGGACGTCCTTTTCCGGTAGGTCAGGCCAGAGATGTTGCCACATTTTTCGGCTGACTTTGCCGTGAATCGCACTTACGGCATTTCTCCACTGAGAAAGATGCATCGCAAGCACAGTCATATTGAAGGCCTCGCCCCAATTTTCCTGATGCTTGCCCAAATTCCAAAAACGGGCCTGATCAATGCCGAGTTCGGGCCAGTAAGCGGAAAAATATTTTTCGATGAGGTGGGACGGAAAGGCATCGTGACCCGCCGGCACCGGAGTGTGTGTTGTAAAAACCGTGCTTTTCCGGATTTTGGCGGCGGCAGCGTCAAAGGTTTCCCCTGATGCAACGCGCTCGCGAATGCGTTCCAACATTTGAAAGGCCGTATGCCCTTCATTGCAATGCCACACGGCGGGATGAATCCCCAAAGCGCGCAAAAGACGCACGCCGCCGATACCGAGCACAATTTCCTGCCTGATCCGCAAATCTTCATCCCCGGCGTACAGGCGTGCCGAAAGTTCACGATCCCAGGGTTCGTTTTGAGGAATGTTGGTATCCATGAGAAAAAGCCGGACACGGCCGACCTGCACTTTCCAAGCGGCGATGTAGATCATGCGTTGCCCTACGGGAATTTGAATAAAGGCTTCTCCTGTCGCATTAAATTGTACGGGTTCGATGGCCACACGTTGGGTATCGAGCGGTCGATAAATGGCTTCCTGCCAGCCGTCGGCCTGGATGCGTTGATGAAAATAACCCTGCGGGTATAAAAACCCGATACCGATGAGCGGCAAACCCAACTCCCCTGCTTCTTTGCAGTGATCTCCCGCCAAAATTCCCAGTCCGCCGGAATAGATGGGCAAAGAATTGTGGAGGCCGAATTCTGCGGAGAAATAAGCGATGGGATGGTCTGTGAGTCCGGGATAGTTTTGATTGACCCAGGTGTCTTTTGTGGTGTGCAGGGAATCAAAGCGTTTTAATACTCCATCGTAGTGACGCAGGAAGTTGGGATCTTCGACCGCTTCCTTGAGGCGTTCGGCGGTGATATCTCTCAAAATAGCAACGGGGTTGTGGTGGGTGCGATCCCAAAGTACTCGGTCCAGCATTTCAAAAAGATGTCTTGCTTCCGGATCCCAGCTCCACCAAAAGTCATACGCAAGCTCTTTTAAACGTGCAATCCGATCCGGGATTGTAAAAGTATTCGGCATCGCCATGTCTCCTTCAGGATAAACACAGGGTTAAAAAATGAGCACAGTATAGCGCATGTGATTCAGTCTGTCAGGTGGAAATATCCGATACGGCAACTTGGGGAAACCCTGCCTGAGCAGAGCTTCCTCAAGTGATTCCTTTTCCTGCCTATTACATTTTTGTATTTGACAGGACGCCCCGGCATCGGATATTGTTATATGCGACCATATTAATCGGCGATTGAAAAGGTCGCCTTTGTAATTATGCTGAAACTGACAAAAAAAACAGACTATGCCTTGATGGCAATCAACTACATGTCTTACCGAAAGCCCCATTTTTTGGCGAATACGCGGAATATTGCGGAAATCTACAATATTCCGCGCGAATTGCTGGCAAAGATTCTGCAGAGATTGTCCAAAAAAGGCATCATTCACAGCCAAAACGGGCCAAAAGGGGGATACACCTTGCTCAAGGCGCCGGGCGACATCACTCTCGGAGAGGTCATTCGGGCCATTGAAGGCCCGATTCAAATTGTGCGTTGCATTGAAGGAGACACCACCTGCTCTCAAACAGAGCAGTGCACAATTCAAAGCCCGCTTCGAAAAATCGAACGTCAAATCGTTGATTTTCTGGATGGCATCACCATCGACAAACTGGCCAATGCGTCCGTCTCGGAAGTCTTGCACGTTACGTGACGTTTTTGGATCAGGCAAGTATTTGGATCAGGCAAGTATTTGGATCAGGCAAGTATTTGGATCAGGCAAGTATTTGGATCAGGCAAGTATTTGGATCAGGAAGGAATGTTATGCTGAAATTTCCTATTTTTATGGACTATCATTCGACCACTCCGGTTGACCCGCGTGTCCTTGAAACCATGTTGCCGTATTTTTCTGAAAAATTCGGCAACGCCGCAAGCAAAAACCACGCATTCGGCTGGGATGCGGAAGAAGCTGTGGCAAAGGCGCGTGAGCAAATCGCCCATCTCATCTCCTGCAATCCGAAAGAAATCGTTTTTACCAGCGGTGCGACGGAGTCGGACAACCTCGCTTTAAAAGGCGTGGCAGGCATGTATCGTGAAAAAGGCAATCACATCATCACTGCCGTTACCGAACACAAAGCCATCCTGGATACGGCCAAACGCCTTGAAAAAGAAGGATTTGAGATCACTTATCTTCCGGTCGATTCCGAAGGGTTGATCAATCTTGAGACCCTCAAAGCCGCCATCACGGATCAGACCCTTTTGATTTCAATCATGTTGGCCAATAACGAAATCGGCGTGATTCAGCCGATTGCGGAAATCGGTCGAATCGCCAAAGAACGCCGCGTGCTCTTTCACTGCGATGCCACGCAAGGCGTGGGTAAAATCCCCGTCAACGTCGATGAAATGGGCATAGACCTGATGTCTTTTTCAGCCCATAAAATTTATGGGCCCAAAGGCGTCGGCGGGCTGTATGTGCGACGCAAAAAACCCCGCGTGCGACTCCTGGCCATGATGGACGGCGGCGGCCACGAACGCGGCATGCGCTCCGGTACGCTCAACGTGCCCGGCATCGTCGGTTTGGGTGAAGCTTGTGCCATCGCCGAGAGAGAAATGGCCGAAGAAGAACAGCGGCTTATGAAAATGCGTAACGAATTGCAAAATCACATTATGAACGAATTGGATGAAGTCTACATCAACGGTCATCCGGAGAAACGCCTGGCCCAAAACCTGAACATCAGCTTTGCTTATGTCGAAGGGGAGTCGCTTATGATGGGTCTGAAGGAAATCGCGCTCTCTTCCGGCTCCGCCTGCACCACCGCGACACTGGAGCCCTCTTATGTCCTGCGTGCCCTCGGCGTGGGCAGTGACTTGGCCCACTCCTCGCTTCGTTTTGGCCTTGGCCGTTTCACGACGGATGCAGAAATCGACTATGTCGGAAAACGTGTCGTCGAAGCAGTAACGCGACTGCGCGAAATGTCCCCGCTTTACGAAATGGCCAAAGAGGGCATCGATTTAAAAAGCGTCCAGTGGACGGAACATTAGGCGGAAGACCGTATAAGGAAGGATTTGGAGGAACAATATGGCTTACAGTGATAAAGTCATCGATCATTACAACAATCCCCGCAACATGGGGAGTTTAGACAAAAAAGACAAAAAAGTCGGTACAGGCGTTGTCGGCGCACCGGAGTGCGGGGATGTCATGAAATTGCAGTTGAAGATTTCAGGCGGCGTTATTGAAGATGCACGCTTTAAAACATTCGGCTGCGGGAGCGCCATCGCAAGTTCCAGTTTGGCCACCGAATGGGTCAAAGGCAAAACCCTTGACGAGGCCTTTCAGATTAAGAACACGGAAATTGTGAATGAGTTGAATCTGCCGCCCGTCAAAATCCATTGTTCGGTATTGGCGGAAGATGCCATCAAGGCCGCAATTTCCGATTACAAAAAGAAAAATGAAACCGAATAATAGAGGCAATCATGGAAACGGAAACACACTCCAAAACCGATATCACACTCACCCCGGCTGCCGTTAAAGAAGTCCTGAGCATCATCGAGAAAAAACAGCTTGGCGGCGCAGCCCTCCGGCTTTCCGTCGAAGGGGGAGGATGTTCGGGTTTAAGCTATAAACTGCATTTCGACACCGAAATTACACAGCACGACGATACCTTCGTGTTCGACGGATTGACCGTCATTGTAGATAAAAAAAGCGGTGCACATTTAAGCGGCACAACCCTGGATTTCAGCAAGGCCCTGGTGGGCGGCGGGTTTAAATTCCAAAACCCAAACGCCAAACAAAGCTGCGGCTGCGGAGAATCCTTTTCGACCTGAGGTGCTGATGGAGATTTTATCCCAAAAAACAGGCTCCGAGAGGGGCCCTTTTTTTGAAAAACCCGGTGTCGCACCGCCTTGCTGGAACTGTGCGTCCAATAATGTCAAAATGTATAATTGTGTCTCATGCACCTCCATCCAGCAATTTTTGCACGACACGGATTATTTCACGATCTTTAACATCGGCTACACCCTCCATATCGATCCGGAGAACCTGGAAAAAAAATATTACGAACTCAGCCGACGCTTTCACCCCGACTATTATCAAAACCGCTCAAAGGCTGAGCAGGAAATCAGTCTTGAAAATACGGCTTTTTTGAACAAAGCCTATCAAACGCTGAGTGATCCCTTTAAACGATGCGCCTATCTCGTCCAATTGATCGAAGGCGATAAAAATCTGCCCACGGAGGTCCCTGCCGCACTATTTGAGGAAATTTTTGAAATTCAGGAAACCCTGGAAACCCTGCGCGATACAGATGAATCGGATGAAGCCGCCCGATCTGCATTGAAAACCGTGTTACAAAATGCTTCGGAACACATGCTGCAATTTGAGTCGGAAGAAAAAGCCCAACTGGATCACTTATTCACAAAGTGGGATGCACTCGAAACCGGGAGAAAAGAACGTGACTTTAGCGACGCGCAAAAAAAACTGCTTGTGCAAATGAAGCAAATTCTCTCACATGCCGGATATATCGACCGGATTCTCCAAGACATCAACGCAGTGCTTTAACGCAACCCCGGTATTTAAGGATAAAAACATGGCCCGCGTCGTCGGAATTGATTTAGGAACCACCAATAGTTTAATCGCCTACATGGACGGCGATACCCCGCGTCCCATTCCGGACGATCAGGGCCGTGCGGCCCTGCCTTCCGTCGTGGCCTTTGACACAAAAGATGCCGCGCGGCCGCCTCAGGTCGGAGAAGCCGCCAAAGAGCGTCTGCTGACACACCCTCGCGACACGGTTTATTCCGTCAAACGTTTTATGGGAAAAGGCCGCGAAGACCTGGAAGGCGATATCCAATCAATCCCCTTCACCCTGATCGGAAAAGAAAAAGAAGCCCTTCGCATTCAAGTCGGACAAAAAAACTTCACGCCGCCCGAAATCTCCGCCTTCATCTTAAAAGAGTTGAAACAGCGTGCGGAAACCGCGCTTCAAAGTCCGGTACAACGAGCCGTTATTACCGTGCCCGCCTATTTTAATGACGCCCAGCGACAGGCCACCAAAGATGCAGGCCGGCTTGCGGGATTGGACGTTTTGCGGATTCTGAACGAACCCACCGCAGCCTCGCTTGCTTACGGTCTGCAAAAAGAAAAAGAAGGCATCATTGCCGTTTACGACTTAGGCGGCGGCACTTTTGATATTTCCATCCTAAAAATTAAAAACGGCATCTTTCAAGTCCTCGCGACCAACGGCGACACCCGCTTGGGCGGAGACGACTTTGATCGTCGGCTTTCAAAAGTCATTCACGAAGAAGTGCTCAAATACCACGATGTTGATCTTCACGAACATCCAAACCTGCTTCAGGAAGCCCGACTCATTGCCGAGCAGGTGAAATGCCAACTGTCTTCGCGGGAAACAGCCGATATCCGCCTTCTGTTGCCGGGAAAAAATTACTACCATCGTCAATTCACACGGGCCGAATTTGAAAAATCGATTCAAGGGCTTATCGACCGCACGCTCGTCTCCTGCCGGCAGGCAC
>JALUVJ010000095.1 GCA_027020665.1 Nitrospira sp.
TTTTCGGCCTTGTTGTTGAGTATCATGTCACCAAAATAGGCTGACGCATCATCTGCTGTGAAGAAGAATGAGAGCAGAAGGGTCATACCCAACAATATGCCTAAACGTGCCTTTTTCATCGTCCCTTCCTATTCCAAAATATGACAAAGTAGGGGGATGATTACCATACCGGTTTTTTTTTGTCAACCTCTTTATAGAGGTCGTTCCCGAATTCGATTGAACTTGCTTTTTACGTTCTTTCTAGATAATTTCAAAAGTGAAAGATTCAAAATAAATTTATGCGAAAGCTGGCATTTTTTGCTTTTTTTGTCTATATTACTCCATCGTTTTAGTTGTGTGCAGGATGTCGCGGCGGCTGATGCGATGGAACGGTGCTTGATTCGGTGCACCCTAAATATTCAGAATAACGGACTATTCCCCATCATTCACCATGAGCAAGGGAGTTGTTTAGTCGGGTGAAGAAGAAAGGGATTCAAATCGCACTGCCGCTTTCATTGGCGGCGGTCTTTTTATTACTCGCGGTTTCTGCAAAAGGCGGATCGATTGTTCGATCCCGCCACGACCTCTCTTCATTAAATTGGCGCGGCTATCAAACGGAGACCGGGCCGATGCAGGGGGGAACTTTCAGTGATTACCGCGAAGCCTGTGTGTATTGCCACACGCCGCATAATAGCAGCGCCGCCGCACCGTTATGGAATCGTGAACTACCCAAGGAGCGGGAATACCGAATGTATTCCAGTCCCAACTTTGATTCGAAGCCGCCGAAAGCCCCTGACGGGATCTCGCTGGCTTGCCTTTCATGCCACGACGGCTCGGTGGCGGTCGATTCTGTGCTAAATCCCCCGAAATTTCACACGATAGTCGATGCGGGTGTGAAACACCGCATGACACTGGAAGGCGAGCCGGGCACGGATTCCTGTTCAAAATGTCATAATCGCTCGGAAGGCGCCTATGGCGGCGTTTCCGGTGCGCATGACGCGACGATCCGTTATTTTACAAAAGATTTGCGGGATGACCATGCGTTTTCAATGGTTTATCCTTCCTTGGATATCGATCCTCAGTTTAATCAGCCGACTATTTTAAAGGCGGACGGGGGCCGGATGTTTCCAAACGGGATACAAACCTTTGAGGGAGACAAGGTGCAATGTGCTTCTTGTCACGATATTCATAGTCCGGATGAAAAAAATCTGGAAGGGCGCGACCCTTTTCTCCGGACTTCGAATCGGGGGAGTGCCCTTTGTTTGACTTGTCATCAAAAATAGGAGCGTTTGTTTGACCGCACGTATCCGGATATCGATTCTTTTTGTTGTTGTCCTGTTTCTCTCAGGTTGCAGTGCTCGTACTTCCCGCCCGGAACCCCATCTTGTGTGGCCGCCTGCACCCGAAACACCGCGCATCCGGTTTGTTAAAACCATTTCCTCCTCTGAAGATGTGGAGGAAAAAAAGTGGACCGATCATGTGAAAGCCTTTTTATTCGGCGCCTCTTCCTCTGCAAACCTGGTTAAACCCTACGCCGTTTTTGCGACTTCTTCGGGCCGGGTTTATGTGGCGGATTCCGGATGGAGAAAGGTCTTGGTGTTTGACGAAGGGCAGAAGCGTTTTTCGATGATTGGCGTGGACGGGCCGGGTGCCTTGTCCGGACCGCTGGGTGTCACCGCTGATGAGGCCGGTCGGGTTTATGTGACCGACACCGTGCATCGCAAGGCCTTTGTTTATGATGCGGGGGGGCAATTTCTCTTTAGTTTTGGCGACTCCAATCAAATGCAGCACCCTGTCGGCGTTGCCGTGAATAATGCGCTAAAACGGGTCTATGTCGTGGATGCCCGGAAACATCAGGTTTTTGTTTATGATTTTGAAGGCAAGTTCCTTTTTGATTTTGGAGGCCGGGGAACGGAAGACGGCAAGTTCAATTTTCCGGCGAATCTTTTTATCGATGCCCAAGGCAAAATTTATATTACCGACATGAATTTCCGGGTACAGATTTTTGATGCGGATGGCAAATTCCAGTCGAAGTTCGGCGGGGTCGGAACCGGGTTTGGGCAGTTCTCCATGCCTAAAGGGGTCGGGGTGGATTCCCGCGGACATATTTACGTGGTGGACGCCCGCTTTAATAATGTCCAGATTTTTGATCCGGCAGGCCGTTTGTTGCTCTTTTTTGGCGAATTCGGTGGAAAGAAGGGCCAGTTCTGGCTGCCTGCGGGACTGAGCGTGGATAAGCAGGACAGAATCTATGTTGCGGATCAATACAATCATCGCATCAATGTCTTTCAATACCTTGAGCCTGCGGAAGTCTCCGCTGCATCTGACGATGCGTCCGGAAGTTTCCGGTTTTTTGAAGAAGCGGGAGCCTCGATGCCGCAATGAGGATTTTTTCAAAAAACGACCTGCGGACTTGGCTGTGCCGGTCACTTATTTTAGTGATGGCTGTCTTGTTTGTATCCGCACATTTTTTCCTGAAAAAAAGCTTTGGCTCCGAAGATGTTCGGCATACCAAACACAACCTTGCGGTTAATCCCGATATTTTGGCCGGAGAAGGCAACGATTTTGTGCCGGGGGGGCTCACTTCCTTGCGCGGCGCGCGCAACCCTGCCGTCCGGGGCATCGAAGGCGATATCCGCCTAAATGAAGAGGTTTGTATTTTTTGTCATACGCCGCATGGCGGGCGGAGCAATGTCGGCGGCGTGGAAGGCGTCGCCCCTTTGTGGAATCGCCGGCTTTCCAACCCCATGTCTTACACCCCCTACAACAGTCAGCACTTTGATGCGCAGGATTTGATGGGGACGCCGGGACGTCCGAAGGGGGTTTCCCTGGCCTGCCTTTCCTGTCATGACGGTGCGGTGGCGTTTGACGCATTGATTAATAGTTCCGGGTCAGGCGGTTTTTTTCCGCGGAACAAAACCTTTGACGGTCCCGGCGGCAGCATTGGCATGGGGTTTTCCGGGCCGGCCGTCGATTCGGCGAACAGTTTTCGGGAAGGGCGACGTGCACCCGCCGGTCCCGGAGAGACGCCCGGTTTTGTTTTTTTTGATGGGTTTGGATCGGGGCCCAATGCGTCGTTTGGTTCCGAACCTTTTCCCAATTTGGGTTTGGATCTGAGAGATGACCATCCCATCAGTATGGAAATTCCGCGCGCTGATCCGCAGTTCAAAGAAATTTTGACCAATATTACGACAAAAGGCGGCCGGATTCCCGGCAGCGGCAGCGTGATGTGGATTGACCGGGACCCGAACGGGGCGAATCTGCCGCTGGACAAACGGGATCGTATCCGGGCCTATGCGTCTGATCCGAGTCGGCCGGATGCGCCTTATATTGAATGTGCTTCATGTCACAACCCCCACGAGGCGAGCCGTCCCGGCGGGCAGCCGGCGCTTTCGGAACCGGTGAATGCCCATACGATCAACAATTCGCTTTTCCTTCGCTTGGCTTCCCGGCCCAATGCGGATTCACAAGACCGAAATGCAAGAAGCCTGATTTGTCTGAGTTGCCATAAAAAATGAAGTGTGTGACGCCCGGAAAACAAAAGCCTCAAGGCCCTTATTTAAAAAGTACGGTGCTGCTTTTTATTGTTTTGCTCCTGTCGGCTTTTTCCGCTTCGGTTTTTGCTGAGGTTTTGGCGCAAGTAAATCAAACTGAAATTTATGACCATCAGGTGGAGGGCCATGTGCGATCTTATTTGAAGCAGATTGGACACGACCGGCTTTCCCCGCTGCGAATGGTTGCGCTCAAAAAAGAAGTCTTAAAAAAACTCATTGAGGAAGAGCTGCTTTACCAAGAAGGTATCGCCGCCGGGTTGACGGTGAGCGAGCAGGAAGTCGCCGCAGGCGTGGAAAAAATTCGGCAACGCTTTGCATCGCGGGACGCTTACGATGAAGCCCTCTCGAAAGAAGCCCTGAGTGTGGAAGACATCAAAATCGGTGTTTCCCGCTCCATTTTGATTCAAAAAGCGTGGCAGCGTTTATCTCAAATGAATGAAGCCGAACGCACAAGCCGTTTGCGTGAGATGACCCGTCAGGCAGATATTCGGATTTTTGAAGCCCGGGTTCCCGCATCGGCCGAGCATGAATGATGGATGGGGCGCGATACGTACCTGAAGATCGTATGAAGCATGTAGGAGGCGGCTTGTTCCGTTTGCAGCAACGAGCTTTTTTTTGTCTGGGAATTCTTTTTGTACTGATTTTCGTTTTCTTTCCTTCAGAGCTTGAGGCGCGTTTTATTAATTTGGGCGGATCGCTTGATTTTAGTTATGGAGAAATAAAAACGGCTTCGGAGGTTTCGGGCACGGATCGCACCACGTTTTTTCAAGAGCGTTACAACCTGCACAACTACGGAGAACTCTTCAATCCCCAAATCGGCAATCTTCTGATTAACGGCACTTTTCTCCAGCAAGAGACCAAAACAAACCGCCGCGGCGATCAAGATTTTGAATTCACGGATTATTCCGTCATGGCAAACCTTTTTCCGTATATCTCACCACTGAGTCTTTATTATCAGCGCATGAACCGCATGAATGAAATCAATGCGACCGCCTTGCAAAACGGGTTTGACGTTGAAGATCGTCAAACCACGTTGGGCGGCAACTGGACCCTTTTATCGAACCGTCTTCCGCGTATCCGGGTGTCCTACAACCAGTCCGAATTTGAGTCACGAGACGATGCAAACCGTCTTCCAAACACGATCAACCGTTTTTTCAATCTTGAGTCGAGTGGTCGTTTTCGCGAGACGACGCTAACGGGCCGTTATCAGTTTAATGAAACCGATGTGGCCCGAAGAGAGACGAATACGGCCGATGGCAGGGTTGAGACCGTGCGAGGCAATGCCTTTAATCTGACCACCGAAAGTCGGCTGGCGCCCGGCCTGATTGGCAGCACCTATTTGCGTATTGCAAACCGGAGCGGCGGCAGTGCGCCGGGCGTGATTTTTGCGCAGGAACGCGGTTTTGGCGGTTCGATTTCTTATGCGCCTTCGGTGAAGTGGGACACGCATGCGCGTGTGAATTTCACCGAAACACCCAGCGAGGGGGATGCCGGCGCCTTTAAACAGCAAAATGCCTTTTGGAGCGGCTCATATCGTCCGACCGAAGAATTGGACATGGTGGTGAGCGGGCGTTATTTTCGCTTTGACGTGAATAATGTGGAAACCACCTCTCCTTTTGGTGATATCAGTGTGAATTATCGCCCTTTTTTCGGATTTTCCACCGGCTTGGGGGCCTCTTACGGGGAGACCCAAACCAAGGGCGGAGGGGCGGATGTCAGCAACACTTATCAGCGTTACCGGGGTAATGTGGATTATACGCGCGCCTTGGAGTTATTGCGTTATTCGACACGCTATGCCGTCAGTCAGGGGCTTTCGGATACGGAGGGTGAAGGCGAATCCAGAGATATCATGCACACCGTATCACTGAATGTCGAAAATACTCAGATTCGTTACATCCACCTTTCCCTGGGCTACACCTTTAATGATGTGGATCGCAGTCAAACGGGAGAGGCTGTGCAGGAAACGGGGGATCAGCGTTCGCACTTGATTCAACTGAATGCGGCTTCCAGTTATTTTCGGGGTATTTTAAGGTCGGATGACAGTCTTTTGCTGCAATCCACCGCAAGCTGGACCAAAATCAAAGGTTTTGGCGCGGCAGGAGAAAGCATCCTGCTGGATGGACGGGGGAATTATTATTTTTTACCGGGGGCGATGCTTTCAGCGGGTTACACCCGTCAGGATTATCCCAGCGGATATTATCCCGATACAAACACATATTATGAAGAATTGAGTTGGAGCTTTTATATCGGCGCGACTTCTTTTAATTTTTCTGCAATCGCCCGCCAGCAACGCAGTGACGGTGACCGTATTTTAGATCGAAACACCATTCAAACCAGCGGCGGTATGTCTTATCGCCTGGGGCGCTTTCTTTTGAGTGCGGATGCCCGTTGGAGTGAAGATGAAGCGGAAACGGAAGGCACTGATTTTGAAAGCCGGTCTTTGTTTGTCCGTGCGAGTCGGTCTTTTTAGGGATGGAAATCAGACGACGCTTTAAAAACGGGATTCTGTTGTTGCTCATCATGGTGTGCTCGGCCTGTGCCGCCGTACCGATGAAGGAAAAGCCCGTCATCTTTTGGCCGAAACCGCCTGATCCGCCCAGGATTTCTTTTGTGGATACTTGGAGAAAACCGGCGGACATCGGCCTGAAGCCTTCGTGGTTTAAACGGGTGGTACACTTCATTTTCGGAGAAGAAAAAACGCCTTATGTTTTGCGTCCCTCCGGAGTGGCCGTGGACGGTGAGGGCGGGGTGTATGTGGCCGATACCGGTTTACAGGTGGTTCACTATTTTGATGAAAAAAACCACGCATATCATCAGCTTTACCAGATTACCCGGGATCAACGCCTGCAAAACCCCATCGGAGTTGCTGTGGATGCTGCGGGACAACTCTATGTTTCCGATACCGACCTGAACCGGGTTTTTGTCTTTAACAAGGATAAAGAGATGGTCGGGGTTATTGGAAACGACGAAAAAGCAGAACGGGTTTCCGGACTGGCGCTTGATCCGCTGCGGGAACGGCTGTACGTTGTGGATACGATGGGGCACCAAGTATTGGTTTATTCACTGAAAGGTGAATTTCAGGAGACCATTGGAAAACGCGGCGTTGCGCCCGGAACATTTAATTTTCCCACCTATGCCACCGTGGATGCCGATGGCGCACTCTATGTGGCGGACTCCCTTAATTTTCGCATCCAGGTTTTCAGTCCGGAAGGCAAATTCCAATCGCAGGTCGGCAGCCTTGGCCGGCAACTGGGTGAGTTCTCTCGGCCAAAAGGCGTGGCCGTGGATGCGGAAAAGAATATCTATGTGGTGGATTCCCTCTATGACACGGTTCAGGTTTTTAATGCCTCCGGAGAATTATTGATTCATTTTGGAAAAACCGGCGTTGAGCCGGGGACCTTCTGGCTGCCCGCCGGCATTGCCGTGGATCAAGCGGGGCAGATTTATATTGCGGACGGTTACAACAAACGGGTTCAGGTTTTCCGGCTTTTGAAAAAAGAGGAGATCCCATCGGGATAGCAGCGGCTTTGCTTTGTCGAACCGGGTCTTTCGGTTGACAAAAGAATCTGCTGCCGACTATATTCTTTCCGCGATGATGAAAGGCTTGTTTCTATTGATGAGTAAAATTCGGTCCTTGTTCGGGCAATGCAAATCTTTCGGCACCCTTCTCCCCTTATTTATCATGATACTGCTTCTGATCGGCGGTATTGCGCTTTTTCTTGTTTCGGATCAACTTTCCTGGGCGCAACCGACGGTTGAGCCCTTTAACGAAGATATCAGCAGTACGAAACACAACCTCTCCGCCCTTCCCCTGGATGCCGAGCAGCAGCAGATCTTCAACGAAATTTTTAGTCCCGATCAACAGCGTAATGTGAAATCCACGATCGAAAACGGCACGACGGAAGTTTGTGTTTTTTGCCACACCCCGCACGGTGCCAGTCAGGAAGGCGTTAAGATTCGCGCGCCCATTTGGAACCGGAATCTGTCACAGGCCCAATATCAGATGTACGATCAGGTTTGGAGCAAATCCTTCGAGGCCACGCCCAATCAGCCCGGACGTCCCACCGGTTATTCCCGTCTCTGCCTCTCTTGTCACGACGGCACGATTGCCTTAGGCAGTGTCTTGAATAAGGCCGGAAGTGGCGGTTTGGACGGAGAATATACGATGGAATACCCGACCAATCAGGCTCCTGCCGGACCGCCGGGGTCCATCCCGGTGGGGGAAGGCGCGGCTTCTCAGAATACACGCGCCCTTGGACGGGATCTGAGAAACGACCATCCCATTTCGATGAAATTTGACTCGGCCCTGCTGGCAAAAGACGTGGAATTTGTGAATCCGGGACCACCCGTGCACAGGCCTTTTACCGAAAGTACACCGACACCGCTCTCTCCGCTCAGAAGGGCCTCGGGCAACAATGTAAATGTCTACGATTCCGTGCAGTGTACTTCCTGCCACAATCCGCACCAGGTTGACTTCCCCAAGTTTTTACGGGCCAATCGCTTGCAGTCCCTCACCTTCGCCTCCACGCAAGCCGAAAGGCGCGTGGGCGCGGCCAACCGTGGCGGCCCCCCTTCACCGGAAGGTGCGATTCTTTGTCTTTTTTGTCACGATAAACCGGGCTGGCCGTATAATACGACGCCTGCAATCCCGCTTCAAGACAACTTGAATTCACATTTCGGTGATCGGCTCACGGGTGTTTTTGACGACACGCGTCTAAAACCGGGTGCGACAAATTTGCACGATGGCGAAGCGCCAGTGGTGGCCGAACGCGCCTGTCTGGTTTGTCACGATCCTCATACGCGTCAGGGAGCCGTGCGGCTTTTGAGGGAAGGGGTAGACACTGTAGGCAATGTCGCCATTGAAAGCACCTGTTATCAGTGCCATCAGCCCCAGGAAACCTCGATTCTTCAGGCGCCGACCCGTGCGCCGGATATCCGTACCCAGTTTTTTAAAGACCGGGAAGGCAACGGCAATCACGGCACCTCACCCACCGGAAGCGCGATGGATTTGACCCTGGGACTGGGGCATGAGCCTGTTTTTGTGGATGATCCGAAGGAAGGCGTGCAACTGGGCAGTGATAATCGGATTCCTTCTTTTTTTGGCGGCCCCTTTCAAACCCCGCCGAATAACAAAGATACGAACCTGGTGAATGCTTCGAATACCCCCGATACCTCACATGTCGAGTGTGTGGATTGTCACAACATGCACCGCGTGACCCGCCGGAATCGTTTCCAAGGCATCCCCGGTGTGACGATTCGCAGCCAAATAGTGGCGAGTACTGTGAGGGGGGCCGCCGAAGTCCGAGAGCCTTATCTGTACGAAGTCTGTCTGCGCTGTCACGGCAATACCTTTAATAATCACGTGCGTGAGGCCCTCTTTACCGCCTTGGGGACGGGGAAAATTGTTCAGGCGCGCGGCAATAGCCCCGTTAATCCGGGTTTGGGTGTGAATGCGCACGGCAGCAATAAACGCAAGGAGTTTGATCCGGATGCCACACCCTTTTACCGTGAAAATTTTATGACGGTGGGAGACCCCATTGGTAACCCGACCGGCCCGCTTGTGATCGATCCCAACCCACCCATGGTGAACACCTCCTTTCATCCGATTGTCCAGCCCGGACGAAACCAGTCCGGGGTTTTGAATAACTTTAATCTTTTTGTGGATATTCCTTCACAGCAGGGGCAGTTGATGGGCGGTTTCGGATCTAACGCCAATTTTGATTCCCAAGGTCGGGTGAGCGGCCATGACGGTTCGGGCGGACTCTCCCGACAAGCGACCTTGCAATGTCCGGATTGCCATAACACGGATTTATTCGGCACCTTCGTTGGCGGCATTCCTTTGTTTAAAGGTCTTGATGGAAGAGGCTTCCCATCGGGGATTAATTTGCCGGACTACCCCGGCCCGATTAGTTTTGATGAAACGCGCGGTCCGGCTTATAAACGTCCGACGGATCGTTCTCCCAGTATTCCTGAAAACCCGATCGGTTTCCGGACTTCATCATTAAATGATCCCAAAACGGCGCAAGGACCGCACGGTTCAAACTATAAACGGATTTTGCGTGCGAACTACGATACCACCGTTGGGACGGCGACAGCGCCTCCGCCCGGAACGGTCGCAGGTCAATACAATCCACAGAATTTTGCCCTTTGTTTTAATTGCCATAATGAAGCCGCTTTTATCACACCGTGGTGGGAAGCCTCCGATGCCATCGCGCCGAAAAGCCGACTGACCAATTTTTACCGAGGCGGGACACGTAATGTGGACGGTCTGGGCCGCGAGGGTGGTAATTTACACATGTTGCATCTCATCGGCAGAACAAATGCCCGGTGCCACGAGTGTCACAACAATGTGCACAGCAATGTCGAATCAGGCAACACGGTTTTTGTAGGGATGAATGATCCCACCTTTAAAGCGGACAACCCCGGTCATGAAATGAGTACGCATTTGATTAACTTTCAGCCGAATATTATTGCAAATCCCAATAGTGGACGAGACGTGCCGATGTGGGGGGCTGGACATATCGTCAACAACGATGACTATACCAACCCGACCGATGGCAGCCCGCCGCATAAGGGGCCTGGCTGTAATCTCCGTTGCCACGGTTTCGATATGGACCACAATACCGATGCGCATTCCGTCAGAAACGGTGAAAAATAGGCTGCGCGTATTTGAACGGCATTTTTTCCGAAATGCAACAAGCTCCGTCCAACCTCTTTGATGCAAAACCCTCCCGTGGTGCGTCGGCCATGTCATTCAAAAAGTACCTCCTTCTCGTCTTTTTTTTCTTGATAACGGGTGCTGTCGGTTTTATGGTGCTCATGCGCTCTGAAGAAGGCGCGCCTCCGAAAATGGTGCATATCCCTTCCGGGCCTTTTATTATGGGCAGCGATGAGGTGGGGGATGATGAAACCAAGGGAGAATTGGGGAATAAAAAACCTTTTTACCTGGATGAACATCCCCGGCGCATGCTTTCCATCGCAGACTATTACATCGACCGTTTTGAAGTGAC
>JALUVJ010000096.1 GCA_027020665.1 Nitrospira sp.
TAAAGAACGCCAGCCCGAGTAAATTTTTTGTCTCGGCCTGATCCGAGTCTTTCAATTTGTCTGCCAGATCCAGCAGCGCGCGGATCTCGGCTTTTCGCTCCTCGTGAAAGGAGCGAGTGGCATCCAGCAGGTCATCTTCCGATATGTTCGGATCGTATTTTTTCGAATGTGAACTAATCAGAGTGCCGTTGCGAAAGAAAGAAGAGATGATCTGATGCTCGAAAATATTGTTCGCAGTGCGCAAAAAATATTCGCCGCACTCTGACCGTATCACATCATTAAAGACAAAATCTCCCATGGTCTTCTCACTTTCTTTTATCCGTCCTGAACCAAAGCCGATCAGGGTGTATGCTCTTTGGCAAATAACTCCCGCTTCTTGCGAGTATTTAACCCGATTTCAACCAGTTTCCTGTAAACCATTGAACGGGTCAGCGATTTATCGGCCAATTTTAATTTAATCAGCATATTCCGGATGGAACTGGGCCCGTAGGAAGGATTGGCGATCACAACGCTGATTATTTTTTCCAGCAATGGATCATCTTCCAACCTGTTTATTGGGCCTTCAGGGTTCCGCTTCGCAGTGCCTGCCAGCGTATATTTTCGTCGGCCCGATCGAAGCCGTCGCCGGGATTGTATTCTCCGAAAAGAGCTCCTTTGTTCAGAAAGCTTTTCCAGCCCGTTTTTATCGTCGGACTCCCCTTGTGGTGGATTTTCTGTTTCTTTTAATTCGAAATACGGTTCATCTTTTTTTTCCTGTTCGGGAGAATATTCCTGAAAGCTCCTGATTTCCGCTTCTGAAAAAATGCCGGCCAGGCTGTCCAACGATAAATTCTCATCGTTGCCCAGCCAGGGATCCTCGATTTCTGCAATATCAAAAGGATTCTCAAGTTCGCCCTCGGCTTCCCCGTTTTTCTGGTCAGCAAGGGCGTCTTCTATAGATTCCGCCTGCGGTTTAGAATGCCGGATGTCAGGCGGCAGGATATCCTGTTCTTGTCGGGACGTGGCATAATCCGCCAGATGCTCAAATAGATTTCGATTCAGACCGATGTTTTCGGTGGTTTCATCTAAATTTTCAGGTTCAGGCGGTGGTAAGGCCTGCTCCTGCCGGCTTTCATCAGGTTCAGTGCCCGATTTCTCAGGCTCAGCGCTATCAGCCCTATTCGTTTCAGTTTCTTCCTGAGGCTGAGCTGAAGATTCAAAATGCTCTTCAGAGAATACTTCTTCCACTTCCGCCGGAGGGGCTGCTGCCGGTTCATCTCCCGGGTCTTGCATTTCGGGATGATTGTCTTGCGCTTCTTGCACGGCGTCCACCGCCCGGGCAGCTTCCTCATCCAATGCCGGCGCCTCTGCAGGAGCTTCTGGTTCTCCGGCTTCATGGGGAACCTGCTTGAGAAAAGCGGCTATGGCCTCTTCAGCCGTAACATAAGTTTCAATGAGCGTATCAAGTTCCAGCAAGAGAAACACATCCAGTACATCGGGTTGCAGGCCCGATAATTTCAAATCACCCTGGTGTTCACGAATCTTTTTCAGCTCGCCGACAAAAACACCCCAACCGGCTGAGCTCACAAATTCTACTTTTGATAAATCAATAACCAGCTTGAATTTACCCTGGGAAAAAAGATAATTCAAAACATGTTCTAATTCATCAACCGTCGAGGCGTCGAGAATGGATTTGAGCTGAATCAGGTGGATATCGGCTGTGGTGACCTCAACGGATTCGATTAGTCGCCTTTCCTCTGCCAAATTAGACCCCGCACTCAGGTTTAGAAATTGATGGGTAGCTTCTTAAGGAGAACAAAACCAACGATTAAAATCATAATCAATGAGAAGGCAACCACGGGAATGGCCCACTTTCGGTCTTTGCCGTCCTGGTTACCAAAGTTAATCTTAGGAACAGTGCCGATGACGATCAGACCAAGATACTTCTCAACTTCATCCACCGATTTAAAAGAATTGTCCAGCATTTCGAGCAAATAAACCAGCCCACCACCAATGCCCAGACCAACCAGCAGCGCCATCAGGATAAGTTTCTTGGCTTCGGTATTGACCGGCACTACGGGGATTTGGGCGGGATCGAGGATGCGGTACAGGATCTGAGCTTCTGTTTGTTGCATGGCTTCCCGGATTTTCATGCTCTGGACCTGCTCGAGAAAAATTTGGTAAATCTCCCGGTTCTTTTGAACCTCGGCTTCCAGCTTTTTTAGCACAATTTCGTGTGCCGGGAGCTTGTTTTGCTTCGATCGATAAAGTTTGATCAACCTCTCTAAAGTCACTTTTTGTTGTTTGAGCAGGTCGATTTCATTGAGAACAATCTCTCTCTGGATG
>JALUVJ010000097.1 GCA_027020665.1 Nitrospira sp.
TTATTGTGCTTGCAATCATGGCCCTTGTGCCTACATTGATACACAGTTATGTGGGCTTGACCAGCGAAGACGGCCGCACAACACGGGAAATTGCAAAATCTTTTGCCAACCTCCGCTCAGAGGAAACGAATCGGAAGGCGAAGTGGGTCAAAAAAACCTTTCAAAGCAGAGATTGGATTGAACGAAACTACGATGATAAAGACGGAGGCCCGCTTCTGTTATTTGTCGGTCGTTCTTACGACCCGAAACGGCTGTATCATCATCCGGAACTCGCTTTACTCAGCGGGAGTGATTTAGAAAGTCTGGGGACGGTTTATCTTCCGCAAAAACCTGCGCGGCCCATTCATTTGCTTAAGGGGAAACGCGAGGAAGGCGGGACGGGACTCGTGATTTATGCCCTGCTTTACGAAGACCGCTTTATTGACAATCCTTATTTTTTCCAGTTAAAAAACGCCTTGTCCTTTCTCTTTCAAGCCCGGAGACCCATGACGCTCTTTTTTGTTTACGATGCCGCACCTTTAGCGGAGCGTAAGCTTGAAGAGAGTCGGGCAGCATTGCTTCTGAATGAAGCCATTGACGATTTTCTTTCTCAGACACCAAAGACCTGAACTGTCTCTTTCTTGATGTTGTCCTGTGTCGGAATTATTTTCCATAAAAACATGGCGTAAAGAGTGCTTATCTCTTACAGTCATCGCTGCAAGCCTCGTTACACTCTTTGAACTCTTTTTAATACAGAGAAAATACACCCTCTTTTCGGAGGGATTTTTGTCTGTTCATCACCTTTCAAGTCCTTCACAAATACTACAGTTTATCTTCGTTTCTTTGAGTGCGGATGCTGCGATACTGGGTTTTATCATTCTTGCTTTGCTGTTTGCTTCAGACAAAATCGGCTTAAAACATCCCGGAAGACGGCTGCTGATTCTCGCGGTTTCAATCACACCGCTTATTTTGACCGACTTTATCAACTATCGCCTGGCAGCCTACCTCGGTGATGCCATTGATCTTTCCATGATGTTTGAGTTGGTTGGCGGCAACCCGCTTGAATTTGTTGCGGTGGGTTTTGAACATCTGATCCTGCCGCTATTTCTTTTTTTAGTCCTGTGTCTCCTTGTGGCATTCTTTACTTGGAAGTTAAAAAAATCCCCCGGAAACACGCCGAAACAGCGCATCGCCTGCAACACAACGCGTCGGGTTTGTCTTGAAGTCGGTCTGCTCTTTTTGTTCGGCTTTATCCTGCTCTCCTTTGCTCGTATCACAAGTGAACCCTTTAATCATGGGCTCAAACGAAAACCCAGTGGCCAGCTCTTAGGCTATTTTGCCGAAACCCTTTCAGATATCGACCGAGATGGCTTCGGTCTTTTAAGTCGCCCGGCAGACCCCGATCCCTTTGATGCAACTGTTTTTCCCTATGCCGTTGATATTCCCGGCAATGGCATTGACGAAAATGGTGTTGCCGGTGATTTGCCGATTGATGAGGCCTATCAAGACGAGGCATTCTTTCGGACAAGTCAATGGCAATACAAACCTCACCTTATTTTTGTGATGCTTGAGAGTTTTCGTGCGGATTTGATCGGTGCAAGTTATGAGGGCAAGGCCGTCACGCCTGTTTTGGAAAAACTTGCCTCACAGGGAATCTCTGTTCAGCAGGCTTTTTCCCATAACGGCTATACCGTTCAATCCCGCTATCATACTTTCACAGGAAATCTTAATGCGTCCTTAAACAAGACCAGCTTGATTGATGATTTTAAAAAAAACGGATATGAGGTCGCCTTTTTTTCCGGGCAGGATGAATCCTTCGGTGCGGAAAATATGCAAATCGGATTTGAACGGGCCGATACGGCCTATGACGCGCGTGCGGAAGTTGATCGCCGATATACAAAGTTTTCGACACCGGGCAGCCTCGGGCTTCCCTACGATGTATTGCTTGAACGGGTGACGACATTCTTAAAAACAAGGGGATCGGATCAACCTTTATTTTTATACTTGAACCTGATTGACACACATTTTCCCTACCACCACAAGACTATTCTGCCATTGATCAATGATGTCGTTTTAAGTCGATCTGAAATTCGGAGCGAACGGAAAAATGAACTGAAGGCCATGTATTTAAATACTGCTGCAAATATGGACAGGGCCGTCGGGCTGATACTTGATAAATTCCGGCAGGCCATTGGGCAGGAACCGGCCATCATCGTCTCTGCCGATCACGGAGAAAGCCTTTTTGAGGATGATTTTCTCGGGCACGGCTACAGGATCAATGATGCTCAAACCCGGATTCCGCTGATCATCACCGGCCTGCCCCTTGTCATTGA
>JALUVJ010000098.1 GCA_027020665.1 Nitrospira sp.
CCGGCCTCAACGGCGGGCCGGACGAGGATGATGCGCTCCACTTCTTTTTTTAAAAAAGCGGAGACGGCCATCGCCATCGCCAAGTAGGTTTTGCCCGTGCCCGCAGGGCCGATGCCCACCACGATATCGAATTCACGGATGTGGTGAATGTAGCGTTGTTGGGCCACGGACTTGGGCACAATGGAGCGTTTTTTGCCCGAAACAATGATTTTGTCCGCCTGTGAATCGGAAACGGAAAGCGGCGGCTCGCCTCCATCCCCTGCGGAAAGCGCCGCTTGGATGATGCGGTTGACCTCCTCCGTCGTTAAGTGATGGTTTTCTCCCGAAAGGGCCGTCAACTGCGCAATGACCTGAGCCACCTGCTCCACGTCATCCAATATGCCGACCACACGCATTTCTTCGCCGCGCGCTGTAATCTCGACAGAAAACGCGTCTTCGATCATCTTGATGTGCTGGTCGTAACTGCCAAAAAGTGCGAGTTTGTTGACCCCGCTTTGAATGACGATTTTTTTAAGGAAGGGCCTGTTCAATCGCTTTTTTTCTCCGAATCGGAGACAAGGGCCGCGTTAGCGGACCCATTTACGGCGGGCGGCGCTTCCCCACCCGTTTCGGTAAAAAGCAATGTTTTTTTCGTTCCGGTAATCCAGCCGCGTTTTTCATCGTTAAAATGCACGGCTGTTAAAAATTGCAGTGTGCCCGTCGTCTGTTGTTCCCAGGTTTTTCCCCCGTCCCGTGTGCGCAAGACCATGCCTCCCGCACCCACGACCCAGCCTGTGTTTTCATCCACAAATGAGAGTCCCGTCAAAAGCGAGTTGACCCCGCTTTTTTGGCGAAACCAGGTTTTTCCCCCGTCCACCGTCTTAAGCACGAGGCCTGCGGAACCCACGATCCAACCGATCTCCGGACTGACAAAACCAATTTGATGTAAATCGATCGTCGTCCCGGTTTCGCGCAGTGACCAATTGATACCGCGATTTTCGGTATAAAGCAGCTTGCCTTTCTGGGCGACAATCCAGCCATGATCCTCATCGGTGAAATGGATGAAATTCATCGTCATCCGGCTATCCCCTTTCGACCGCGTCCAGACTAAACCGCCATCTTCGGTTGAAAGCAAAATGCCCTTCACGCCGGTCACCCAACCTTGTTTTTCGTTAACGAAGTAGACATGGGTGAGGTCTTTTTTCTCACCGCTGTGCTGAGGCCCCCATGTCTTTCCCCCGTCGCTTGTATGGGCGATCAGCCCCTTGTCCCCCACGGCCCAGCCCAATTTTTCATTAATAAAGAACGTGGAGACAATGAGCATCTTTGTGCCCGTTTCCTGAACAACCCAATTTTTCCCCCCATCTTCGGTATGGAGAATCACCCCCTTGTTGCCGCTCGCCCAGCCTTTTTGCGCATCTAGAAAAAACAGCCCCCCCAACGAGGTATCGACCGGAACATCCTGCAAATCGTATCCCGTGGATATTTCAGAGCGATCCGGCATCTCCGGCGTTTTAGGGCAACCCGTCACCCAAACACTCAAAAACAAAATGAATACAATATAAAGTCGTGCCGAAGGATTTTTCATGACCGTTTCTTCTCTCATTACGTGCATTATTTAAACTTCACATGGCGCCATTGCGCGCCTGCGTCCGAGCTCTTGTAAAGACCTTTCATCGTCCCGGCAAAAAGCGTTTCGGGCTTGCTGGGATAAACGGCAACGGTCAATACGGAAGTCGGCGAGTTTTCAAGCAGTGTCCACGCACTGCCCCCGTCCGTGCTTTTATACACCCCGTCACCGTTCCCTGCGTAAGCCCGCATTGTATCCTCGGGAACAAAGGTAATTGAAGAAACAAACAGGCTTTTAATCCCATTGTTTCGCGCATCCCAAGTGTGCCCCAAATCTGTTGATTTGAAAATCCCTTTATTGGTTCCAGCATAAATCGTATTGGGATGCATGGGATCAAATTTTACCGTATTCACCTTCCATTCTTTTGATGCCGCAGCGGTGCGACGCCATTGTTTTGTGGCGTTTGTCGTAATAAAAACCCCTTCATTGGTTCCCGCAACCATGATTTCACTGTGCTCCGGATGCAGGGCCAGGGCAATGACAAAACGATTCGCCATGCCGGTATTCGCCGAAGTCCATTCACTGCCGCCATCGGTCGTCACATAAACCCCATGATTTGTCCCGATATAAATCCGCCGGGATTCTTTTGGATCGA
Organism: Nitrospira sp.; assembly: GCA_027020665.1. Classification (GTDB taxonomy): domain Bacteria; phylum Nitrospirota; class Nitrospiria; order SBBL01; family JAADHI01; genus JAADHI01. The sequence continues at coordinate 2,205 of JALUVJ010000098.1, forward strand.
CAACAACGGCATTGACCGCCTGTGTGCCCACGTTGTCATCCAGTCCCCGGCTCGCAATGTTCCAGGTGAGGCCGCTGTCTACACTGCGATGCACGCTGTCCCCGTAAGAGCCGACGTAAATGACCGAAGAGAGCATCGGGTTTACCCCGATGGCCGCAATATTGTAAGTGGTTCCGGTTTCCGATTTTACAAACTCATTTCCCCCGTCCGTGCTTTTATAAAAACTGCCGCGCTCACCCCCGACGTACACGATGTCCGGATTGTGATAACTAAAGCCGATAGAAAGCACATTGCCTTGCCGCTCGCACGCCGCCAGCAAGACAAAAAAAATAAAAAAAAGCCTTCGAAAATAACGATAAGACCGTAGCATGGCAAACCTAAAATAACGAAGCGAATCGTACCACAATCTTGTCGGATGAGACAAACAAAGCAGGATCGGCGGCCGGCCTTGAAAAAGATGCCCCCGGACATAATTTGGAGATATGCCCAAAATCAACCGCTGATTTTGAGGGGCCTCTTTCATTGACATCATTTTACAGGGCAGATAAAATACTTTCTCAATCCCGGAAGCCCGTTCAATGACCGTATCTGCAAAAACGCATCCTCCCTCAGAAACACCGACGCGGCTCGGAGAATTTTTATCACAGAAAGGGTATATCTCCAAACGGCAGGTCACCTGGGCACTCGAAGAACAAAAAAAAAGCGGAAAGCGGCTCGGAGAAATTTTAAGCAGTCTGAAGCTGATCTCCGAGGATTTGGTCGCACAATCCCTCTCATCAATCAATAAAATCCCCTACGCTACCCCGCATACAATGACGATCGACCCTGAGCTTTTTTTGCTGATCCCGGAATGGCTTGCCCGTCGGCATCTCGCCGTCCCCGTGGGCATTGAAGACAAAGAACTCCAGGTCGCAATGGCCGACCCGCTCAATTATGAAAACCTGAATGACCTGCGGTTTTACGCAGGCATGGCCATCACGCCTGTAATCGCCACACGAAAAAACATCCTTGAAACCATTGAGCAAAGTTACCATTTCGACACCTCGTCCGTTGAAAAAATCGTTCAGGACTCGGCAAAAGATTTTGAAAGCGGCACCTTTCAGGTTATTCCGGATTTGGCCGAAGCAAACCTGCTGCACACAGATAAACAAGCCCTTGAGGAAAAAAGCCGGCTCGGCCCTGTTGTGCAACTCACGAATGTCATTATCGGAAAAGCCATCAAGATGCGGGCCAGCGACATCCACATCGAACCGGGACAAAAGGAGTTTCGCGTCCGCTACCGCATCGACGGACTGCTTCGGGAAGAAATGCGCCTGCCTAAGTGGGTACAAAATCCGCTGGTCTCTCGCATCAAAATCCTGGCCACGCTTGATATTTCCGAACGCCGCCTGCCTCAGGACGGGGCCGTGCGTGTGATGGCCGAAGGCCGGGCGGTGGATTTGCGGGTTTCGACCCTTCCCGCAACACAGGGGGAAAAAGTGGTGCTCCGTATTTTGGATCAATCCAAGGTCTTGATCGATATCGATCAGGTCGGCTTCCAGGAGAAAGACGCCGAACTCATCCGAAAAATGATTCGCAAACAAAAAGGCATGATCCTGGTGACGGGGCCGACCGGGAGCGGGAAAACCACGACACTTTACGCCCTCATCCAGGAATTGAAATCGGTCACTAATAACCTGAGCACCGTCGAAGATCCGGTCGAATATACAATTGACGGCATTAACCAAATCCAAATCAATACGGAAGTCGGCCTGACCTTTTCCAAAACCCTCCGGGCCTTGCTCCGGCAAGATCCCAATATTATTTTTGTGGGAGAGATTCGGGACAAAGAGACCGCCGAAATCGCCTTTCGCGCGGCAATGACCGGACATTTGGTGCTTTCAACCGTACATACCAATGATGCACCGGCAACCATCACCCGATTGGTCGATATCGGTGTGCCGCCTTATCTGATTTCGTCTTGTCTTATCGGGGTCATCGCACAACGCCTTGTAAGAAAACGCTGTGCGCGATGCATGGAGCTTTTGAATGCAGGCGAAATAAACGAAGAAAAACATGAAATGGGATGCACGCTTTGCAACCACACGGGCTTCAGCGGCCGAATCGGCGTCTTTGAAGTCATGGCCATCACCCCTAAAACCCGTGAACTGATTTCATCCGGCGCAACCGACGAAGAAATACGGGCGGCCAGTACCTCGGCAGGCATGACCTCAATGGAATCCGACGGGCTTATCAAGGCAAAAGCAGGGATCACAACAATAGAAGAAGTCTTGCGCGTTGTAGAGAAGGACGATGTTTTTAAAAGCAGTTGCCCAAAATGTCATCAGGCCATTCGCATGGATTTTTTGATCTGTCCTTATTGTGCGGAAGCCTCGCCTTATGTTTGTGCAAGCTGCGGAAAACTCCTTCAACCGGACTGGTCTGTTTGCCCCTATTGTCGCCACGACACTGCCTTAGACCACCACATGCCGAAATCATCACCCTGTTAGCCCACCGCAGAAATTAAAGAAAATCAGTAGGTTTGAAGATTCATGTACACTGTCACACGTGAAATTGATTTTTGTTATGGACACCGGCTCATCAATCATCCGGGTAAGTGCCGTCATTTACACGGGCACAATGGAAAAGCGGAAATCGTCCTTTTCAGTCAAAAACTTAATTCACAAAGCATGGTACGGGATTTTGAGGAAATCAAAAGTCTTGTGGAATCCTGGATTGACACAGAGCTTGACCACAAAATGATTTTATGCAAAACAGACCCCCTGATTCCCGCCCTGAAGGCACTCGGAGAACGCTGTCTCATTATCGACGAACATCCCACTGCGGAAGTGCTCTCAAAAATGATTTACGACTATTGCAAGACACAAAACCTGCCCATTTACGAAGTCGGGCTTTGGGAAAACGAACGCTCCCGCGCAAGCTACCGGGAGCAGTCAAAGCAATAAATACCGAAAACAAGGTAAGGGCCAAAACCACCAAGTCGCCCGTAAGGCAAGACCGGAGTCGGTAAGCAGCGGCCGAGGCGTACTCATCTGTAGGTTGAGGCGCACTTATTGCCGATAAGGCCGTATTACGGGCAAATTCGGCGGTTGGAGAAATTCAGAAGAAGGAGAGGAGTTGCACGAGGGTATCCCGCATGGCTTTTCTTTCGACCACCATGTCGATCATGCCGTGCTCCAAAAGAAACTCAGCACGTTGAAACCCTTTTGGCAATTGGGCTTTAATGGTTTGCTGAATCACACGCGGCCCTGCAAAACCGATCAGAGACTTGGGTTCCGCGATAATAATATCCCCCAACATCGCGAAACTGGCCGTCACTCCGCCAAAGGTGGGATCGGTCAAAACGGAAATAAAAAGCAGGTTTTCCGCCTGAAAACGCGCTATGGCGGCAGAGGTCTTCGCCATTTGCATTAAGGAAAGCACCCCTTCCTGCATGCGGGCACCTCCTGAAGCCGAGAATAAAATAAAAGGCATCGTATCGTCCGTTGCCCGCTCAAGCCCTCGGGTTAATTTTTCCCCAACAACGGAACCCATGCTGCCCGCCATAAAACTAAAGTTGAGAATCGCCAGGGCAACCGGCTGGCAATTGATTTTAGCGCCGCCGATAACCAAGGCATCCGGATAACCCGTTTTTTCAAGATTTTTTTTGAGGCGCTCCGGATATCGCATCGTATCTTTAAATTTAAGCGGATCTTGCGGCGCAAGCGCAGCATCCCACTCTCGAAAACTGCCCTCATCCGCAATCATCGCAATACGTTCATTGACCGATATCGGGAAATGGTAATCGCACTTGGGACACACTTTATCCGAACGCACCAACTCCTTACGATAAATAATGCCGCGACAGTTGTTGCACTTAACCCAAAGCCCCTCAGGAAACTTGACTTTTCTGGGGTCGGGCAGAAGATGTCTTTCTTTTTTAAACCAAGGCATTGGGCCTCTTCGAATCAATCAAAAAGCCTGTGTTTCATCGTAAGTTTACGATGAAACACAGGCTTTTATTAATATCTGTAATGCTCGGCTTTGTAAGGACCGTCCACGGGAACACCAATGTAGTCGGCTTGTTTGGGTGTCAGTTTGCTCAACTTTACCCCGATCTGTTCCAGATGCAAGCGCGCAACCTCCTCATCAAGCACCTTCGGCAAGCGGTAAACATCGACTTCATGCTTTTTTTTCCAAAGCTCGATTTGGGCCAGGGTTTGGTTGGTAAACGAATTGCTCATCACAAAAGAAGGGTGCCCGGTCGCACATCCCAGATTCACCAGTCGGCCCTCCGCCAACAGGATAATAGAATGCCCGTCAGCAAAAACATATTCATCCACTTGATCTTTCACTTTGATTTTTTTAATGCCGGGCAGTTTATTGAGTTCAGCGACCTGGATCTCATTATCAAAATGACCGATATTGCAAACAATGGCCTTATCCTTCATTTGACTCATATGTTCTGCAGTGATGACTCCGAGGTTGCCTGTGGTGGTCACGTAAATATTGCCTTCGGGAAGTGCATCTTCCATTGTTTTAACTTCATAACCTTCCATCGCCGCCTGTAAGGCACAAATCGGATCAATTTCAGTCACAATAACCCGCGCACCATAGCTTTTCATGGAATGCGCGCAGCCCTTGCCCACATCACCATAACCCGCCACGACGACGACCTTGCCCGCGATCATAATGTCCGTCGCCCGTTTAATGCCATCGGCAAGCGATTCACGGCAGCCGTACAAATTATCAAACTTTGACTTGGTCACGGAATCATTCACATTAAATGCCGGAAAACGAAGTTTTCCTTCGGACATCATATGATAAAGGCGATGCACGCCGGTCGTAGTTTCCTCCGAGACCCCTTGAATGCCGTCGGCGATTTTATGCCAACGATTTGTGTCCTCCTTGTAGGATTCCTTCAAAGAACGTAATAATTCGATCTCATCTTCCGCCTCGACTTTTGCATCCAAGCGTGTCGGATCATCTTCAATATCACAGCCTTGATGCACCATCATGGTGGCGTCTCCACCATCATCTACGATCAAATTAGGCCCGTCACCGTCCGGAAACAACAGCGCCTGCTTCGTACACCACCAATATTCTTCAAGGGTTTCCCCTTTCCAAGCAAAAACCGGAACTCCCAAGTCTGCAATTGCAGCAGCGGCATGATCTTGTGTCGAAAAAATATTACAACTCGCCCACCGCACATCCGCACCGAGCGCCACAAGGGTTTTAATCAAGACCGCCGTTTGAATGGTCATGTGCAATGACCCCATAATGCGCGCACCTTGTAAGGGTTTCGTCTCTGCGTATTTCTTTTGCAGGGCCATCAGACCCGGCATTTCAGCTTCACTTAAGGCAATTTCCTTGTGCCCCCATTCCGCCAAAGAGATGTCCTTTACCTTAAAATCTTCTTTTGTGCTTGTCGACTGTCTCATGATTCTCCTTCTACGTAAGGTTACTTCAGTTTTATGGATAATTTAAATCAAGCCCCCTCATTGGAGGCAAGCCAAGCTCATTAGCTTAGTATATCCGACTTCCGAAGTTTTCCTTACAATCCGGCTGCCTTTTTCAGTGCCGTCGCAATGTCCGTATTCTCCCAAGTAAACTCAGGCTCATTTCGTCCGAAGTGTCCATAGGCGGCCGTTTTTTTGTAGATGGCCCGTTTCAGATTAAGGTGGTCGATAATCCCTCTCGGGGACATGGGAAAATGTTCTCGTACAAGCTTGACCAATTTTTCCTGAGGCATCTTTCCCGTGCCCTGGGTGTCAATTAAAATGGAAACGGGATCCATCACACCAATCGCATACGCAAGCTGCACTTCGCATTGATCGGCAAGTTCCGCGGCAACAATGTTTTTTGCAATATGCCGTGCCATGTAGGAGGCCGAACGGTCTACTTTTGAGGGATCTTTTCCGGAAAATGCACCACCGCCGTGACTGCCGACCCCGCCATAGGTATCAACAATAATCTTTCTCCCTGTCAAACCCGCGTCCCCCTGTGGGCCGCCTACGACAAAACGCCCGGTCGGATTAATGTGATAAATGATACTTTCCTGATCAACCATTTGGGCAGGAAGAACAGGAGTAATCACTTTTTCAATAATATCTTCTCGAAGCTCCTTTAAGGTAATATCAGGACTGTGCTGCGTCGAGATGACCACCGTTGAAATACGAAGCGGCTTTCCGTCGCGATACTCAATCGTCACCTGAGACTTCCCATCCGGTCTTAAATAGGGTAATACATCATCTTTACGGGCCTGCGTAAGTTGCTTGGTCAGTTTGTGCGCCAACATAATCGGCATCGGCATCAACTCTTCGGTTTCATTCGTCGCATAACCGAACATCAAACCTTGATCTCCGGCACCTCCCGGATCCACTCCCCGCGCAATATCGGGAGATTGATTATGAATCGAAGTCATCACGCCACAAGTTTCATAATCATAACCGTATTTGGCGCGCGTATAACCAATCCCCTTGATAGTCTCCCGCACGATATCAGGAATTTCGACGTAACAGGAGGTCGTGATTTCTCCGGCAACAAACGCAATTCCGGTTGTCACCAAGGTCTCACATGCGACTCGACAATCGGGATCATCTTTAATAATTGCATCTAAAACGGCATCTGAAATTTGATCGGCAATTTTATCCGGATGCCCTTCAGTCACGGATTCGGATGTAAAAAGAAAATTTTCTCGTGTCATCTTACACTCCTCTAGAAGATCCCGTCAGAATAAAGTTTTGCCCTATTGGTCGCTTCAAAAAAACAAAAAGGGGTGAACGCCTTTTTAAAAACGTTCACCCCAATTCTCGGTTATTTAGGGTCTGTGCTTATCCTTCTTCTCCTTCATGATCCTTTTTGTATTGAATTGCTGCAGCGCGCGCCCAGCATAACAAACCGACAATTACAAAAAAGACCAAGGGAGGCACAATGTACACCGTGGTCGGAATCGGCGGTTCCATCATCAGATAATAAAATGTGGAAAGCGCCATGCGGCCACCAACCTCACCGGCATCCCCATCCCATGCAAAGAAAGTGATGGGGATGTTATTTCCGGCAACAAGCTGTGCGGATTTTTCTTTATCTTCGGTCAACAACGCTCTTTTCATAATGACTTGCCACATTCCATTTTCCCATTTGGCGTAAGTCACTTTGACGTTTTTGTCTTCACGCACCTGCAAAGCGTCAATCCCGTGGCCCTCGATCTCTTCAACGGTCCCGTCAGACTGCCATTTCCAGATATCCACCCCATGCTTTTCGTCTCCGTGAAGAAAGTAGGGTTTCAAAGGCGGCGACAGGGTTTCCCATTTCTGGGCAAATTGAATGGCAATGCCGTCATTATAAACACCCACCGGCTCCGGGTTGACATCCGTCCCCTTCAAAGGACCCTTTTCGCGGTTCAGTTCATGGGTATACTGGGTCGTGTTGATGGCCGGAAAGGCCAAGGAAGCCAGCCGTTTAAAATCATATTTGGCCTCTGCATTTTCATCACGATGGCTTTCGGTTCGGTCATCCCAGGAGAATAAAATCACCACTTCCTTGTCATTAAACAGAGATTGCACCCGAATATCATCAACGGTTCGAATAAAGTGCCGCGGCGGCTGAATAATCTGACTGGCCATCCCCACATACTGTTCGGGGACGACAGCCCACTTCTCATCACTCGGGGTATCAGGAAGCCCCCCTTCTTCCACAAATTTGGATTTGATGACAAATGGAAAGGCGGGCTTATTGGTTTCCGGATCCAGCGGCCTTTTTATTTCAGTCAACGATATCACAAAATTCGCAACATGCCAGCGTTCTTCCTCCGTGAGCTCCTCCGCAAAAGAAGGCATGGGGGTTCCATTCAAACCCGTTGAAATTTCACGAAAAATATTCCTCGGATTGTAAGGATCACGACGATTTCCTCTCAAATTCCAAGGTTTGGTGAGATTGGCCGGAAAGATAGGAAAACCCCAGTCATCACGCTGCGTGAGGTTTCCATCGCCTTTTCCCGTTAAACCATGACACTCAACACATTTTGCCTTGTTCATGTAGAGGTCTTTGCCCATCTCAATGCTCTCCGGTGAAGAGGGAATCTGGGTTCCGTAACTGATAACAGTGATCTCTTCATCCGGATCATCAAACTCACGATCTTTGACGAGCTCTTTTTTGATAAAAGCAACAACATC
>JALUVJ010000099.1 GCA_027020665.1 Nitrospira sp.
CCGAAATAATATCCACGATCTTTTTACTGCTCTTATTCACCGCGGACATGGCGTCAGAGGTCTTTTTGGTCACCCGTCCGCCTTTTTCCGCCACTTCGCGGGCCGCAATCGCCAACTGGTTGGCTTGCTGCGCATTGTCCGCATTTTGCTTGACGGTGGAAGTCATCTCTTCCATGGATGAAGAGGTTTCTTCCAGGGCGCTTGCCTGTTCCGCCGTGCGCTGTGAGAGGTCTTCATTGCCTTTGCTGATTTCCAGAATGCCGTTGGTCACCAAGTCCGAACCTTCAGTGACGGCCTTAAGGGTGTGATTCAGCTTTTCGATCGCCGTATTCAAACTCTCTTTCATTTCTTCAAAAGAGCCTTGATATTCACCCGTCATCTGAGTGCGCAAATCACCTTGGGCAAGAAAACCCAGGACTTTCTGCGCTTCCGTCATCGGGGCTTCGACCGCAGCCAACATGCTGTTGATGCCTTTCCCGAGGCCTTTTAAGAATCCTTCAAAAGACTCCGTATTAATCCGTTCAGAGAGTTGACCTGCAGAAGCCGCGGTGATGAGTCGTTCGACTTCGACTTGGGCATTTTTTTGTGCCGTCACATCCTGCCATTCGACGACATTGCCAATGTATTCGCCATCATTTGACATAATGGCGGCAACGGCCAAATCCAGGGTCGCGGCCCCGATTTTAATTTCTGTCTGATGAGGCAAATTATTCGGGTCATCCAAAAGACGCCGTTGTTTGGAAGGATCTTTATGGAAGGCATCGATATTGGTCCCGACCACGGTATCCACGGAAAAACTCGGAAAAACATCCTGAATTGCACTTTCGAGTTTTCTGAGTGTTCTCTCTGAGGCCTTGTTCATGTAGAGAATTTCATAAGAACGATCGCAGACCATGACATTGGTATTCGCGTTATCAAGAGAGGTCTTAAGGCGCGCCGTGGCAAGTTCCTGCTTCTTCTGTTCCGTGATGTCTGAAGCGAATTTCACCACTTTATAAACCTTCCCGTCCGCGTTAAATACTGGGTTGTAGGAGGCATTGATCCAGATTTCTTTGCCGCCCTTGCCAAAGCGCAGATATTCACCCGAATCAAATTCGCCACGGTTCAGCTTTTCCCAGAAGGCCGAATAGACCGGGCTGTTGGCGTATTCCGGATCACAAAATATCCGGTGATGTTTTCCTTGTACTTCATCCAGCGTATACCCTACCGCCCCCAGGAAATTATCATTGGCTGTGATGATGGTGCCGTCCATATTGAATTCGATGGCGGCCTGAGACTTGTCAATCGCATCCAGCTTGCTTTCAAATTCCGCCGTTCTGTTCTTCTCCTCGGTCACATCGGTGGCAAATTTCACGACTTTGCAGACTTTACCGCTTGCATCAAAGATCGGGTTGTAAGAGGCATTAATCCAAATTTCTTTGCCGCCTTTGCCCAGGCGTTTATAAACACCGGCATCAAACTCACCCTTGTTGAGCTTTTCCCAAAATTGAGCATAAGCCGGGCTTTTGGCATAGGATGCTTCGCAAAACATGCGGTGATGTTTGCCCTTGATCTCATCCAGTGTATAGCCCAAGGCATTTAAAAAGTTGTCATTCGCCGTAATGATCGTGCCATCCAATTCAAATTCAATGCATGCCTGAGATTTGTTGATGGCCTCGATCTTTGCAGCCATTTCATTCATTGACATGCTTTTACTCCCGCCCGGACTTTTTTTAGCCGTCGCCATTTTGCCTTTCCTCCCTTTTTTGATTAAAACACCCTGCTTTACTCACAATAGATTCGATTAAAACTCCTCAAATTCATCCTGTTCTGATGCACTGCCGTTCCCATTAAAACCGCCGGATGAAACGGCCTGTTTCAGTTTCGGCTTCGGCAGTTTTTTGGAAGGCGATTCGGAAAGGACAGACCTGCCGGGCCTCTGCGACATGGCTTTTTTGGCTTCTTTAACCGCGCGACCGGCACGCTGTCCGGCCTCCGCCCCTTCCAATTTGAAATATTCGACTTCTGCAACCAGGTCTTCGGCCTGTTCTTTAATGGACTGACTCGCCGATGTCGCCTCTTCAACCAGGGCGGCATTTTGCTGGGTCGTTTCGTCCATTTGCATGATGGCCTTATTGACTTCCTCAATGCCGATGGACTGCTCCGCAGATGCGGCGCTGATTTCACCAATGACATCGGTCACGCGTTTGACGGATTCAACAATTTCTTCCAGGGTTTTGCCCGATTGCTCGACCAACTCCGTGCTGTCGGTCACT
>JALUVJ010000100.1 GCA_027020665.1 Nitrospira sp.
CAGAAAACGTTCGATCGTTCTTTCCAGCAACAGCATGACCGCGATAATCAAAAAACTGGAGACCCAAACCAGGATGCGTCCCATAGGGCCGCCGCGAATAATGGCAATGAGACCAAAAACCGCCGCGGAGCCTATGAGGACTCTTTTGAAGGTTTTAGGGGCCATCTTAAGCGGTCCTACGATCAGAAGACGCTCCTTATTTTTCATCATGGAAGAGCGGTAACCCAAAATAATCATGTAAACGGCCAAAACGAGACCGAGGGAAATCACAAGGATATGAACCAATAAAATCGGGGCAAAAATGGAATTATAGACCCAGTCCGGGCCGCCGAACCCTTCCCGGCCTTCGACTGAAAGCGCACCGAGGCCGCGGGCCAGGTAATAAATCGTAAAATAAGCCAGCATCGCAACCATGCCCCACAAGGTCACCAAATGATGCCGCTGGCCTTTGTGTTTCCGGCCCTGCTGCCATCCGTAAACAAAGAGAATGGTAAAAAACCAAGCCATGATTGAAGAGAAATCGGCTCCAAATGTCCCGTAAGGGGAAAGAAAGCCCGGTGATGTTAAAAATTCTTTCATTCCAACCTCCCGTTGATCTTATCACGAAATACCGGCATGGCGTATCAGATCCCTTTTGTCCCGGCCAAAATGGTGTTCTTTTCGATTTCAACGATATTGTCAAAACCCGCTTTTCTCATCCATTCGCGAATTTTTCGGGCCTTAAAACAGCGCCCTTTTTCGGAATAAACCATCATGTGGATGGAAAAAACAGCATTCCAGCCCGGTTCGTTTTTGTCGTCCCCAATAAACATGTCTTTTAGAATGAGTACCCCGCCTGCGGCCGTTGCGTCATAAAAGCGTTGCACCAAGGCCGCATTTTCGTCCTCGGTCTGATAATGGAGGATGTCGGATGCAAAGGCCACATCGTAAGTGCCGGGCAGTTGTCCCGTGTTGAAATTACCTGCAACCAAGTCAATGCGATCCGACAGGTTTTCTCTTTCTATATTTTCCCGGCTGATTTTAAGTGTTTGCGGCAGATCAAATAGCGTGATTTTTAAATGCGGGTAACGTTGAGCAAAGGCAATAGAAAAGGCGCCACCGCCGCCGCCTACATCAATGAGTGTTTTATAGGAGGAAAGGTCGATTTTTTCGGCCAGGGCCGGCGCAACCCGTTTGGCCATACGATGCAAGACCCTTGAGACCGTTGCACCCAGTTCGGGGCGGCTGATAAAAATATTGTCTTTGACCGTCGGTTGGCCTGTGCGGACAATTTTTTCCAGCTTGCCCCAATTATCCCACTCGGCATCTTGCAACAACATCAGCTCGCCCATGTAAAACCGGCTGGTTTTAACAAGGAATTCGGCCAGTTGCGGGACGTTTTTATAGGCGTCGCCTTCGCGCTTGAGCAGGCCGATCGTAACAAGCGCATCCAAGAGCCGCGCCAAGGCATCAGGGTCTGCTTTGATCTTTTCAGCAAGCTGCGCGGCAGATTTCGCCCCTTCGGCCAAAGGCGTGTAGACATCCAGTTTTACAGAGGTCAGGAAAATCTTTGCTTCCCAGTAATAACCCATTTGAAAAAGCGAAGGAACCGATACTTCAGACGCCATGCATCCACCTCAAATGATTGATAACGGATGAGTATAGCGACCTGGATGTATTCAGGTCAATACGGTCCCGTTTCCCAAATTCCGCAATCGCGGAATTTGAGACCGCCGATTCACCTGCTTATACGGTGTTACTGGTCATTTTGCTGCTCACCGTACAGGGTGAGTACACTTCAGTCGCTGAAATTGCCGCAGGCCATCTTTCAGGCGTCTTGGCGGTTTCCCCCAAAATCAATCGCTGATTTTGGGCGTTTTCCGGAAACCTGGAATAAAGGCATTTTCTTCCCGTGACAGACATTTCCGGTTTACTGTTTTTCTTACGAGATCCCTGTCTTTTTATTGACAGAAAGAAGGGAAGGGATACACTAACAGATATGGTAAAGGTCTTTATTATCGGTGCGGGGGACGGGGGAGAAGCCGTACTCAGTCGTCTCTTGCAATTTAACTGGTTTGAAATTGTCGGGGTGGCGGATTTGAATCCCGATGCGCCGGCGATTCATCTGGCGCGCGCGGCGAATGTCCCTGTTTTTTTGGAAGATCCGCTCTGCTTGCTTCAGAAGATGTCTATTGATCTTGTCTTTGATTTGACTCGAAATCCCGTCATCGGGCATCAACTGATCCAAATTTCTGAAAACAATTTTGACGTGGCCACGGGTGAAGTGGCCCATGTCTTGTGGGATATGATCCGGGAGCTTGAAGATCGCGAAGCCCGGATCAAGCAACGCTTGGGGGAAAACCAGGTTTTGCTTGAAGTGAGCATGATCCTTTCCCGCTCTGAAACGCCGGATGAAATCTTTCAGGCTATTGTTGCAGGCGCGATGCGGATTACAGGCATGCCGGCCGGTTCCCTCTCCGTTTACAACAAACACAATCATGAACTCTTCCTGGTCGCGACAAAAGGGCTTTCTTCCGATTTTTATAAAAACGGGGCCTATCCCGTGCGTCCGGGTGGTCTGACGGAACACATTCTGTCAAATAAAGACCCCATCCTCATCCCGGACCTGGCCGACTTTCCTGCTTTTGACAACCCTGTTATTTTAAAAGAGGGCATCCGTTCCCTTATCGCCCTGCCACTCATTTCGGATAAAGGCCCCATCGGAATTTTATATAATGACGACTTTCAGCCGCGTCGCTTTCAACCCACGCTCACCGAAAGCCTTAAAATGCTCTCGACACAGGCCGTCATCGCCATTCAAAAACAGCAAGCCTTCGAACAAATCAAAGACCTTTCCATTCGCGATCCCCTGACCGGGCTTTACAACCGACGTTATCTGAATAAAGTCTTGGCCTCTGAAATGGGGCGTGCGCAGCGTCTGAACCGCGCCCTTTCGCTCGTCTTATTTGATATTGACAAATTCAAGCGCATTAACGACACCTACGGCCATGCGATGGGCGATCAGGTGCTTCAGGCTTTGGCCGAATGTTTTGAACTCATCATCCGACCCTATGATGTGCTTTCGCGTTTTGGCGGGGAAGAGTTTCTCATATTGATGTCGGAGACCGATGAAGCCAAAGCCATTAGCTCTGCGGAACGGCTGAGAACGGCTGCCGCCGCGCTTGATTTACTCCCAGACGGAGATCGAGTCACCTGTAGCTTCGGGGTGTGTACCTTAGAACGGATCGAAAAAAAAACGATCACGCCCAAAGAATTCATTCAATGTGCGGATCATGCCCTCTACCGGGCCAAAAACGGAGGGAGAAACCGGGTGTGCATTTACGAGAATTAAGGACCCCCTGCGCTCTAAACGGCAAAGGAAGCAAGACCTGCGCCGACACAAGGCCAAGCCCTTTGATTTCATCGCGTACTCATGTTATGTTTTTTATCCACGCTGTTATGGATTGACGTCATCAGACAAGACACCGTTTTGTCTTAAGAGGAGGCCTTTCCCGTGGGAAAAATCATGCGCACCTTGGTTTTTCTTGGGCTCATTTTGATGCCGACCTTTGCCCGGGCCTTTGAGTTTTCCTTCCCCAAAGAAAACCAACGGGTGACGGCGGGCAGCACAATCAAAGCCACCGTGGATCTAGGAGAAACCGATCCTCCTTTTGGCGTCTTATTTGTAGCTTCGCCGGGCCTCATAGCCTCCAAGCTTGATTCTCGCGCCCGTTTTGAATGGTCAATTAAAATTCCACCGGATTATTACGGGCCGCTCACCCTCTGGGCCGTTGTACGGCGCTACTTCCCCATCGCCTATTCCGAAAATGCCACCGTCACCATTTTTGTCGTGCGGCCTGCGCTCCGGGTTTCTTTGCCTTAAGAACATTCGGTTTAAGGAGTCTCTGATCAAGTTATGAATTGTTTTTAGAAACGTCATCAAGCAGGTCGCGGACTTGGCGCGCCCGCGCCAAAAGGGCTGCGGAGTCGGGTCCCGTGAGCGTGATGTGCCCCATTTTTCTGCGCGCTTTGATCTCTTTTTTTCGGTAATCGTAGATGTGCAGGCCCGGAATCACGAGCAGCTTTTTGAGCGCAGCTTCCGTTCTCAGCACCGAAATTTCATCCCCCAAGACATTTATCGTCATCGCCGGGCTTAAGAGGTGCGGCGGCGGCAAGGGCAGATTGCAAAGGGCTCTGACTTGCCCGGCATATTGAGAAATATCACAGGCCTCCATCGTGCCGTGTCCCGAATTATGCGGACGGGGGGCGATTTCATTAATGAGCAGCGTCTCGTCTTTTAATAAAAAGAATTCAATGCAAAAAAGCCCCGTCCCTTCAAGTGCCGTAATCACCTTTTTTCCCAATGACGCAATGCGATCCGAAAGGACGACAGGGATTTTTGCCGGTATTTGAGAGAGACGTAAAATGCCGTCTTCATGGGTATTTTCCGCAACGGGGTAAGTTACCGCCGCCCCCGCTGCATTTCGTGCCACAATCACGGAAAGCTCCTTTGAAAAATCCGCCACCTTTTCGAGAATCCACCCGCTCTCTCGGTTTTTGAGTTTCGCACGCAAAGCAGCAGCGGCCTTTGCATTCGTAAGTCGCCATTGGCCGATGCCGTCATATCCCGCCGTTGCCGTTTTGCAAATAAGGGGGAAGCCCAATCGTTCCGCCGCCGCAGGCAAGGTTGTTGGATCCAAAACCGGAAGATAGGGGGTCACGGGAAAGCCCTGTGTGCTCAGAAAATCTTTTTCCCGAATGCGATTTTGCAGCTGTTTTAAAATTGCGCTGCCGGGGCGAACGGGTCTTTTTTTTTCAATTGATGCCACCAGGTCGAGCGGAATATTTTCCCATTCGTAAGTGATGACCGCATTATCGTGAATAAAAGAAAACAGGGCCTCCGCGTCATCGAAGGCGTTTTCAATCCGTGTATCCGCCCAGGCATGCGCGGGCGCGCCGGGGTCGGGGTCCCAAACGGTGATACGATAGCCCATTTGTTTTGCCGCAATGCTAAGGAAGGTGCCGAGTTGCCCGCCACCGAGCACGCCGATCGCTTGATCGGATAAAATCATCTTGGCCCCGTCTTATTTTCCCGCAAGCACGGCCCGGGTTTGTTGACTGCGATAAACAATCAATTGTTCCCGAATCGCTGCATGTTTAAGCGCCAGAATCGCCGCAGCAAAAAGCGCCGCGTTTTCTGCGCCGCCGATGGCCATCGTTGCGACGGGAATACCGCGCGGCATCTGCACGATCGAAAGCAGGGAGTCCATGCCTTTTAAATTTTCTGTGGGAACCGGCACCCCGATTACCGGCAGATGGGTTTTCGCCGCCAACATGCCCGGCAAATGCGCCGCGCCGCCCGCTCCCGCAATGATGACTTCGATGCCGCGTGCCTCGGCGGATTCGGCGTAGGCGAAAAGGTGATCCGGCGTGCGATGGGCCGAAACCACTTCCAACTCACAGCGGATTTTAAGGGTTTTCAGCATCTTGACCGATTTTTCTAAAATAGGGAAATCGCTCTTGCTTCCCCCGACGATACCGATGCGCGGGCCAAGCCCTTTGCTTCGGGCGGGTTTCTTCTTTTCTGGCATAAAAAAACTCCAAAGATTAAAGACGGTGCAATACGAAAAACGCTCATGAGGTAATAGGTTGCTTCGACACACGGGCGCGAAAGCAGGCCGTAGTATGTGGAATTCCTGTTGTTTTTTCAAGCCGTCGAATATGACCCAAAATCAGCGATTGATTTTGGGGTTGCAAAATACCTTAAAAAAAAGCACCGACAAGATTAAACTGCCTTTTTAATCAAATGCTTCGGGCCGTTTCCGAAGCCCTTCGCGGAGTCCCGAATGAAAAAAAGATCCCTTTCACTGCTCGTTGCCTTGCTTTTGTCCGCTGCAATGATTCAAGGTTGCGTTTTTGCCAACGTACAACGGCCTCTGGATACCAATTTTGAAGAAACTCGTCTGGGTGAAAAAATTGGAGAATCGCACATGACGACGGTTTTGTGGTTTTTTCACTGGGGCGATGCAGGCACGAAGGCCGCCGCAGAGGACGGAAATATCTCCACGATAAGGCATGCCGATATGAAGGTGTTTACTATTTTATTCGGTCTTTACGGGAAGGTCACAACCATTGTTTACGGGGATTAAAACGTTCGCCTTCATTTCAGGACTGTTGCTGTTTTCCGGCTGTGCCAAGGTTGTGATTCCCCATACACGGGATTTCAATGAAACATCCAGAGGCAGCAAAAGCGTTTATCTTGATTCATACACCCTAACCGAGCCTTTTACCGAACTCGGGATCTCCGCCGCCTGGAGTTCAAAACAAATCAAAGCCGCAGCCCAATCGGGCGGCATCTCAAAAATTACCTATATGGACGAAGAAATTTTCAATATTTTGTTTGTCTACCAGCGCCGCAGGCTTTTTATTTACGGGAATTGACGCCCTTTGTCCCTTAGGAAGCTCTGATGAAGTCCGGGCTTTATTTATTCGCAAGCCGCATTTTGCTCAAGTTGATATGCCTTGCCGTTTAGAGATGCACCTGATGCCGTTTCCGCAATCGGCCATCGAAAAGTTTTTCCATCTGTTGCATTTAAAACAAGGATGGCTTCTCCGACCAGATTGGCAATCACCCGCCACTTTCCTTGATGTTTCTCAGACGGCCTTGCATCGTAGACATAAGACCCGTCGCCACAAAAAGTCATTGTGCCTGCCGCACCCGCCGCATTCAAAACCCGTCCGATCCATTTTTTTCGCCAGGCCTGCGCTTCCGGTTTTTTCCATTCCACCTGCGCCATGATGCGTTTTAGTTTTTTCCGGACCTGTTCTTTTTTTTCCGTCTTGCCAAAGCCGATCATGGCAAGCGTATTCCGATCTTTTCCGACCTCGATGATGCGCACCATGATGCCTTTGCCTTGCGGGGAATCGGTTTGAAAAACCGCAATAACCGTATTTTGATCCAGGTTTTGTTTTTCTTCTAATGTGAGCGTAATGCCGAGTTTTTTGACGGCCGCCGTCACAACCGCATCGACCTCATCTAAGGTCGCTTCGGAAAAACCATAGACGCCGATCAGCAAGCCGCCCCGGTTTTTTAAAAAGAAGGTACCCGTTTGGACATCATAAGCCCCGCGAAAGTGCCGCGGCGTCATAAAAGAAAGCCCGGTCGCAGGCGAAGAAAGCAAAGCCCGGCTCAAAAACCGAGATTCGGGATTTAAGGCTTCCGTCGCATTCGCAGAAGAAACGAGAAGCAGGACGAAAATAAGAACTAAACTCAGTCTTTGCGCGAAAGTCATTTTTACCTCCAAAACTAAAGAAGAAAGTATGGTTAATCTCCCCTTTTTTTTCAAGCGGGAACCCCGCAATATCTTCTGCGGGCGCCCTCAAAAAACACACAAAACAGCTCCTCATGCCACTTGACTTTAGTTCTAACACGTACTATAATTTTAAATTATAGTACGTGTTAGAACTAAATAGGGCGGAGATGCAATGACAGCACAAACGAACGATCCCGGCGATGAACCCTTTTTAAAAGTGCTGCGGCCGCTGGTCGAAACCTACAGCGCCTTCATGCGCAAAGATGACCGGCATATCCGCACACTCGGCCTGACGCAGGCGCAATTTGATGTCATTGTTACATTGGGTGATACCGAGGGCCTGCGTTGCAAACAAATCTCAGAGAAAACACTTGTCACAAAAGGCACGCTCACCGGTGTGCTTGACCGGCTGGAAACAAAAGGTCTGATTGAGCGTGTGCCCTGCGATAAAGACCGTCGCAGCATCATCACCCGGCTCACAGACCGCGGCGTCGAATGTTTTGAACGGGTTTTTCCGGCGCACATTGCTTACATCAAACCTTTTTTTGAGCGCGGCTTAAGTCCCGCTGAAATGGTGACGCTTCGCGCACTCTTGCTGAAACTCAAAAAGAGTTTTGAAACGACTTAAAAAAACACGCAATCACGGAGGACAATCATGAACACATTTTTAAAAACATTTGAGACCGATGACGCCTGGTCGAGCCTGATCCTGCGTGTCATGATGGGACTTGTGATGTTTCCCCACGGCGCGCAGAAATTGTTCGGCTGGTTCGGCGGCTTCGGTTTTTCAGGCACGATGGACTTTTTCACCGACAAAATGGGCATTCCGGCGGTCATTGCCTTTCTCGTGATTATCGGGGAATCTCTTGGTATGTTGGCCTTAATCGCCGGATTTTTCACCCGTTTTTCAGCCGCAAGCCTTGGCGTCATCATGTTCGGTGCGATTGCAATGGCGCATTGGGAACACGGTTTTTTCATGAATTGGTTCGGAAATCAGGCGGGAGAAGGCTATGAATATCATCTGCTGGTCATCGCCATCAGCGCGGCGCTCACCTTGAGCGGCGGCGGCAAGTGGTCGGTGGATAAAATCATTTTTCAGAAAATGCGCTCATAAAGCAAAGAGGAGATATCCGCTACGTCTCACCGTGTATTTTTTCAGACCGAAAACCCGGCCCTGTGTTGATTGCGGCGAGTCGGCAAATTGACACATCCGGGAAAGCTTTGTAGACTGAAATTATCAGGATCGTATCCATTCAAGGTATCCGATGAAGCCGCGTCCGCACAGCATCGCCCAATCCCTCGCACAGTTTGGCAAAGCCATCACCTATCGGGATTTTCCAGCCGAAGTTGTGCATGAAGTCAAGCGCCGTGTCATTGATACTTTGGCTTGTGCGCTGGGTGGCTGGCGGAGTCGGCCTTCAAAAATCGCCCGAAAAATCGCGGCGCGCACGGCGCTCAAAGAGGGGGCCACTGTTTTTGGCACGACGCATGAAACCACGCCTGATCTCGCAGCCTTTGCCAACGGGACGGCCATGCGTTATCTGGATTACAACGACACCTATCTTTCCTTGGAACCTGCGCATCCGAGTGACAATATTTCTGCGGCTTTGGCCGTGGCGGAACTTGCGAATGCAAACGGAAAAGGCCTGATTGAATCCATCGTTTTGGCTTATGAAGTGCAATGCCGCCTTTGTGATGCCGCCGCGCTGCGGCCGCGCGGCTGGGATCATGTGACTTACGGTTCGTTTTCGACTGCGCTTTTGTCTGCAAAACTGCTGCGGCTTTCAGAAGAAAAGACCGTGCATGCCCTGGGGATTTCAGGAAATGCGAATAACGCGCTGCGCCAAACCCGTGTGGGACATCTTTCGATGTGGAAGGGGGCGGCTTTTGCCAACGCGGCACGCAACGGAGTATTTGCGGCGGACCTGGCCCGTTTGGGGATGACCGGGCCCGCCCCAGTTTTTGAAGGTGAAAAGGGGTTTATGAAGATCGTCTCCGGCCCTTTCGATTGGCCCGAACTCGACCCCAAAGGCCCTTTTAAAATCATGGAAACCTACATAAAGTATTACCCTGTGGAATATCATGCGCAGAGTGCGGTGCAGGCGGCTTTGAATTTACGAAAGAAACTTCCCAAGGATTTTTTGGAAAAACTCGAAAGAATCCACGTTCGCACACCGGACATTTCTTTTGAGATTATCGGCAATGATCCCGATAAGTGGCATCCGAAGTCACGGGAAACGGCAGATCATTCCCTGCCCTACATTGTTGCTGTTGCTTTAATGGACGGGAAAATGGGGCTGCCGCAATTCAATGCCCGGCATTTGGCCGACCCTAAACTGGCCGCGCTCATCCAAAAAGTCCGTGTGTTTTCAGATAAAAGGCATTCCGCGTCTTACGGCAAAACCATGGGCAATACCGTTTCGGTTAAGGCGGGCGGGAAAACCGCGAGTGAAAAAGTCGATTTGCCGCGCGGTTTTCCCGGCAATCCAATGACGGATGCGGAGCTGGAGGAAAAGTTTTTCCGGCTCGCAAGGCCGCTGCTTCCGGCATCTGTTATACGAAAAGGGCTTGATCGGCTTTGGCGATTGGAAACAGAGACATCCTTAAGCCCCGTGCTGTCTCTGTTTCAAGTCCGAGGGAAGTCATGAAAAACGATTCTCCCGGAAAACAATTTGCTCAATTGATTGAAAAAAAACCGCTTCTTTTGCCGGGGGCCTTCAATGCGCTTTCGGCACAGCTCATTGAACAGGCAGGTTTTGAGGCGGTTTATATTTCCGGCGCGGGTTTGGCCAACGGGGTGGCGGGTCTGCCCGATATAGGACTCTTGAGCCTGACGGAAGTCATCGCGCAGGTTGCCTACATCATAAACGCGGTCAAGGTTCCCGCCATTGCAGATGCCGACACAGGTTATGGCGAGGGCCTGCATTTTGCCGC
>JALUVJ010000101.1 GCA_027020665.1 Nitrospira sp.
TGGTGGAGGACGACCTTTTGGCCCCCTCCACCGTAGACAATATGGAACAGGGCGGGCCGGGAACCGTCACCTTTGAGTGGCTCATGCCCCGTCCGCCCGCCGATGATACGGCGGCCCTGGCCATCCGGGAAAAGGCGGCGCGCCTCCCTTTTTTAAACGGCACACTCATTTCCGAGGACGGCAAGGCGGTGGCGATTTACATCCCCATCACCTCGAAAGCGGTCAGTCACCGGGTCGCGACCGCCCTGAAAGAAAAAATCGCCACGTTTAGCGGCGGCGAGCAATACCACATCACCGGACTGCCCGTGGCGGAAGATACTTTCGGCGTGGAGATGTTTATTCAAATGGCGATCTCGGCGCCGATAGCGATGGCGGTCATCTTCTTGTTGATGTACGCCTTTTTCCGCCGCATCGTGCTCATCCTCTCCCCGATGATCGTCGCCATGGTTTCGGTGATCTGGACGATGGGCCTGCTCATCGCCACGGGCAATACCATCCACATCATGAGTTCGATGATTCCGATTTTCATCATGCCGATTGCCGTGCTCGACGCCATCCACATCCTTTCCGATTTTTTTGATCATTACGATGCAACGCGGGACCGGAAAGAAATCGTTTCGGATGTCATGAAGACACTCTTCAAACCCATGCTCTACACCACGCTCACGACGATGGCCGGTTTCGGCTCGCTGGCCTTTACGCCCATCCCGCCTGTGCAAACCTTCGGCTTGTTTATTGCTTTCGGTGTCTTCGTCGCCTGGTTTTGGACGGTCACCTTTATTCCGGCCTCGATCATGCTGATTCCACAAAAGCATTTAAAAAATTTCGGGCTGAAACAGGAAAAAACCCGTAAAAAAACACCCGCTAAAATGGCCCGCTTTCTCGAATCCACCGGAGAGATGACCTATAAACATCCCAAAAAAGTCATCGGCGTGTCCGCGCTTCTGGTCCTTGTCGCCGTTTACGGCATCTTGCAGATCCGCATCAACGACAACCCGATCAAGTGGTTTAACGCTTCCCACCCGATCCGGGTCGCCGACCGCATCTTAAATGAACATTTCGGCGGCACCTACATGGCCTATTTGGCGCTCGAAGCGGAAACCGAAGCAGCCGATCCGGGTCAACAATATGCCGCCCGCTTTTCAACAGCCCTTTCGGCGCGTGTGAAGGCCGTGGAAGGTTTTGTGCCGATGATCGGCAAGGCTTTTTCCGAGGTGAAAATCGCGCTGGATCGGCTTCGGGACAGCGCCCGCTCGGAAAAAAACTTTCTCGACGGCCTTGAAACCTTTGTAAACGAAAAACTCGACACCGCCCCTTTTGATGAAATGGACGCCTGGGAAGAAGTGCTGCTTGTCATTGATCAACAGCGGCAGCAAAGTCAAATTTTCAAGCAACCGGAAGTACTGGATTATATGGCGAAATTGCAAGATCATCTGCTGACGACGGGCATTGTCGGCAAATCCAATTCCCTGGCCGATGTCGTTAAAACCGTGCACCGTGCGCTCTTTTTGGGCAAAGACGAGGCCTATCGCATTCCCGATACGGCAAACGCCGTCGCACAAACCCTGATGACCTATCAGAACAGCCACCGCCCGCAGGATTTGTGGCACTTTGTGACCCCCGACTACCGCACTTCATCGCTCTGGGTGCAGCTTAAAAGCGGCGACAATATCGACATGGCCGCCGTCGTGCAAAGTGTCGATCAATTCATTCAAGACAATCCCCCGCCGCTGCCGCTTAAACATCAATGGTTTGGTTTGACCTACATCAATGTCATCTGGCAGGAAAAAATGGTCAGCGGCATGCTGGAGGCCTTCATCGGCAGCTTCGTGATCGTGCTTGTGATGATGGTCGTGCTCTTCCGCTCCATGCTCTGGGGCGTACTTTCGATGCTCCCGCTCACGCTCACCATCGGCTTGATTTACGGCATCATCGGTCTCATCGGGAAGGATTACGACATGCCGGTCGCCGTGCTTTCGGCCCTAAGTCTCGGGCTTTCCGTGGACTATGCCATTCATTTTTTGGCGCGCTCCCGCATGCTCCAGGCACAGCACGGCAGCTGGGCCGCGGCCCACACCCCTGTTTTCGGCGAACCCGTGCGCGCCATCGTGCGGAACGCCGTCGTGGTCGGCGTGGGCTTTTTACCCTTGCTGGCCGCCCCGCTTGTACCCTATCAAACCGTCGGGTTTTTCATCGCGGCCATCTTGCTTTCCGCCGGCGCAGCGACCGTCCTGATTCTTCCGGCGCTCATCACGGTCCTGCAATCCCGGCTCTTTCCAAAAACAGAAACCCTGCCCTCGGCAAACCCCACTGTGAAAGGAGGCGTGTCATGAAAAAACACCTGTCCCGCATCGGCTTCATTCTGTTGATTCTTTTGACAAACCCGCCCGCCGGTTTTCCGGCGGAAGCCGCCTTAAGCGCGAAGGCAATCGTCGAAAAGGCCGTCGCCGCCGCGTACTATCAGGGAAAGGACGGCCGCGCACAGGTGTCGATGAGCATCACCGACGCGCAGCATCGAAAGCGCACGCGCCGCTTTACGCTCCTGCGCCGCAATGTTTCCGGGGCGGGTGTCATCGGCGATCAGCAGTTTTACGTTTATTTTCACCGCCCGGCCGACGTCAAAAAAATGGTCTTCATGGTCTTAAAAAAGATCGACAAGGACGACGACCGCTGGCTCTATTTGCCCGCGCTGGACTTGGTCAAACGCATTGCCGCAAGCGACGAGCGCACCAGCTTTGTCGGGTCCCACTTTTTTTATGAAGATGTTTCGGGGCGCGGCATGGATGAAGATGTGCATGAATTGCTGGAAGAAACGGATCAATACTACGTCATTCAAAGCAGGCCGAAAAAACCGGATGCCGTGGAATTTGCTTATTACAAAAACTGGGTGGACAAAAAAACCTTTCTCCCGATGAAGGCCGAATATTATAAAAATGACGACCGGGCGTACCGCCGCTATACGGTCTTAAAAGTCGAGCTCATCGACGGGCATCCCACCGCCGTGCATTCCGAGATGAAAGACCTCATCGGCGGCGGGAAAACCGTGTTGAATTATGCCAAAGTGAAGTACGACATCGGCCTGCCGGAGACGATTTTCAGTGAACGCTACTTACGCCGCGCACCGCGAAAATATTTGAGGTAAAGAATGTCTGTCAAGCTCCGCAATAGGCTCACCCCTTCCCGCCGGGGCAGGGCATGCCCTGCCCCGGTCATCGCTGCCGTGATTTTAATCGTGCTCACGGCGTCTTTTTCGGCAACGCAGGCGCAGGAGATCAACGGCTTTTTCGAAAGCCGCGTCGGTGCGCGTATTTACAAAGATCCCGATCAAAAAGATCTCAGCATCGGAGAAGCCCGGCTTCAACTTGAAACGGAAAAAGAATTTGACGCGGCGACCCTGCACATCGTCGCAGACTTCATCGCCGACCCGGTCTTGAATGAATACGAGAGTGATCTGGAGCGCGGGCAAGGTGCAATCGATTTGCGTCAGGCCAATTTTCTTTTCTCTCCGCATGACAGCGCGGATGTGAAAATCGGACGGCAAATCCTCACCTGGGGCACGGGCGACCTGCTTTTTATCAATGATCTTTTTCCGAAGGACTGGAATGCCTTTTTCATCGGCCGGGATACCGAATATCTAAAAGCCCCCTCCGATGCTGTGAAGACCTCGTTTTTCAGCGATGTTGTCAATCTTGATCTTGTGTACACCCCGCGTTTTGACCCGGATCGTTTTATCGACGGACGGCGCATTTCCTATTTTAACGGCCAATCCGGCCGCCGCGCCGGACGCAATGCAATTGTGCAGGCCGCCACCCCGGATCGCTGGTTTGAGGACGACGAAATCGCAGGGCGTCTTTATCAAAATTTCAGGGGGCTTGAACTGGCACTCTACGCTTATCGCGGCCGCTGGAAATCCCCCGGCGGCTTTGACCCGAATACCGGACAGGCTACCTTTCCCGCCCTCTCCGTTTACGGCGGCTCGGCCAGAGGCGCCCTGTGGCGCGGCATCGGCAATATTGAGGTCGGTTATTACGATTCCGAGGACGATGCGGAAGGCGATGATCCGCTCATCCGCAATAGCGAATTTCGTTTTTTAGCAGGCTACGAACAGGAAGTCGTGACGAACCTGAGTGCCGGGCTGCAATATTATTTGCAGCGCCTGTCGGATTATACCGACTATGTGCGCACGCTGCCCGCAGGCAGTGCCAAGGCGGATGAAAACAGACATGTTTTGAGCCTGCGTTTGACACAACTGCTCATGAATCAGGATCTCACGCTTTCCCTATTCACCTACTATTCTCCCTCGGATGCGGATGCCTATCTGCGCCCCAAGGCCGCTTACAAAATCGATGACTTTTGGTCTGTCGCACTCGGCGGAAACCTCTTTTTCGGAGAAGAAGACCATACCTTCTTCGGGCAGTTTGAAAAGAACAACAATGTGTATGCGAGTGTGCGTTACGGGTTTTGAAGCGGGGAGTAACAAGGGGGAACGGAAGCGTGTGCCCCGTTCCCCTTGTTGTGAAGCGTGCCGGATTACTGCAAGGGCGTAACCAGCGTCATGGAAGGAAAGAATCCCGCATCGTTGCCCACAACCTCCGACTGCGTGGTATCGGTCAAAGTCCCCGTGGATGGATTGATGTTAAATACGCGAACCTCTCCAACTGCACCTCTTACGCGCACATACAGATATTGCCCTGAAGGATCGACTTCAATTCGAGATGATTGTCAAATGTTTCAAGCTTCCCAATCGGGATAAAGCACCCTTATGCAGATAAATTTCCTCACAAAAGGCAAAATTACGTTCTTTATTATTGTGCTTAGCTTAGATATGGGAGAATACCTATTGTCTTTGTACAAAATTAAGAATATTTGTCTGCCCCGATTTTGAAGAATGCCCGGCAAAACGTTTTTTGGGGGATGTTTCCGGATAAGCCGAAATGTTGTACAGTTCATTTAAGGCGGCTCTGATGAAGTCCGGACTGAGCCAGAGACGCCCTAAGTTGACCGAGTGCTCACTTTTTTGCCTGAAACAAAGGGGAATGACATGTTTTGTATCTCGCGTATTTTTCCTATTATATTGCTACTTGCCTTGGCGGCCTGCGCGCCCCGGCTTATGAAGCCTTTGCCATCCCCTCCCCCCGTTTCCGAAGCGCGTGAATTTGAAACGGTTGCTGAAAAATCCTGGTGGGCTTGCCGCTTTAAGATCGCCTGGCCGCCGGATGCCGCCCCCGACATGACGGTCGATCTGTTGCTTGCCCAGGCTGTCGTCGGCCCGATCCTGAAAACCGAAGGCCAGAACCTTTTATTCTGGCGTTTTCATCGGAGAGCCGCTCCGGATGACTCCGGACATCAATTCAGCTTTCTTTTTTATTCGGATACTCAAACCTTGAAGGATATTACCGAGGCAATCCGGCAAAATAAAACGGTGCATCAAGCGCTTGAATCCCGCATTGTGGAACAAGCCGCCTGCGACGCAGACGACAGCCCGCGCCGTCCGGAAATTTCGGCCATGAGCGATGCCAAGTGGTCGCCCGCACTGCAAAAACACTGGCCTTTTTTTATCATGGGCGTCAGCCGTCTTTGGCTCGGACTGATTAATGAAGCCCTCTCAGGCTTGCCCCCGCATGCGGATGATTTTTCCAAACGGCTTGAGCAGATACGCGAGGTCGAAACAAAAATCAATGCCGTCTGGTACCGGGAAGGCCAGCACGCTTTTTTTCACCACTTAAGTGCCGTTTTTGGGTATGAACCTTTACTGATCCGTAAAGAAATCCGCTTTTAAGAACCCCCGGATTCGGATAAAATCGGCAGGCTTTGCTAAAAAAGCCTCAAAACCCACACAATCAAACCCCTCGGCCCCGCCCAACCCCCCTAAAATCAATCGCAGAATGGGGTAAAATGAGGATCTTGTTCTCGCCCGTTTTATTTGTTATCTTGTCTGACCGGAAAATTTGTGTTGCGATTGTGAACAAAACCGACTTATCGACAGGATAATGGAGTAATTATGGCAAGCGAAACCGATTTTGAAACAAACGAAAAGCAATTAACATTGGGCATCGAGGGCTTTTCTTATGCAGACCTTTACGATGTCGAACGACTCAAAGCACTGACAAGCACCTTTTATGAATCGCTGAAGGCCGCCGACCCCGCCTTGTATGAACATTTTGTTGCCTACAGTCAAGACCCGGACAACCTGCTCTCCCCGCCCGAAGAAGCCGAATTGCTCATCCGGGTTGCCTTTCACCAGAGCCGCTTCATCGGCCGTCTCTTTAATGTGAGCGAGGCCCGTGAACGCTTCATGGAAAACATCCAAAGCCAGAAACCGCTCTTTCGTTTCAAAAAAGAATTTGTCCAGAAACGGGTCTTAAAAAACTTCTCCCGGGATGATTTGTCCCGTCTTGATTATGAAACCTTAAACGAGCAGGCCCGCCTTCTAATTGATGTTATGCTTGCACCGATTCCCGTCGCGCACGACAGTGAACTGCTTTTTGCCACCGTTACCTGCCGCCTCATGGATGCGGAAAAAGCCCTGACACTGAAGATGAAACGCAAAGAAGCCGTCCCTGCGGAAATTATGGACGACATCACGAACACACTGGCGGGCCTGCTTAAAAGCAAAGATGCCAAGACATTTTTTCCGGCATGGGTTGAAGCACCCCCGAACCCTGCGAAAGACGAGGACCTCCTGGCCTTTGCAGAATCGCTTTTACAAATTTTGGAAGCATGGGTTTTCGCCGCAAAGCACCTTCCCGAGGAAGAATGTGCGACGGAAGGCTGGCAGGCCTTTTGGGCGCCCCACGCCGTTGATTTTCAAAACCTGGTTGAAATGCTTCGTCCCGATGAGGACATGCCGGAGCTGATGGTCGGCCCGAAAGATCGCTTGCGAAAACGCGACGGCTTCGAGTTGACCGACCGGCGTTATTCCGAAAAACAGGTCTTAAACGAAATCGACTACTGTGTCATTTGCCATCCCCGTGAAAAAGACAGTTGCCGCATCGGATATAAAAAGAAAAAGAGCGATGAATTGGAACACAATCCGCTGGGCATTGAATTGACGGGGTGCCCCTTGGATGAGCGCATTTCGGAGATGCACTACCTGCACGCCGAAGGCGACGCTATCGGCGCACTGGCCATCATCGTTATCGACAACCCGATGGTCCCCGCCACCGGCCACCGCATCTGTAACGATTGCATGAAAGGCTGTATTTACCAAAAGAAAGAACCGGTCAACATTCCGCAAGCCGAGACCCGCATCCTGACCGACGTGCTGGATTTGCCCTACGGTTTTGAAATCTACAGCCTGCTCACCCGCTGGAATCCGATCAACGTCAAACGGCCCTCTCCGCTTGACTACAACGGAAAAAACGTGCTTGTCGTCGGCATGGGCCCGGCAGGTTTTACACTCGCGCAATTTTTACTCAACGAAGGGTTTGGTGTGGTGGGGATCGATGGACTCAAAATCGAACCCCTGCCGGAGGCCCTGGTGGGCGACGAGAGCACACCGCCGCTACCCGTCAAAGACGTGCAAAGCCTTTATCATGAACTTGACGAGCGTATTCTGGCCGGCTTCGGCGGCGTCGCGGAATATGGCATCACCGTGCGATGGGACAAAAACTTTCTCGACCTCATTTACCTCACGCTGATGCGGCGCAACCGCTTCAAGCTTTACGGCGGTGTGCGTTTTGGCGGCACTGTCACGGTCGATGAAGCCTGGTCACTGGGTTTTGATCATGTGGCCATCGCCGCCGGTGCGGGAAAACCCACCATTCTTTGGATGAAAAACAACCTCATCCGCGGCATCCGCAAAGCCAGTGATTTTCTCATGGCGCTGCAACTTACGGGTGCCTTCAAAAAATCCTCGCTCGCAAACCTGCAATTGCGTCTGCCCGCCATTGTGATCGGCGGAGGCTTGACGGCCATCGATACGGCAACCGAAGCGATGGCGTATTATCCCGTCCAGGTTGAAAAGGCCTTGGACCAATACGAAAAACTAAGCGCGGCCTTTGGCGAAGACGCGGTACTGGCCATGTATGATGCCGAGGAACGTGAGATTCTGGACGAATTTTTGGATCACGGCAAACAAATCCGTGCCGAGCGCAGCCGAGCTCATGCCGCCGATGAAGCCCCTGATTTTACCCCGTTGTTGCGGGGATGGGGCGGTGTTTCACTCGTTTATCGCCGAAACGTGCTTAATTCACCGGCCTATCGTTTGAACCACGAAGAGGTGATTAAATCACTTGAAGAAGGCATTTATTACATTGAGCTCTTGAGTCCGACCGAAGCCATTCCGGATCAATACGGCGCCGTTTCGGCCTTAAAGTTTGAAAAACAAAAACTCACTCCGGAAGGCAAACTGCGCGGTGCAGGCGAATACCGCACCCTGCCCGCAAAGTCCGTGCTCGTCGCCGCCGGCACCTCGCCGAATGTTATTTATGAAAAAGAGCATCCCGGCACCTTTGAAATGGATGATCGCAAAAAATTCTTCAACCGTTTTGAGCCGACATGGAACGGCGGCGCCTTGCCGGTTCTCAATGTTTCAAAGGACTGGACGACGCCCGCCGTGTTCACCTCCTATCAGGAAGGGGGGAAGTTTGTTACCTTTTACGGCGACAATCACCCGGTTTATGCGGGCAACGTCGTCCGGGCGATGGCTTCCGCCAAAAAAGGGTATCCCTACATCATTCGTCTTTTTGAAAAAGAACTCGCGCAGCTTTCCCCCGCAGATCAGCCTGCACGGAATGCGGCGTTTAAAGCCCTCACAGCCGACTTGGATGAAAAGTTGCGACCGACCGTCGTTGATGTCATTCGGCTCACGCCGACGATTATCGAAGTCATCGTCAAAGCGCCCTTGCAGGCGCAAAGTTTCGAGCCGGGACAGTTCTATCGCCTGCAAAACTATGAAACGCATTCCGAAACCATTGACGGCGTTTGCCTCAATACCGAAGGCATCGCATTGACCGGCGCTTGGGTGGATAAGGGGAAAGGCCTGCTCTCCATGATCGCCCTGGAAATGGGAGTCAGCTCCCGCCTCTGTGCCGCACTCAAACCGGGCGAACCCGTCGTGGTCATGGGGCCGACAGGGGAGCCGACCGAGATTAAAACAGGCGAAACCGTCTTGCTCGCGGGTGGCGGGCTCGGCAATGCCGTGCTTTTTTCGATCGGAAAGGCCATGCGTGAAAAAGGCAACCAAGTCATTTATTTCGCAGGCTACAAAAAACCGGACGACATCTACAAGGTGGAGGAAATCGAAGCCGCCGCCGATACGATTATCTGGAGTGTGGACACGGGTGATGCGATTCAAGCGCGACGCCCTCAGGATAAAACCTTTGTGGGGAACATCGTGCAGGCCATGATTGCGTATTCCAAAGGGGAATTGGGTGAGATCTCGATATCACTAAAGGACGTCAACCGCATCATCGCCATCGGTTCCGACCGGATGATGGAAGCTGTCAAAACCGCGCGGCACACTTCACTTGCGCCTTATTTGAATCCGGATCACATCGCCATCGGCAGCATCAACTCTCCGATGCAGTGCATGATGAAAGAAGTTTGTGCGCAATGCCTGCAAAAACATGTTGACCCTGAAACCGGAGAGGAAACCGATCCCGTTTTTTCCTGTTTCAACCAGGATCAAAAACTGGACTGCGTCGATTTCCAAAACTTAAGGGCCCGACTCGGACAGAATTCCGTTCAAGAAAAATTAAGTAACAAAATGCTGGACCTCTTAATGGAAAAGAAGAACATCATGCGGGTTTAAAGCAGGCCTTGCATCTACAACAGACGTGGTGCAAGTCGAAAGAAGACCGCGTTGGCGCCAAAGTCGCCGCAGGGCAGACGTTCCATGCCGAAGCTGATCTTCAATTCCTTAAACTTCAGGAGGCCATATACGGGTTCGCTGCTATCGAATAACGACTTCAAGTTTTCTGCCGAGGACTGAGGCAAACTTTTCCAATGTTGAAAGTCGAATATCTTCCGCATGGTTTTCTATTCTGGAAGGGAGTGTTCAGTATTCTGTGTCAGGGTTTTAGGTTTTTTTGAGCTTAACAAATCTTTAATTCCTTATCCAGCCGGCCTTCAAAAAAGATCGCAAGTTGAGAGAGCGTGAGCGCCCAGTTTTGAAT
>JALUVJ010000102.1 GCA_027020665.1 Nitrospira sp.
CCGGCAGTGCCGCCACCGCCGGGAGTTCCGCCACCGCCGGGAGTTCCACCACCGCCGGGAGTTCCGCCACCGCCGGGAGTTCCACCACCGCCGGGAGTTCCACCACCGCCACCGCAGCCGGTCGCTAAAAATCCGACAAAAATCAATATCGAAAAAACCTTCATTTGTTTGTACATTTGGCGTTTCTCCTTGATATAAGTGTGGGGATTCCCTTATCGGGATAAGGGAAGGGATCAAAAAATCGTCTTGGTTTTACTCTATTTTATTTGGGGGTTTTCAAGGTGGGTTTTAATGGATTTCATATCATCTGTCAATCCCCTCAAATGGGGGGGGGGTATACGGCGTACTGAAATCGCAGAGAGCGGAACTTTACTGAAACGGCCTGTTATTTGATGCGCTTGAATAGGATAGCAAAGCAAATCGGGCTGAAATATAAAATGCATTTTATGAAAAAAATCGGCAGTAAAAAAAGAGGACTGCTTATCAGGCTTGCGCCTCATCGCCCAAAAGCCCCGAAACAAAGGCTTCGGCATCAAAGGGAATCAAATCTTTCATCCCCTCACCCACGCCGACATGCAAAACGGGAACGGATAAAGATTCCACAATCGGCACGACAATCCCACCTTTTCCGGTGCCGTCCAGTTTGGTGAGCACGATGCCCGTGAGGCTTGCGGCTTTTTGGAAGTGTTCGGTCTGTGAAAGGGCGTTTTGTCCGGTGGTGGCGTCTAAGACGAGGATTTTTCGGTGCGGTGCCTGCGGAATTTGTTTTGAAATGACGCGGCTCATCTTTTTAAGCTCTTCCATCAGGTTGTGCTTGGTTTGAAGCCGCCCCGCCGTATCGATCAGCAAATGATCTGCTTTGCGCGCCAAGGCGGCGCTGACGGCATCATAGGCCACTGCAGAGGGATCGGCTTCACCTTGATGCCGGATCACTTCGGCACCCACACGTTCCCCCCAAATGGACAACTGACGGGCGGCCCCGGCCCGAAAGGTATCGGCCGCAGCCAAGAGGACTTTTTTTCCTTCGGATTTGAGTTGCCAAGCCATCTTGCCGATCGAGGTTGTTTTTCCGACACCGTTCACCCCCATAAAAAGTGTCACGACGGGCGGCCAAACGGCTTCTGAGGGAGCTACGGCCTTGCTTAATATCTCCAGCAGCGTTTCACGGAGTTTGGCTTTGAGGGCGGGCAAGTCCGAAACTTCTTTGCGTTCGACGGAGGTTTTTAAATCACCGATCAAACGACGCGTCACGGCCACACCCAGGTCTGCACCGATCAGCAGGGCCTCCAAATCATCTAATGTCTCTGCATCAATGTCCTTTTTTCGGGAAAAAAGCGCCTCTAAACCCGAAGAAAAATAGGCGCGGGTTTTTGAAAGCGCATCCCCCGTTTTTTTCCAAAATGCAAAGGGCATTTTATTTCCCCTGTATCTTTTTTAAAATAAAACGTTCGCGGCGGGTCATCTTTTTTTCTTCCGACTCCGAGCGTTCATGGTCGTAACCCAGCAGGTGCAACATGCCGTGAATGAGTAAAATCAAGAGTTGATCCGATCGGTCACGACGATAAAGCCGGGCGTAGATTTCGGTCATTTCAAGCGAAATCATGACATCGCCCAAAAACCCGGGATGCAAATCACCGCCCAAACCTTCCCGCATCGGAAAGGACAAGACATCCGTCGCGCGGTCAATACGGCGGTAATCCCGGTTATAAATCCGAATGCGCCGGTTATTTACAAAAACGATGTTGACTTCCCCGTTTTTGACTTTCTGCAATAATAAAATCCGGCGCGTCCAATCCGTGACTTGATTCGTATCGACAGGATACTTTCGTTGTTTATTTAAAATAGAGATGTCCATGCCGCTGCGCACAAAAACCCCTCAGCTTTCTTTTTGCTCGCGTTTTCTCTCCGCGTAGTCCTCATAGGCGTTGATGATTTCCTGAACCAAATGATGACGCACGACGTCTTTTCCGGTGAAATAAGTAAACTGCACGCCGCGTACTTCTTCCAGAATTTTTTGGATTTCGACGAGTCCGGAAACTTGAGAAGGGGGCAAATCCGTCTGCGTCACATCCCCGGTAATCACAGACTTTGAGCGATAGCCTAAACGGGTTAAAAACATTTTCATCTGCAAAGAGCTTGTATTTTGCGCCTCGTCCAAAATAATAAAGGCATCGTTGAGCGTGCGCCCACGCATAAAGGCCAAGGGGGCGATTTCAATCTC
>JALUVJ010000103.1 GCA_027020665.1 Nitrospira sp.
CCAGTGAAAGTGCAGGCCCCGCGCCGTTTTGAATGGCAAAACCGGGTTCATCCGTCGGTTTGCTTGGTCCGTTGAAGGGGCAAACCTCCTGACAGAGATCGCAGCCAAAAAGCCATCCCTCCATTTTTGAAACAAAGTTTTTTGGAATTTCTCCTTTGTTTTCAATGGTGAGATAAGAAATGCAGCGACGGGAATCCAGTCGATAGGCTGTATTCAAGGCCTCGGTCGGACAAATGTCGATGCAGCGGGTGCAAGTGCCGCATTGTCCCGTGGCGGGTGCATCCTGGATGAGTGCCAAGTCGGTAATGACTTCCGCAAGAAAAACCCAGGAGCCGAATTCGGGCGTAATGAGGTTTGTATTTTTCCCGATGAAACCCAGTCCGGCGCGTTGGGCAAAGGCGCGTTCCAAGAGGGGGCCGTGATCCACGTAGCCTTTCCAGCAACGTCCGCCGCGTGCGGTAAGGGCTTCAATGAGTTGTTCTAATTTTTTTTCTATGATGGGGTGATAGTCTTCACCCCAGGCATAGCGGGCAATCTTCCCGGTATCGCGCTGTGTTGAAGTGTGTTCGTGAGTGGGAGCCGGTGTCTCTTGGTAATAATTGAGTGCGAGCGCAATTACGGATTGTGCGTCCGGAAAGCGGATTTTGGGATCAAAGCGGATTTCAGGGGATTTTTCGAGATAGCGCATGTCGGCAGAAAAACCGTCTGAAAGCCATTTTAAAAAATGTTTTCCTGCGGCCGAGACAGGATCTGCGGAGGTGATGCCGACGGCGTGAAAGCCCAGCTTGCGGGCAATGGCCTTGATTTCTTGGGTCAGCGTTGTTTTAGAGACAGTTTGTTGCAGTGCAAAAGCCTTCAACGCTCAGTGCGCCGCCGGGTTGAAACGGTGCCCTTGCAGCGCCAGCCGCTGCCTTTGGTGCTGTTGATTATTTCCGCCATCGCATTCGGAGCGACTTTTTCGGGAGTAAAATGGATGAGCACGTAGTCCCGTCGATTAAAGGCTTCGACGTCCAGTACTCCATCCAGTTTTTTGAGTGCTGTGGAGATTTCTTCAGGATGCCTGCTGCAAAAGGGACCGCTCAAGTCGATGATGACTTCTTCGGTTCCGGGCGGAAATTCGGGTTTGGCTTCTTTTTTTATTGTGTGGCGGTGGTGTCCGTCACTTTTTACTTTTTCCGGGTGGTCCATGTGTTTTTCGCCACCCATCCCCATGTTATGTTTTTCAGCGTGATGGCCGTTTCCGTGTTCTCCATTTGCCCAGGCAGGCAGCCCGCTGATCCCCCCTGCGAGGAGTGTGATAAAAATAAACAAATTCACGACCTTTCTAAAGCGCACCATTGAAAGAAATCCCCCCTAAAGCTTTGTTGTGTGGCCCTATTATCGTAAAGAGGGCATCATATTTCAAGGTTTTTTAGGCGGAGGTGCGGTATAGACTGCTGTCTCCGGATGAAAGGCTGTCCAGGCAAACCAATAGGCGATGAGCGTGGGGATTTCTTTGCCGTTTTTATCGAAGACGTGTGTTGTTTTGAATTCGGGCTCATAGACAATTTCAATTTCTTCCGACCCGATTTTATCTTTAAACCGGGTCGGAGCGTTTTTGAGTTCTAAAAACGGGTAGGCTTTGCTTTTTCCTGAACGCGTCACACCGAGCACCCAAGCCTTCGTTGGATAACGGTCGTCCACCTCGCCCACGGGAAACATGAGCTGATCACTGCCGGCATAGGCTGTATAAGGGTCACGAAAATAGTTACGCGTATAGCCGGTATCTGTGGATAAAACAAGGGTTTTAGGATGTTTTTTTCGCCAGCCTTCCCAGGTCGTGTGGCTCAAATTGAGCATTTTGAGACGTGTTCCGGTGAGTTTGCCCGTGACGGCTTCTTGTTTGATTTGAGACCAGAGGCTTTCCGTTTCATGATCGTACATCAGCATATCGCTTTTGTAGAGCAGGCCTGAAACGCCGAATGTATAAAGTTTCCCTTTAATACGGGGATCAAAGGCCATGCCCGTACCACAAAGCGGGCAATAGGAGACCATGACTTTTTTTCCGCCCACAGTGTCATTCACAATCTCATGCCAGTTCATGATGTTGATCGGGTAGGCTTTGGCTTCACCGTTGATGAAGAGCCCCAAAATACGGTCGTCTTTTTTGACAAAATCGGCGTTTTTTGCCGAAACAAACTTGGGGTTCGTGAGCGCCGGGATCCCGTCTTTGGGCGGTCCGCCTGCCATAATTTCGTCGAGGGGAATGCTGCGTGTTGCGGTGTCAAATCCGCTGAGCAAGGGGACGAGGACTAAAAGGCATAACAGGCTGAGTTGTTTCATTTCATTTCTCCTCATTTAGGGGAGTCGCTTAACAAACAAGTATTTTTTTCGATGTTGTCCGGCATGCAATTCTAACCGCCGATTTCTCCGAAACCTAGCTATTGCGAAATGTGTGAAGATCAATTTATAGTAGCCCGATGGCAATTTCAACCGATTATCTCTGGCGCGCCCTTTCCGGTATTCAACCCCGACTCCCTTTTTTAAGCGATTTTTTTCGTGAATTTCCTCAAGCAGAGGTTTATTGGGTGGGCGGTGCGGTGCGGGATCTGCTTTGGGGCCGCGAAACTAAAGACTACGATTTTTTAATACGCGGAGTATCTGCGCGTGATTTGGGCAATTTTTTGCGCAAGCAGGGGAAGGTTTCTTGGGTCGGGAAGAGTTTTGGCGTTTATAAATTTATTCCTCATCTGACACCGCTTGCGGAAGCCATTGATATTGCCCTGCCGAGAACGGAGTCCTCATTTTCTCAAAGCGGGGGATATCGCGACTTTTCAATCGTTTCGGATCCGATGCTTCCTGTAGAAGAAGACCTCAAACGCCGTGATTTTACGATCAATGCAATGGCGGCGGATTTGAAACGGCAGCGGCTTATTGATCCCTTTCAGGGCATGCGGGACTTGAAGGCAAGGCGTATTCGCACTGTGGGGGAACCCGCGCTTCGTTTTTCAGAGGACAGCTCGCGTCTTTTGCGCGGCCTTCGTTTTGCGGCCCAATTTGATCTCACTTTTGAAAAAAAAACCTGGTCGGTGCTGAAAAGTCTTATCGGGGGTTTGAACGCTCTTCGGGAAGACGGCGGTTTTGTTGTTCCACGTGAAACCATCGCAAAGGAATTTGTTAAAGCAATGGTTTCACATCCTGTGCGTGCCTTTGATTTATGGGATACAAGCGGGGCTTTTGCGCAGCTTATTCCCGAATTGCTTGCCATGAAAGCCTGTCCGCAGCCCAAAAATTATCACTCGGAAGGCGATGTCTGGACACATACCCGGCTTGCCCTTTCTCAGCTCTTAAGTCCTGAATTTAAAAAAGAATTTCCAGAAGACCTTGATGCGCAAATTGTTTTGGCCGTGCTTTTTCATGACATTGCAAAGCCTGTCACAATTGAAACCCCGGAAAAAGACGGCACGGATCGCATTCGTTTTCATCAACATGATCGCATCGGGGCCAAGATGATACGAAAAATTGTCAATAAATTGAAGTTGTCCAGCTATGCGAAGGGCAGCCGCTATTATGTTGATGAAGACCGTCTGGCCTGGCTGGTTGAAAAACATTTGATCTTGGTGCAGGGTGAAATCGATCAAATGCGCGCCGCCACGATTGAACGGCATTTTTTAAGTCCGAAGCGGCCCGGACGCAAGCTCTTGCAATTGATTTATTGTGACGGCATGGCCAGCGTACCTGAAAATTCCAAGGGCCATTGCCTGCATTATTGGGCGGTGAAACAGCGCATTCAAAAAATCGAGGCATTGGCTGCCGAGCAGGCAAAAATTCCCGCGCCTTTGTTAAACGGGCGGGATATCATGAAAACGGCCGGCATCGCATCCGGGCCGAAGGTCGGCCAATATTTGGGTCTGATTCGCGAAGCGCAACTCAACGGAGAGCTCCGAACACGCGACGATGCTTTAACATTTATTAAAAAACACCTCGAAAACAATTAGGGCGTGTCGACACGCCCTAATTTCAGAGCTTCCTTTGATTTCACGCAAGCTTAATCCTCACTTAACAAAACCTTAACAATGCTCCTTTATAACCGTCTTGTATCAGCATCTTGTTTTTGAAAAATCAAGGATGTGTTTTCGATGTCGTTGACGAGATAGAGCGATCCGAAAAACAGGCCAAGAATTTAAACCGGCTATCGTTTTTTTCTGTCGCGCGATGGGCGTTTCAAGCAAATCACATATGAGGAGATTTATAATGAATAAGAAAGCCCCGGGCGTTTTAGCTCCGGCACTTGCCTTGTTAATCGCGGGAAATGCATTCGCGCAGTCCGGTCGTGACTATATCAATATCGTCGGGTCATCAACGGTGTACCCCTTTGCAACGGTTGTTGCTGAAAAATTTGGAAAGAGTACAAAATTCAAAACCCCCAAAGTTGAAGCCACCGGGTCCGGTGGCGGCTTTAAATTATTTTGCGCCGGTGTGGGTATGCAACATCCTGATGTGAGCAACAGTTCACGCCGTATTAAACAATCTGAAGTCGATCAATGCAAAAAAAACGGCGTGGATGAAATTATTGAAGTCAAGATCGGCTATGACGGCATTGCCATCGCCAATTCCAAAAAATCCAAGCCTGTGCCCTTAAATTTAAAAGACATCTTCCTTGCGCTTGCGAAGGAAGTTCCCAATCCGAAAGGGGGAGAAACACTGACTGAAAACCCGTACAAAACCTGGAAAGATGTGAATCCGAAGCTGCCCGATCAGCCGATTGAAGTCTTGGGCCCGCCGCCCACTTCCGGCACGCGCGATGCTTTTGCAGAACTTGCGATGGAAGGCGGCTGCAAGACGATCGGGTGGATCAAGGCCCTGAAGAAAAAAGATAAAAAACAGTACAAAAAAATTTGTCATACGGTGCGTGAAGACGGGGCTTATATCGAAGCCGGTGAAAATGACAACCTGATTGTGCAAAAACTGGAAGCCAACCCCAATGCCTTGGGTATTTTCGGTTTTAGTTTTCTGGATCAGAATGGGGACAAAGTACAGGCTTCCCCCATCAATGGCGTGAACCCTGAATTTGACAGTATTGCGGATGGACAATATCCTATTTCTCGACCCCTTTATTTTTATCTTAAAAAAGCCCACGTCAAAGTGATTCCGGGTATCAAGGCATTTATGGCCGAGTTCACCAGTGAAAAGGCCTGGGGTGATGAGGGGTATTTGACGGATCGCGGTCTGATTCCCATGCCGAAAAAAGAACGCATGCGGTTTCAAAACGATGTCAAAATGCTCAAAGCACTCAAAGACTTAAGCTAACTTCGATTGAAATGCGCGCGGCGGCCGCAGACTTGATGCTGTATGTATACACTTGAATTGATTGCAGGCCTACTTCTTTTGTGCGCCATCGCCTATCATCTGGGGCGACGGCGTGCATTTTCGGTCGCCCAAGGGAATATCCGTCATCTTCACTCCCTTCCGGCCTATTACGGTCTTTATGTCGCGATGTGGTGCGGCCTGCCCGCCTTGTTTGTGCTTTTTCTCTGGACCGTGTTTGAGTCCAATGTCATCACACAGCTTGTCCTTGCTGATTTGCCGCAAAAACTGCGTAGTCTGGAAGCGGATCGGCTTGAACTGGTCATCAGCGATATTCAAAATTTCGTCAGCGGCAATACTGTTTCCGGGGAGGTGGATGCAAGTATCAAAGCCGCAGGCTTACACTACCAACGTTTGCAATTCACGAGTCATGCCGCCTTGGCGGTGGTTATTTTGTCCCTTGTAATCGGCGTCGGTTTTTTTAGCTTAAGCCGTATTAACGCAAAACAGCGTGCACGCAATGCCGTAGAACGGGCGCTGACCGGGGGACTCATTGCTTGTGCAAGCATTGCTTTTTTGACAACGATCGGCATTTTGATGTCCGTGCTTTTTGAATCAATGCGTTTTTTTAAGGTGGTTCCGGTAACGGACTTCCTTTTTGGGCTGAAATGGAGCCCGCAAATGTCGATCCGGGCGGATCAGGTAGGATCTTCTGGCGCATTTGGCGCTGCGCCTTTATTTGTAGGAACGATTTTAATTTCGCTCATTGCCATGCTTGTTGCGGTGCCGATCGGTTTAAAATCAGCTATTTTTTTGTCCGAATACGCCTCACCCCGATTTCGCGCTATTACAAAACCTTTACTTGAGATTTTGGCCGGTATCCCCACGGTTGTTTACGGTTTTTTTGCAGCATTGACTGTTGCACCCTTCATTCGGAATCAGGGCAGTTTATTGGGTTTGGAGGTGGCCTCGGAAAGTGCCCTGGCCGCAGGCTTGGTCATGGGCGTCATGATTATTCCCTTTGTTTCTTCGCTCTCGGATGATGTAATTCGTGCGGTGCCTCAAGCCCTGCGGGACGGGGCCTTTGGTTTGGGCGCGACAAAAGCGGAAACCATTAAGCGGGTCGTCATTCCCGCGGCTTTGCCCGGCATTGTGGGCGGTGTTTTGTTGGCTATTTCACGCGCCATTGGTGAAACGATGATCGTTGTGATGGCTGCGGGCCTTTCCGCAAATCTCAGCTTTAACCCTCTTGATGCCGTAACGACGGTTACGGTACAGATCGTGACGCTTTTAACGGGAGATCAGGAGTTTGACAGTCCCAAAACCTTGGCCGCCTTCGCTTTAGGGCTGGTTTTATTTATCTTCACACTGGCTTTAAATGTCATTGCCTTGTATGTGGTCAGGAAGTATCGAGAACAATATGAATAACAACAAGTAAGCTGAATTGTTATTACCGTTATAAAATAAGGATTTTGAAAAAATGAGTGCAGGCTTGCCTCGAAAAAAAGACACGATTGAAATTGTGCGGCGGGGCCTCAAAAAACGCCATGCGGCGGCGCGTCGGTTTAAATTTACCGGTGTGGCGGCTGTGGGCATGAGTCTTTTCTTTTTGTCATTGCTTTTTGTCAGTATTTTTAGCAAGGGCTATTCCGCATTTCGACAAACTTATGTGCATTTGGATGTCTCGATTGATCCTGAAATCCTCGGGGTCGGGGCGCATCCCGATATGAACGCTTTGGCAAACGGGGATTACGGCGGTTTAAGAAAAGCAGCGTTGCGCACAATGTTTCCGGAGGTTAAAAAACGACGTGAAAAACGTGCCTTGTATCAATTGGTCAGTTCCGGCGCGGACTACCAGTTAAGGGATGCTGTGATGGCCGATCCCGCTTTAATCGGGACGACGCTTT
This sequence comes from Nitrospira sp., assembly GCA_027020665.1. Classification (GTDB taxonomy): domain Bacteria; phylum Nitrospirota; class Nitrospiria; order SBBL01; family JAADHI01; genus JAADHI01. Next base: position 7,194 of record JALUVJ010000103.1, read on the forward strand.
CGCTCTGGGTGCCGGCGGACGACGATGTGGATATGTTGATCAAAGGGCACATCCGGCGTGAGCTTCCGGAAGATGATCGGCGGTTAAAAGATTATCAAATTGCCTGGATTGATCGCCTTGTGGCGGCGGGGCGGATTGAAAACCGTTTTAACACCATTTTATTTACGGCGGGAGATTCACGGGACCCGGAGCAAGCAGGTATTTTAGGGGCCTTGGTGGGTTCATTGTTTACCATGCTGGTCACCTTGTCCCTGTCCTTTCCCATCGGCATTGCTGCGGCTATTTATTTGGAAGAATTCGCGCCACGCAATCGATGGTCCGATTTTATCGAAGTGAATATCAACAATCTTGCCGCCGTGCCCTCCATTGTCTTCGGTTTGCTTGGGTTGGTCATTTTTCTGACTTATTTTGATTTGCCCCGTTCCGCGCCCCTGGTCGGAGGCTTGGTTTTGACCTTAATGACCCTGCCGACCATCATCATTGCAAGTCGTGCGGCTTTAGCCTCTGTGCCGCCCTCAATTCGGGAGGCCGCGCTGGGTATCGGTGCATCGCCCATGCAAACGCTGCTTTTTCATGTTTTGCCGCTGGCCCTGCCCGGTGTGCTGACCGGGACGATTATCGGCATGGCCCGCGCCCTGGGTGAAACCGCGCCCTTGCTCATGATTGGCATGGTGGCCTTTATTGTGGATATTCCGACGGGGATCTTTGATCCGAGCACCGTATTGCCGGTGCAGATTTATCTTTGGGCGGACAGCCCCGAGCGCGGATTTGTGGAACGCACTTCTGCCGCAATCATGGTGCTTTTAATTTTTTTAATCGTCATGAATGCCTTAGCGGTTATTTTACGAAAAAGCTTCGAACGGCGATGGTAATGCAAAGGGCAATATATTATGATGTCGCTCGACAGCCTGCTGCCGGAGACTGGATCAATCGATAATAAAACGGACCATAAAACTGTAGCGCCTTCCTTCAAAACGGTGGGGGAATTCAAGCTAAAAGACCCGCGCATCAGCTGTCAAAATATTGTTGTGCGTTACGGTGAAAAGCTTGCAATCAATGGCCTCAGCCTGGACATCGGCCGTAATGAGGTGCTCGCCATGATCGGGCCTTCCGGCTGCGGCAAATCCACTTTTTTACGGTGCATCAACCGTATGAATGATACGATTGAAGGCTGCCGCGTGACCGGAAAAATTATGATGGACGGTCAGGACATTAACAGTCCCGAAATTGACACCGTGCCTTTGAGGGCACAAGTCGGCATGGTTTTTCAAAAACCCAATCCTTTTCCAAAATCCATTCGGGAAAACGTCGCCTTCGGCCCGAAAATTCACGGTTTTGTGGAAACAAAAGCGGAACTGGAAGAAATTGTCGAAAACAGCCTGAAACGGGCAGGGCTTTGGAAAGAGGTGAAAGACCGCCTCGACCAGCCGGGAACCAGTCTCTCCGGCGGACAACAACAAAGGCTGTGCATTGCCCGAACCATTGCCGTAAATCCCGAAGTCATCCTGATGGACGAACCTTGTTCCGCACTCGATCCCATCGCCACCGCGATTATCGAAGAGCTAATCTACGAACTGAAAAAAGATTACACGATCTGTATTGTCACGCATTCCATGCAGCAGGCCTCTCGCGTATCGCAGCGCACCGCCTATTTTCACTTGGGTGAATTGATCGAAGTCGGCGACACCAAACAAATTTTCATGAATCCCAAAAACCGTCTGACAGAGGATTACATCACCGGCCGTTTTGGGTAATTCTGGAAGTTCTTTCGGTTTAAGGAATTTTACCAGCTTATGCATAAAATTAGCGTCGCAAGCGGGTCAATACAGCCGAAAATCGTCCTCAAAAAACACACGTAAATCAATAACTTACAAATCTGTTTTTGGATAGGCTTTTAGTGGGTGTCGATACGCACAGGCACTCCACTCAAAACCGGCGATGTTTGTCTTATTCATAAAAAGCAAAACAAAAACAATTTGCTTTTTATGAATAATTGATTCATCTTGCTTATCGAAGGGACTTCTTTATACAATCAGGGCACAATTCTGATTTGAGCAGAGGCTCTTTTAAGAACAAAACCCAATCAATGAAAACAGCGCGTCGCCATAAAATAGTTTTCACCGCCCTCTTATTCACTATTTTTTTGAGCGCCTGTACGGATTCCGGGCAATCGATTTCCACAGAACCGCCCCCTCCCGCCCCGTCGGAATTGAGCGGAGGGGAAAAACTATTCAATAACAACTGCGCCGGCTGTCACGGCATCGGGGCTGTCGGAACGGACCGGGGGCCCACGTTTATCTCTAAAATTTATGAACCCAATCACCATGCCGATCCCACCTTTCACATGGCGGTCAAAAACGGTGTGCGTCAGCATCACTGGGATTTTGGAAATATGCCTAAAATCAGCGGCGTCGCCAAAGAAGAAGTAGATCAAATCATCGCATACGTGCGCTGGCTGCAAAGAGAAAACGGGATCCGGTAAAAACGGCAAAAGGCAGGCCGCCTTTTCAATCTGTACGTGATACGCTTTTTCTTTAAGTCGTAAGTTCGGCCTCAATCATGCTTAACTTGTGGCGCGCCATGCCAAGGTTTGATTTATCCCGCTCCAAAGCAAGATACATAAACAAATTTCCCGCATCGTGCAGCATACGGATCAAATGATACTTTGTTTCCAAAGTAATCAAAATATCTTCGATCGTATCTGTCAATCCGAGCGTACTCATCACCTTGAGTTTCGAGCGAACCACTTCGGTGTTTCCCGCGGCAGCCACTTCCAGATTCAGCCCTTTTCCACCTCCGGCAGTCCC
>JALUVJ010000104.1 GCA_027020665.1 Nitrospira sp.
CCGTGGGCAAAACCTTCCGGGATATAGAGCAGGCGGCGATTGCCTTGACTCAACGCTACAGCGCACCATTTTTTGAAACTCGCGGAATCTGCGCGTAAATCCAAAATCACATCATAAAGCGCGCCCCGCATGCACTGTACGATTTTGGCTTCCTCAAAAGGTTTCGATTGATAATGCATGCCCCGTAAAGTCCCTTTTTTCTTATTCATTGAAAGATTGATCTGGGCAATATGAAAAAAAATCCCCTCTGCCTTCAATCTCTCCTCACAAAACGTGCGCGCAAAAAATCCCCGCTCATCTTCATGCGGTTCGGGTGTAATGAGATAGGCCCCTTTTAATGCCGTTTCTTTAAAAATCATCTCATTCAGCCGAATCACAACTTAATCATCATGCCTTGTCCTGTGGGCAATTCAACAATCTTATACCCTCTTTCTTCCATAAACCGATCTTCGGCCGCTTTCTGAGCCCGATAAGGCGCCCAGCCGTAGTCGTCAAAAACAATGATGCCCCCCTTCACAACACGATCGAAAAGCTGATGCAAGGCCCCCAACTCGGCAGAAACCGAATTCATGTCGATATGCATAAATGAAATCGCATCAGGAGAAACATCCTCAAGCACTTCGGGCACACTGCCCTGTGTCACAAGCAAATGCTTGTAAGGGGACAAGCGTTGTTTCACTTGTGCATAAAGTCCCTTTGAGTGATCTGCCATGCCGTGCCGGGCATCCGGCGGATTCTCGAAAACATCATAAATAAAAAAGCGTTTATCCGTTTCATCCAAGCGGACATATTCTGAAATGGCCTGTGCCGTTTTTCCGCAGTAACACCCGCATTCGACAAAATCACCCGGAAGTTTTAGACAGGTAAAGGCCGCCCAAGTTAAGACATGGGTTCGCCATACGATGGAACGTTCTGTGGTTGTTTCAAGCGCCTTTTCGACCGCATTGATAAAACGCTCATCCGATAAAAATCCCAGATTTCGTCCAACCGTAAAGAGATTATCTGAAAAATACGTCCCGGAATCGGCTTGATTTGCATTAAAAGCCTCAGCAATTATTTGAATCGCGGTAACGGTTTTTTCATCGGCATAGAGTCCCGGCAGTTCTCCTCCCGGCTTAAAATATCCTCCCATTACGAAAACACCTGCACCTGCGGGATCGGCACCACAAATTTCCCGTGCCATTTACGGATAAACGCCGTTTGATTCATCACCTCTTCTCTTAAATTCCAGGGTAAAATGAGAAGGTAATCGGGTTTCGTTTCTTTGATTTTATCGGGATGAAAAATAGGGATGCGGCTACCGGGCATAAATCGCCCTTGTTTACAGGGGTTTCGATCCACGGCATAAGGCAGCAGATCACTTCGAATACCACAGGTATTTAAAAGCGTATTCCCCTTGGCCGGGGCGCCATAGGCTGCAACGGTCTTCCCGTCAAAACGCAGCGCGACCAAAAAGGCCAATAATTCCAGACGAACCTGCTCAACCTGCTTCGAAAATGCCGTATAGGTTTCGATGCGATTTAGTCCCATGTTGATCTCTTTGAGTCTAAGCGCTAAAACAGACTCCGAAACCGGCCCCGTCTTGTCATCGTCATGACAAAGGTAGACTCTCAGCGAACCGCCATGCGTTTCCAAAGTTTCAACGTCATAAATCTTGAGATGGTGCCGAGAAAAAATTTTGTCTGCCGTAATGAGGGAAAAATAAGAAAAATGCTCATGGTAAATCGTGTCGAATTGATTCTTTTGAATCAATTGTTGAATGTGGGGAAACTCCAGAGTAATGCGCCCGCCCGGTTTCAGCAAAATCTTGAGACCCGCCACAAAGTCATGCAAATCCGGCACATGAGCCAGGACATTGTTTGCAATCAGAAGATCAGCCGACATCTCTTCCTCAAACATTGCACGGGCCGTCTCCACGCCAAAAAATCCCACACGAGTCGGAATCCCTTGCTCAATGGCAATCGCCGCCACATTTTCCGCAGCTTCAACACCTTGAATCGGGATGCCCAGCCGCTTGAAGTGTTGCAGCAAGTAGCCGTCATTACTTGCAATTTCAATCACTTGACTTTTATTTCCCAACTTAAAACGTTTCGTAACGTGCTGGGCGTAGGCTTTAACATGAGAAATCCAGGTTTGGGAATAAGATGAAAAATAAGGATAATCTTTAAAAATCTCCGACGGACTCTGATATTGAGGCACTTGCACCAGGAAGCAGGATTCACACAGCATCGCATGCAAAGGATAATAAGTTTCAGGGGCATGGAGCTGTTTTTCAGAAAGGAAGGCATTGGCAGGCGGCGTACAACCGAGATTGCAGAAAGAGAGGCGCAAGACCGTTCCGCAAAACCGGCATTTTTCACCGTTCATACAGACACCCGCGCGTGATTTTTTAAGATTTGGCGCAGTGTCAGTTGCTGCATATCTTCACCCGCTTGAAAGGCCTTGTACCATTCCAGCACGGACATCAGACCCGCTTCGAGCGATACTTTCGGCACCCAGCCCAAACGGCTTCGCGCCTTTTGTGAATCCAGGCGCAAAACCGGGGTTTCATGCGGATGCTCACCCGTATCACTCTCCCAACCCGATGCACCGTCCCAGGCCGCCGTTAAATAATCGACCATCCATGCCACACTGCGACTTTCTTCCTCAGGCGGGCCGAAATTCCATGCCTCGGAAAAGGCAGACCCGTTTTCCCAAAGCCGTTCGGCCAAAACCAGGTAGCCTTCCAGCGCATTTTGCACATGTTGCCAAGGACGGATGGCCTGCGGATATCGAATGCGAATCACCCGATCGTTTAAAAGTCCTTCAAAAATATCCGTCATCAAACGGTCTTTCGCCCAATCCCCTCCTCCAAAAACATTACCCGCGCGTGCCGTAGCCGCCGCCACACCGCTCGCATTGAAATAGGCATGACGATAGGCCGCCGTCACAAGCTCCACACAGCCCTTGCTGCTTGAATAGGGATCGTCTCCGCCCATCGCCTCGGATTCCCGGCAAGGCCGGTCTACGACACGACTCTCATAACATTTGTCGCTCGTCACCACGACGACCACACGCACCGTGCAAGATTGGCGGACAGCCTCCAGTAAATTCGCCGTGCCCATTACATTGCTTTCATAAGTTTCAATCGGATTTTCATACGCAGTGCGTACCAGAGACTGCGCGCCCATGTGAATGATAATTTCCGGACGGCGTTCTGCAACAATCATTTTCAATTCATCCAAATTTCGAAGGTCACCGCTCACAGAAAACATGCCGTCCGCCACATGCGCAAGTTCAAATAAAGAAGGGCTTGTCGGTGCTTCAAGGGCATAACCTGTCAAATCCGCCGACAGGGTCTGAAGCCATAAGGAAAGCCAGCTTCCCTTAAATCCGGTGTGTCCCGTAATCAGGACTCGTTTTCCGTGCCAAAAAGGAGGATGCATTACCACGTCTTCCAAGGGGCCTTGCCGGAGACCCACAAGGCTTCGATTTGGCGTTGGTCCCGCAAGGTGTCCATCGGCCGCCAGAATCCCTCATGGAAATAAGCGGCAAGATTGTCTTCAGCCGCAAGCCGCGCCATCGGCTCTTTTTCCCAGGAGGTTTCATCTTGCGCGATGTAATCCATCACCTTGGGCGACAAAACAAAAAAGCCGCCATTGATCCAACCCCCGTCTCCCGGAGGTTTTTCGAGAAAACCCTTCACAGAGCTGCATTCCAACTCAAGCGCACCGTAACGTCCCGGTGGCTGCACGGCCGTAACGGTCGCCAATTTGCCGCTTTTTTTGTGAAAATCGATCAACCGACCCACATCCACATCCGCAACCCCGTCGCCGTAGGTGAAACAAAAATCTTCATCGCCGATGTATTCAGACACTCGTTTCAAACGCCCGCCGGTCATCGTTTCGGGTCCTGTGTCGATCAGAGTCACGCGCCAGGATTCGGCATGATTTTCATGGACTTCAAGTTTTTTGTGCGCGACATCAATAGTGACATCGGACATGTGCAGAAAATAATTGTTGAAATATTCTTTAATGATATACCCCTTGTAACCGAGGCAAATAATGAATTCATTAATACCGTGCGCCGAATAGATTTTCATGATGTGCCATAAAATGGGTTTGCCGCCGATATGAATCATCGGTTTCGGTTTTGCGTGTGTTTCTTCGCTGATCCGCGAACCCAGTCCCCCGGCAAGAATAACCGCCTTCATCTCCTGCTCCCGATTTTCTGCGACAGTACAATATCGGTGTTCATCCCCCGTTGTTTTTTTGCAATTAACTTGCCACGGATTTTTGACGCAGGCGGCCCCTATTTTTTGCGATAAAAACAGTAATTAAGGGAGTTTTTTAGAATTTGGGTCAGACAAAAACCCATACAAGGAGATTTCCGCAAGGAAAGATCGTCACATTTTTGACGATCTTTTTGTTTTCATGACAGCCCTTCGGCCATCTGCTCCATGAAATTCAGAAAAACTTAGGGCATGTCGACATTCAATTGGGAGGCCGTTTTTTTGAGAAATTTTTGGTCCTGACCAGGCGGTTTTTCTGCGCAATGCAAGACATTGCAATGAAAAACCCACGCCGTCAGGGCAAAAAAGAGCCGAAAAGACGCCTTGCATGTTGAATGTCGACACGCCCTAGATCGATGATACGAGGTCTATCGGAGGAAATCCAAAAGGGAGCGTTGCAGGATTCGCGCGGAGGCAGCCCGTGTCGCTTCCAAAGTGGTCTCTTGCAAGAGTAACTCGGAGATGACTGTCGGCAGATCAACATCTTCGGTTTCGGATTTAATACGGGAAACCGTGAGTTTAAAATCTTCCAGCGTCGCTGCGCTTGCGTCCGCCCGATTGAGTCGTGCTCCGAGCAAGGCCCGTTCATTGTTGACCCCGTCTTCAACGGCGGTCAAATTACCCAACGCCGTTTGAATGCCGGTCACACTGTTGCTCTCCAGTGCGCTTTGCAGTGCGGCCACAACAGCAAAAAGGTCGGCACCGCCGCCTGCGCCTTTAAAAAGCCGGTCCCCCGGTAAATTTTTCACAACACTAACATTGTCTCCGATCAGCACAGCATTTTCCGCCGAATCCCCCAAATACGTGCCTGCAGGACGCGCCGTGCCCGCACTCAAACCCAATGCCGTTTGCGCGCTGCCTCCGCTCGGAGTCACGGCAGAAGTGCCTCCAACGGCGTTCGAAGTCAATACCAGTTCATTATTCGTATTGAATGTGACCGCCGCACTCACATTTGCATTTTGAAAGGAAGTATCGGCGGCAATTTGTGTTTGCAGCTCCGTCGCCAAAGCGGCACCGGTCGCATACGACCCGGCGGTCAGTGTGATCGTACTCGAAACACCGTCAATCGACAAATCCAGGGTATCATTGGTCCCCAAAGCAATCGTAAGCGGCAATGCGCCTGAGATATCCGTTCCCGTGTAAAACCCCTGATTGACAAAAGGCCGGGTTTGAATTGCGTTGCCTGCAAAAATATAAGCGCCTTCGTTGTTTGTATTGGCCAAGGCAATCAATTGATCGTAAATTTGCCGGACTTCTTGCGCGATAATGGTACGGTCCGCCGCCGTATTGGTCGCATTTGCCCCCTGCACAGCCAAAGACCGCACGCGCACCAATTGATCCTGCACCGTTTGCAGGGCGCCTTCACTCACCGAAACAAATGAACTTAAACGATCGATGTTGCGTAAATATTGATCGGAATTTTTCAGCGATTTTTCAAAACGAATTACTTCGGCCTGCCCGATCGGATCGTCCGAGGGCCGGTTGATGCGTTTTCCGCCTGTGACCTGTTCCTGGAGTTTCAGCAATGAAGCGGACTGCTCTTGCATCCGACTCCCTAAACGGTCAAATAACATTCGTTCTGAAACACGCATGCTTGCTTCCTTAAAATCCAACTATCGTTTCATGGCGAGAATCGTTTGAAACAATTCATCCGCCGTGGTGATGATTGAGGCAGAGGCTTCATAAGCCCGCTGAAACTTGATAATATTGGTCATCTCTTCATCCATCGAAACACCGGAGGTTTCCTGACGCATATTTTGCAACTGAAAGCGCATGTCGGTTTCGACCTGCAACCCCCGTTGCGCCGACTGGGCACGGGTGCCGACATCACCCACAAATCCACTGTAAAAAGTTTGCACGTTGTCCCCGTTTAGAGCCGAAATCGTTTGATTTTGAATGCCCGCCAAGAGGTTGGCATTGCCGTTGTCTCCAGGCACGCCCGCCAAAGTGGAAGCCGCCGCGACTTGATCCGGATCGGTCAGGGCCACAGACATCGTACGCGCCGTATTGAGATGGGCACTCACATTGAAAACATCCCCATTCGCCGGCGTGCCGGAGGCGATGCCGATGGTCAAGCCTTCAAAAGTTTGCGGCAGTGTGCCCGGCGTCGATGCCGCACCCGTTGCAAGATTGGTTACGGTATAATTTCCACCTGAAAGCGTGACACGGTATTGATCCAAGGTTAAGACCGAAGGATCGGCCACACTCACGCTCAAAACACCGCTACCCGTATTTGCGGCCAGTCCGCTTGCTGTCGGCGACAAAGGACTAAAAAAATCATTTCCCGTGGAATTATCCAAGCCAAAGCCCAAACGATGCTGTTGATTCGTTTCGTTGATCACGGCTGCCGCCAAGCGGTCCAATTGATCCATAAATCCCGGCACCACCGTGTCTCGGATATCAATCAAGGCATTCAGACGACCGTTTGAAATCGCCGAAGTGATATCCGTTGGACTGCCACTGCCCATCGCATAATTGATGTTCACAAAACCGTCATTGTCGGCGCTGCCCGCCCCGCTCAGACTCCCAGCATTGCTGCCTTCAACCAGGACCTTGCCATTGCCGACGAAAATCGTCGTCTGACCGAAGCTGTCCTCAATGCTTTGAATATCAATGCGCTCGGCGACGGCATTGATGAGAGTCTGGCGCCGGTCATAAAGATCGTTTGGATTTTGACCGGAAAGGACAACTTCTTTGATTCGATCATTTAAGGCCGCCACTTGAGATGCAAATTGATTGATCTCCCCCAAGACGCCGATGATTTCTTTATTGGCATCGGTACGGACTTGCCGAAACTGCGTATCCGCCGACACAATTTGTTGAGACAATTGTTTTGCACGCTCCAATAAGACGATTCGCGCAGGACGATCGGCGGGTGCATTGGCCACATCCTGAATCGCGGAGAAAAAATCCGAAAGCACCGTATTGAGTCCCGTTCCCGCCGCATCCGTGAAGGTGCTTTCAATCCGGGTTAAAAGTCCGGATTCGGCCTCAAGCCGTCCGAAATCAGACCCACCCGATGTGATTTGACTTTCGATAAAGCCGTTCACGACGCGGCGGATTTCAGACACCGTTACGCCAGTGCCCGTCTGGCCCGGCGCCGTATTCAAGGGCGTGGCGGTACTTAAAACAACGGATTGCCGGCTATAACCCGGCGTGCCGACATTGGCGATATTCTGAGACGTAACTTCCAATCCCTTCTGATTCGCAAAAAGTGCCAGCCGTCCCGTATTAAACATATTTGAAATGCCTGACATGCCTGCTCCTTATCCCCGGCTGATCGTCCGGCCGAAGGCCGCAATGTTCATTTTCCCACTGCCCTGGTAGGTATCGCCGTCTGTATTGAGTTGGCCTAACAATGTAAACAGATCCGAAATTTGCCCAAGCACGCGTTTGACCAAGACGCCGTTGATTTCATTGATCTCCGTGATGCCGGCTGTCAGCGCATCCAGTTGACTTCCCAAGGTTTCAAGCTTTTCCCGGTCGAGAGGCGAAAGACGCGACAAGAGTGTTTTAAGGGTCTTCACCCGATTTGCCCCCTCCAGTTCGGCCATGATGCGGATGCGTTCTTCTTCCAAATCCGCAATCGCCCTTAATAATTTCTCTTTTTCAGCCACACAAGACAACAAGCCTTCAACCTTTCCTTCGATAATCAGGCGTTTTTCATTCTGAAGACAAGCCAATAACTTTTGATGCCTCTGAACCAAGTGCTCAAGCGCGCTAAACAATTTCAAGGTCTCGGCTTCAGTAAGGCGCGGGGACGGTGTAATGAGGGCTGACAAATTCGTTTCTCCTTCGCGTATGACTGTATTTAGGGAGCTCTGATTCAGTCAGGGTTTAGAGCTTCCTTAAGTTATAAGGTGTCGTCTTATAAGACGTCGTCGAGCAATGTCGCACGCAGCAGCTTTTCCGCGACCTGCTCGGTATCGGGCACATACCGGCCTGCTTCGATTTCGGCTTTAAGCTGCGCCACGCGCTCCGCTTTCACCTCACCGCCCGCGGCGACCAAGTGATTCAACTTTTGCAGCGTTCGTGCTTTTTCCGAAATATCAACTTGATCGGCGGATGCGGATTGAGCGGAATTTTCTGTCTTCGCAACTTTATTTTCCTTGGCTGCATTCACCCCTGCGCTCTTGCCCGGCAGGGCGCGTTCCAAGAGTAAATTGGGGTCTTTTTCTGGTATCTTCATTATCTACTCCTTTTCCTACCCAATTACCTTATCGGCGAATGGCTTCAAAAACTTTAGCCTTCTCACCCTGATCGGCTGATGCTTCTGAAAACTTGAGTGAACTTGAGAGTTTTTCCGAAAGCATTTTAGAAAGACCGATGCCGCCGTGCTCCGAAATCTTTTTTGCAATGGCCTCATCAAACATGGATTGATAGATGTCTTCACCCAATCCTACGCCACTTTCCACACCTGAAGAAAGCCCTTTTTTCATCTCCTTTAAAAGGGTTTGAATAAAATAAGACTCAAAGGCTTGAGCCCCTTTTTCGATTTCAGCCAGTTTTTCAACCGCTTCGACATTTTTTTTCCCGCTACTCATATTTGATTTTACGGCCGCCTCGGCCTGATGCCGTTGATCCAAAATCTGTCGATGCATCGAAAAATAATTCACTCCCTTCATCATTTCTCATCCCTCAATGAAGATTGTTGAGCAGTTACAATATCTCTAATTCCGCGTGAAGCGCGCCTGCGGCCTTTATCGATTGCAAAATCGAGATCAAATCCCGCGGCGTCACGCCAATTGAATTTAAACCCTGAATCAGCGTGCCGATCGTTGTACCGCCGCGCATCAGCACAATCTTTGAATCGCCTTCAACCACGTCCGTATTCTGCTGCGGCACGACAACGGTGTCCGCGCCCTCCGGCGCAAAAGACGGCGGTTGTGAAACTTGAAATTCGGTTCGCACCCGAATCGTCAAATTCCCATGTGCGATGGCCACATCGGAAATACGCACCTGATCCCCCATCACAATCGTGCCCGTGCGCTCGTTCACCACCACTTTTGCTGAAAAGTCGATGGGGATCTCCAAGCCTTCTATCATCGAAAGCAGCGCAACTTCGCGTCCTTTAAATGTTTTATTCACCCGCAACTCAACCGTTGCCGCATCAATGGGATGCGCTACGGGCAAGGCTTCGCTCTCCCCTCCCAAAGCCGTATTGATCGCATCTGCCAATCTCAAAGCCGTCGTAAAATCCTGCTGACGCAGCAGGATTTTAAAGCGATCCATGTCCGCAAAAGAAAAAGGCACTTCCCGTTCAACAAAGGCACCATTCGCGATCCGTCCCGCAGTCGGATGGTTTTTTTGCGTGGTATCCCCTTCCCCGCCGCCGATAAAACCGCCAATCGATACCGAACCCTGCGCCACGGCATAAACCTGCTGATCCGGCCCTTTCAGCGGAGTCAGAAGCAATGTCCCCCCTTGAAGACTCGTCGCATCCCCCATTGATGACACCACGACATCCAAGGGACTGCCCGTGCGTGTAAAAGGCGGCAGCGTGGCCGTTACCATCACCGCCGCGACATTTTTGACTTTTACGGCAGCCGGATCAACGGAAATCCCCATACGGCTTAACATGCTCGAAAGACTCTGCACCGTAAAACGGGTCCCGATTTTATCCCCGGTGCCATTCAGCCCAATCACAAGTCCATAACCGATGAGAGAATTGTTTCTCACCCCTTCGATAGAGGCAATGTCTTTCACCCGTGCGGCATGAGAAGG
>JALUVJ010000105.1 GCA_027020665.1 Nitrospira sp.
TCCCCTTTTTTTGAACAGCATATAAAAAAATCACAGCCCTTATCTCCCGGCCGCTTGTGAAGCAATGGCGATTTTTCGAAGCAGGCTGAGCTGATCCAGCGCCTTGCCCGTGCCTAGCACAACAGTGCTCAAAGGATTATCCACAGTAATGATGGGCAGATTCGTTTCCTCTCGGACCCGCGTATCCAAACCCCGAAGTAGCGCCCCGCCGCCTGCGAGGACAATGCCGTGATCGATGATATCCCCCGCAAGTTCCGGCGGCGTATTTTCAAGCGCAACCCGGATGGCATTCACAATGATGGAAATGGGGCCCGACAAGGCTTCCCGTATTTCGCCGTCTTCAATCACAAGTGTCTTGGGGATGCCGGAAATCAGATCCCGTCCTTTAATCATGTGCGTGCGTTTTTCCTTGATCGGATAGGCCGATCCGACCTCAAACTTGATCTGCTCCGCCATATGATCCCCGATGAGCAGGTTGTATTTCCGTTTGATGTAGCTTGCGATGGCTTCGTCCATTTTGTCGCCCGCCGTCTTCACCGATTCGGAATAAACAATGCCCGCGAGGGAGATCACGGCGATATCGGTCGTGCCGCCGCCGATGTCCACCACCATGTTGCCGGAAGGCTCGGAAATGGGCATGCCTGCCCCGATGGCCGCGGCAATGGGCTGTTCAATCAAATAAACCTCGCGCGCCCCGGCCAACTCTGCGGAATCACGCACCGCCCGCTGTTCCACCTGCGTAATCTTGGACGGGATGCCGATAATTACCCTGGGGCGCACAAAAGTGGTGCGATTGTGTGCCTTCCTGATAAAATAACTCAACATCTTTTCAGCCACTTCAAAATCGGCGATCACGCCATCACGCATGGGCCGGATGGCAATAATATTACCCGGCGTTCGTCCCAGCATCCGCTTGGCTTCGGTTCCGATGGCCACCACCTTTTCGGAACGCTTTTCAATCGCAACCACGGAAGGCTCATTAATCATGATTCCTTTCCCGCGTGAATAAACCAAGGTATTGGCCGTTCCGAGATCAATGGCGAGATCATTTGAGAACCACCCTAAAATACTGTTTGTTATTCCCATTGACCCCTCACCGCCTTTTCCGGCATGTCATCGCAGATCTTGCGCTGTTTCTTCTTATTTTTCATAGCTCTCAGAAATAGTATAATCGAGTACTTGCGTTTTGGCGAGTTCATCTCCCGCGCGACACCCTTTGACATTGCCGATCAAGAGCAGCGATTCGAATCCGACCAGAGATATCCCCAAAAGCCATCCGACATAAGGAATTTGAAATAAGAGGTAGGCCAATCCTAAAGAAATATTTCGAATAATCGATTCCTTAAATGTAATCCCTTGAGCGGTTTCCGGAGTAACCACACGAAGACCGATCATCTGTTTTCCGGGGCTTCGGCCTCCCGCAAAACCGTCCGCAATCAAAATATAAGAAAGCGCAGCCAAAAAACTCACATCAAGCGGAATTTGGGCGATGGCGGAAACAATCAGCAAATCCAAAAATTTTGCGATAAACCGATTTAGAATGTTCGCTTTGGGTAAAACCGAGGGGAGCTCGATCTCATCGCCCTGGACGGTCAACACAGAAACCTTTCTTTCGATCCCCCTCCCTATTAGGAGGCTTTGGAGATCTTTACATCTAAAAAGTGAAGGTATTATAATCAGGTTTTTCCTTTTCTTTCAATAAAATAAACAGAATGATTTGAAGTGGAAGATGAAAATATCGGCTGAAAAAATCATCAGAACCCCCCCACGCTCGCAACACCTGTCCGCCCCGGAAAAGCCCGCCGTTTTGAAGACGGCAAGCCCCGGGGCCACCCCTTCCACCGGAGAACGAATATCCATTGTTATTCCGGTAAGGAATGAAGCTGAAAATTTGCCTCAATTACTGCATTCACTTGAGCACCTCCCCGTTGCCGAACTCATTTTAGTCGATGGCGGAAGCAGCGATGACAGCCTATTCCTGCTCCAGTCTTGGGCGGCACATTCAAACACAGACTCAAAAAATGCTTATCGCCGTATCCTAAGAAAGACCCGGCCCGGCAGAGCCCGGCAAATGAACGCCGGGGCAAAGCAAGCGACAGGAGACATTCTGCTCTTTCTGCATGCCGATACCCGTCTGCCCGCTGAGGGCATCGCCCTGATCCTTGAAACGATGAAAAATAAGACTCTCCT
>JALUVJ010000106.1 GCA_027020665.1 Nitrospira sp.
CGTGTTACGGTTTATGAAATAATAACACAAAAATCGAAGCTGTCAAGAACCAGGTTGTGCGCGACCTTTTTCAGGGGCGGGGCTTCTAGGGCGTGTCGACATTCAACTGGGGGGCCTTTTTGAGAAATTTTTAGTCCTGACAAGGCGGTTTTTCTGCGCAATGCAAGACATTGAAATGAAAAACCCACGCCGTCAGGGCAAAAAAGAGCCGAAAAGGCCTCCCAGTTGAATGTCGACACGCCCTAGCTGAGGAAACGTGGATTTGCGGTCTTCAAGGATGCGTATTGCGGAGGGACAAAAAGGGGCAAGGCCTTCCGATCATCAGGCCTTGCCCCTTTTGTGTTTATTTGATTTTTTTGATTAATGTAGGTGTTCGTGTATTTCGGTTTCGTGCCCGGCATGATCGTGTTTGTGCTCAAAAAGGTCTGATTCATTGTGCTGATGATCATGGGCCTCACCGTTTGTATGCGTGTGCCCGTGCTCGTGCTCATGTGTATGCAGGTGTTGATGTTCATGTGTATGATCGTGCTCATGCTGTGTGCCGTCTGCATGAGCATGGCCATGTTGGTGTTGATGGTTGTGCGGTGTTTCATGCTCGTGAGAATGTAGGTGTGCCCCTTCCACTGTTTTTCCTCCTTCAACTAAAATACATGTTTTGTCGTAAAAACGCACCGGAAGCACGTTCATTTTTAAAGTAGCAGGGAAAGTCTAAGCTGTCAATTTGAATCAGAGCCCCCGAATAATCCGTTTTACGATCTTCCAAAAGATGCGGAAGGAAGCCGCAAGTTTGGGGAAGGCTTTAAATGAAGCGGGGCATAGTGCTTGCGTTCGTATTGTGTTAAGCCGGCAACGGCAATCATGGCCCCGTTGTCGGTGCAGTAGGGGGGAGAAGGGATATAAGATGCCATGCCGTGTGCGCCAGCCTCTTTTTCGATGTTTTGCCTCAAGAGGCTGTTTGATGCGACGCCGCCGCAGACAATGATGCTTTCCGCTTTTTCTTTTTCAGCAGCCGATAGGGTTTTTTCCACGAGGCTGCCGACAATGGCTTTCTGAAAACCGGCGGCGATATCCGGCAGAAAAGCGGGGGATTTTTTTTCTTCCGGCGGAATTTTTTCCAAACGCTGTCTGAGCGCGGTTTTTAAGCCGCTGAAACTGAAATTGTGATGTGTTTTAGAGCGATAAGGCCGCGGGAACGGATATTTCCCCGCATTGCCCTTTTTGGCCAATCGGTCCATCATCGGGCCACCCGGATAAGCAAGACCCAATAGGCGTGCCCCTTTATCAAAGGCTTCGCCGGCGGCATCATCCACGGTTTGACCGATAAGGCGATGATCGCCGCGTTGTGACATTGCATACAGGTTGGTGTGGCCGCCGGAAACGACAAGTGCAATCGCGGGAAAGACGATCTGCGGATGTTCGATGAACGCCGCGCTGATATGGCCTTCGAGATGATGCACGGGCAAAAGCGGGATGTTCAGCGCATAAGCGAGGGATTTGGCAAAAGAGACGCCCACGAGCAAGGCGCCAATAAGACCCGGGCCGACGGTTACGGCAATGGCATCCACTTCGCTCAGGCTGACTTGTGCTCGGGCCAGGGCTTGATTTAAAAGCGGGCCGAGGGTTTCGATGTGGCGGCGGCAAGCCAATTCCGGGACAACACCCCCGTAGGCTTGATGCAAGTCGATTTGGGAAGAAAGCAGATCGGCTAAAATGGTCCGCTCGTCTTTGAGAATCGCAACGGCGGTTTCGTCACAAGAGCTTTCGATGGCTAAGATGATCAAAACGATATGTCTTTATCGATAATTCACAAATTGCAGGTCGATTTCAAAGTCTTTCGATTTGAGCAGTTGAATGACTTCTTGCAAAGCGTCCCGGCTTTTTCCGCTTACACGCAGTTGATCGCCCTGAATTTGCGCCTGTACTTTGAGTTTGCTGTCGCGGATGACTTTGCTCACTTTTTTGGCTTTTTCCGAGTCGATGCCTTGTTGCAGGGTGATGCGCCGACGCGCCGTGCCGCCCAGGGCTTGCTCGATTTTTTTGTAGTCCAAAGATTTGAGTGAAATCCCCCGTTTGTGCAGTTTGGATTGCAGGATGTCGCTGACGGCTTTGAGTTTGTATTCGTCGGCGGAACTGATGACGATTTCTTTTTCAGCTTCAAACTTGATTTCGCTATTGGAGCCTTTGAGATCGTAACGCTGTTGAAGCTCCTTTCGCGCTGTCTCAATGGCGTTTTTGACTTCCTGAATATCAACTTTGCTTACAATATCAAAAGATGCGGCGGATGCCATCCTTCCCTCCTTATGATCAAATGGGTTCAAGAGAACTGCTTATAATCTACTCACATGTGCTTTTCAGGCACAGTGTCCTACAAGCTTGCCCGTGTTTCAAGCCTTTCTTTGAAAATTTCGGGGGCTGCTTTGCGGGAGCGTGATGTTGTGTAGATTTTCCCGCCGTGACATAATACATACTCGTTGCAACGGAAAGGTTGATGCATGATCCCACTGAAAGCGGATTTACCCACACGGACCGTTCCGTTCATCACAGTCGTGCTCATCCTGATCAATGTAGGGGTCTATTTCTATCAACTCTCCCTCGGCCCGAGCGGCTGGCAACTCTTTTTTTCCTACGGCGCGATTCCCTACAACATGATTCATGAATTCGGCGTCAACGGTTTGCCCGCACCGGTGGTCAAAAGCCTCTTTACCTCGATGTTTATTCACGGCGGTTTTTTTCATGTGTCGGGAAACATGCTTTATCTTTGGATTTTTGGCAACAATGTCGAGGATGAATTCGGGCATCTGCGCTTTCTCTTTTTTTATTTGATCTGCGGTGTCATTGCAGCCTACTCTCATGCCCTGATTGATCCGTCCTCAAAAGTCCCGATGGTCGGGGCCAGCGGCGCCGTCTCCGGCGTACTGGGGGCTTACTTCCTGCTTTTTCCCCGTGCAAAAATTTTAACCTTGCTGCCCATCGGATTTTTTATCACCACCATTCGTATCCCGGCCATGGTGGTTTTGGGCTTTTGGGTGGTTGGCCAGTTTATGTGGGCTTTGTCCACCCCAAAAGGCGGCGGCGGGGTGGCCTGGTTTGCCCACATCGGCGGTTTCCTGGCGGGTATGTTTTTATTGCGTTATTTTAGAAGACCCCGCCCGCGATGGCGGGGCTATATGAAATGAGCAAAAAAGCGCCCCTGAGACGAAACACACTTTTCTGTTCCAGGGGCGCTTAAATGCTTTTTCGCTTTTTATTTTTGCGCAGCTGCGTCCACAATGGCATTCAATGTTGCGCTGGGGCGCATGGCAACCGCTGCTTTTGCCGCATCCGGACGATAATAACCGCCGACATCCACGGCTTGTCCCTGGGCCGCATTCAACTCTGCGATAATTGTGGCTTCGTTATCGCCAAGCTTCTGTGCGATAGGGGCAAAATGGGTTTGAAGATCTTTGTCTTCGCTCTGTTCCGCCAGGGCCTGCGCCCAATAGAGGGCGAGGTAATAATGGCTACCGCGATTGTCCAGCTCATTCACTTTTCGGGACGGGGATTTGTTCTCGTCCAGAAATCTGCCTGTGGCGCGGTCTAGCGTTTCACTCAAAATCCGGGCTTTTTCGTTTTTAGTGGCTTTGCTCAGGTGTTCCAAAGAGGCGGCCAAGGCTAAAAACTCACCGAGCGAATCCCATCTTAAGTGGCCTTCGGTTTCAAACTGCTGCACATGTTTGGGGGCTGAGCCGCCCGCACCGGTTTCAAAAAGTCCGCCACCGTTCATGAGCGGTACGATGGACAGCATCTTTGCGCTGGTGCCCAATTCAAGAATGGGGAAAAGATCGGTGTTGTAGTCCCGAAGCACGTTCCCCGTCACTGAAATCGTATCCTGGCCCGCTTTCATGCGCTCCAGCGAGAAGCGTGTGGCCTCAACGGGAGACATGATGCGAAGGTCCAGCCCTTCCGTATTGTGATTCGGCAAGTAGGCATTCACCTTTTTGATGAGTTCCACGTGGTGCGGCCTGTTTTCGTCCAGCCAGAAAACAGCCGGGGCGCCCGTGGCGCGTGCACGATTCACGGCAAGTTTCACCCAATCTTGAATCGGGGCATCTTTTACCTGACATGCGCGCCAGATATCGCCTTTTTCGACCCTGTGTTCGAGTAAGGTCCGACCGGAGGCATCAACGATGCGAATCGTTCCGTCGCCCGGGGCGGTAAAGGTTTTGTCGTGTGAACCGTATTCTTCGGCTTTTTGCGCCATAAGGCCCACGTTGGGCACACTGCCCATTGTGGCCGGATCAAAGGCGCCGTGTTTTTTGCAGAAGTCGATGACTTCCTGATAAACTCCGGCGTAGGAGGCGTCCGGGATGGTGGCCTTGGTGTCGTGGAGTTCGCCGTCGGGGCCCCACATTTTGCCGGATTCACGAATCATGGCCGGCATGGAGGCATCGATGATTACATCACTGGGCACGTGCAGGTTGGTAATGCCTTTATCCGAGTTGACCATCGCAAGTTCCGGCCGATTTTGGTAGCAGGCTTGAATGTCGGCTTCAATTTCCGCTTGTTGGTCTTCCGGCAGGCGTTTGATCTTCGCATAAAGGTCGCCCAAACCGTTTTTGAAATCGACACCCAACTCGCCCAAAACGGCCGCATGTTTTTCAAGCGCATCCTTGTAATACACCGAGACACAATGACCGAAAATGATGGGATCTGAGATCTTCATCATCGTGGCCTTCATGTGCAAAGAAAAGAGGATGCCCTTTGTTTTGGCATCTTGAATCTGCGCTTCAAGGAACGCCCGCAGGGCCTTTCGGCTCATGAAGGTGGCGTCAAGGATTTCACCCGCCTGAAGCGGCACCTTTTCTTTCAATACGGTGACTGCGCCGTCCTGATCGACAAATTCAATGCGTGCGTCGGTTGCAGCCTCAAGCGTGATTGATTGTTCGTTGGAACGAAAATCACCGCCTTCCATGTGTGCGACATGGCTTTTTGAGTCCGCGCTCCAGGCACCCATGCGGTGCGGGTGCTTTTTGGCGTAGTTTTTGACCGAAACCGGTGCGCGGCGGTCGGAGTTGCCTTCGCGTAAAACCGGGTTGACGGCGCTGCCCAGCACCTTTGCATAGCGGGCTTTGATTTCTTTTTCGGCGTCGGTTTTGGGGTCTTCAGGGTAGTCGGGCAGGTCATAACCTTTTTCCTGAAGCTCCCGGATTGCGCCCTTTAACTGCGGAATGGATGCACTGATGTTGGGCAATTTGATGATGTTGGCTTCGGGTGTTTTTGCCAGTACACCCAATGCGGTCAGTTCATCCGGTATTTTTTGGTCTTCCGTTAAATTTTCGGGAAAGTTGGCAATAATCCGGCCGGACAGGGAAATATCTCTCTTTTCAACCGCAACACCGCAGGGTTTCGCAAAAGCTTTAATCATCGGCAGAAAAGAGTAAGTGGCCAGTGCGGGCGCTTCATCTGTTTCCGTGTAAATAATTTTTGGGTTTTTTATGGTCATACTTTTTCCTTTTTTAAGTTAAAAGGTTTCGGTTTTAAAAGCATATTGAGATAGCTCTCATCAAGTCATGAATGGTATTTTCAAGGCAAAAACTCCCAGCGTCTACGTCACCCATTTTGTAAATAACGGGTTATTTCCTGCAATTCGCACTTTGGATCTGAACATTTTATCTCTTGAAAATTCAACTCAGACTCAATTAGAGCTTCCTTTAGTAATGTATTGGCTGCTTTCTTGTCAACTTTTTCTTAACATCCAAATTCCGCGATTGCGAAATTTGAAACCGCCGATTCGCCTGCTCATACGGCCTTATCGGCAATTTTGCTCTTCACCGTACAGGTAAGTACGCCTCGGTCGCTAAAATTGACTCCGGCCGTATCTTCCGGGCGACGTGGCGGTTTACCCTAATCAATCGCTGATTTTAAGTGCATCGCATCATTGTCTGTCTTGCGTAAAGGGATAGTCCCCGGTTTTCCCGACAAAAGGAAGCAGCAGTATTTTGGGCAAAGTGAGGGCTTTGGGATCCCGAATTTGATCAAGGCCGATTGTTAAGCCGAGATAACCTTCTTTCGGCTCCGGCCGGTAGGTCCCCAAGAGCCGGTCCCACCAGGGCAGGTTAAATCCGAAATTGCGGTTCGTCTCTTCAGGAAGCACGGAATGGTGAATGAGGTGCATGTCGGGTGTGACGATGAACCGGCGCAGCACTGTGTCCCATTTTTTGGGGATGCGCACGTTGCTGTGATTGAACATGGCTGTGGCATTTAGCAGGATTTCAAAAATGAGCACTGCTTTGGGCGACGCGCCGACCAGCAATACCGCCGCAAATTTGATAAACATGGAAAGCACGATCTCAAGGGGATGGAAGCGTGCGCCGGAGGTGACGTCCAAGTCCAGATCGGCATGGTGCACCATGTGCAGCCGCCACAAAACCGGCACGGCGTGGAACATGACATGCTGGAGATAAATCACAAAATCCAGCGTGATGACGGCCAAAAGCAAGGCAAACCAGGCGGGCCAGCCCCAATAGTGCAACAGGCCCCATTGCTCTGCTTCGGCAAGGGCGGCAATTCCGACGGCGGCTGTGGGAAAAAGCACACGCAGCAGGAGGGTATTAATGACGACCATGCCGATATTGATAAACCAGCGTTTCCCTTTGGCCGTGGAAAGCGGACGCCGCCGGGCAATGATTTCCCACAAAGCCATCAGGATAAAAACACTTAAAAAACAAAGCAGCCGGAGGATATTTTCATTTTGCATCAGCCTATCTTCATCCTCGCAGCAAGGAGTTCTTTTTTGGACGTTTCGAGAAATGCGGGGTTGGTTTTTGAAGCAGAATGTTGTCAATCAAGCGCAGGGCCCCGAGTTTCACGGCGGCCAGAAGGACGGCCCGGCTTTTGAGTTGCGTGAGCGGCACCAGTGTTTTTACATCGCAAAGGGCGAGGTAATCGATTTCGATTTGGGGGGCGGCGTTCAGTAAATCCGCTGCGGCCCGGAGGATTTTTGTTGCACGGCACTCTCCCTGCCGCACAAGGGTTTTTGCCCTCAAGAGTGCCTGATAGAGCAAGGGGGCGATATCCCGCTCTGCGTTTGAAAGGCGTACATTTCGGGAACTCATCGCCAAACCGTCTTTTTCACGCACAATCGGGCAACGCCGGAGTTTTGTTTTAAAATGCAGGTCGGCCATCATTTGCCGAATGACGCAGCATTGCTGATAATCTTTTTGTCCGAGATAAAGCCGGTCGGGCCGGATGATTTGCAATAATTTCGCGACGATTGTCGCCACACCGCTGAAATGGTCCGGACGGGTTGCCCCTTCCCAGCGCTGTGTAATTTCACCCATCTCAATCCGGGTTTGAAATCCTGCCGGGAAAAGGGTTTTTTCAGAAGGGGTCCAAAGCAGCGTGACTCCCGTTGATGCGGCCTTTTTCCGGTCCTCGGAAAGCGTGCGGGGGTAGATCTTAAAATCTTCGCCCGGGCCGAATTGCAGGGGATTGACAAAAATCGAAACGATCACAGCGTCGCATTCGGCCTTGGCCTTTTGCATCAGCGAAAGGTGGCCCGCATGAAAGGCCCCCATCGTCGGCACAAAACCGATCGTGCCCCTTTGTTGTGCCCTGCGCACAGCCTTTATGAGCGATTGAATATGAGTGAGATTTTTCACAATGGACGCGATGTGGCAGATATTTTTTCCCACCCGGCTTCGAAGCGTAAGTCCACGGTCTTCAATTGCTCGGGCTGAAACCCTTGTAGCAGTATTTCGACAGAACAGGCTGTATGAGGATGCACCCAATGTCCGGCAATTTCCGCGAGCGGAATCAGCACAAAAAGGCGACGTGTAATTTCCGGGTGCGGCAGAACGAGATCCGGTAAAACCAAATCCAAGTCTTCAAAAAAAAGCAAATCGAGATCAACCGTGCGGGGACCTTTTGCAACAGTGATCTTTTTCCCCAAAGCGCCTTCGATTTTCTGGCAGGCACGGAGCAGTTGTTTTGGAGAAAGCGATGTTTGCACGGCAAGCACCGCGTTATAAAAACGGTCTTGTTTCAAAAAGTCAACAGGTTCCGTTTCGTAAAGGGAGGAGATACGGGTAATTCGAATTTCGGGATGATGCGAAAGTGCGTCGACCGCCTTTTGACAAAAAACAAGGCGGTCGCCGATATTGGAGCCGATGCCGATCAATGCGGTGTGGCCTAAAAAGTCAGTCACTGGAAACCGTGAACTGTCAAGCGGCAACAGTTTTTATGAACCCCGGATGCCCGCTTTTTCCATGCGATCCACCGCTTCGGCCAGGCGTTCTTTGGTGACGCAGAGGGTCATGCGGAAATAGCCTTCGCCGTTTGCGCCGAAGCCGTTACCGGGTGTGGTGACAATCGCACATTCTTGGAGCATCTTGGCGGTCATTTCCGAGGAAGAAATACCCGCCGGATTTGGAATCCACACATAAAAAGCGGCCTTGGGCGGATCGACTTTAAATCCGAGTCTTTGCAGGCCCGAAACCAGGACATCGCGCCGATCCTGATAGGTCTTGCGAATGGCGGCAAGCGCTTGATCCTCCATTCCCAGGGCGGTGATGCCCGCTTCCTGAACGGCTTGGAAAATACCGGAATCGATATTGGTTTTGATTTGGCCGAGTGCCCCGACGACGTTGCTATTGCCGACGGCAAAACCGATGCGCCAGCCCGTCATATTGTAGGTTTTAGACAGCGAGTGCAGTTCAATGCCGACTTCTTTTGCACCGTCCACTTCCATAAAACCGACGGGGGGGGTGTTGTCGTAATAAATTTCGGAATAGGCCGCGTCGTGGCAAATCACAATGTTATGTCGGTGCGCAAAGGCAACGAGTTTGTCATAAAATGCGTGATTCGCGACGGCCGCCGTAGGGTTTCCCGGGTAATTTAAAAAGAAAAGCTTGGCTTCGTCGGCGACTTCATCCGGAATGGCGTCCAAATCAGGTAAAAACCCATTCTCAATTTTAAGCGGGACAAAAAACGATTTTCCGCCCGCAAAAAGTGTGCCGGCTTCATAAACCGGGTAACCGGGATCGGTCATCAACGCCGTATCGCCCGGATTAATCAAGGCCAGGGGCAAATGCGCCACGCCCTCTTTTGAGCCGATCAAAGAGAGCACTTCCGTTTTGGGGTCGAGCGCGGCCTTAAAACGCCGTTTGTACCAATCCGCAACGGCTTGGCGAAAGGACAACATGCCGACGTAGCTGGGATATTGATGATTTTTGGGATTCATTGCCGCTTTTTGCAGCGTTTCGATGATGGGTGCGGGTGTGGGCAAGTCGGGATCGCCCACGCCCAAATTGATGATGTCTTCCCCGGCGTCAATAGCCTCTTGTTTCATTTTATCGATTGCTGCAAAAAGATAAGGCGGCAAGTTTTTGATGCGATCCGCCAATTCAAGCTGTAGTTTTCCCACTTAAAAACTCCTTCTTTATTTCAATTAAAACAAATCCGCTTAAATCTTACTGTCAACGGCAAACCTGAACCCCAATTCCGTGATTGCGGAATTTGAAACCCAAAACCCTTTATTTTAGATTCAGCACATCCATCATGTCGTAGAGTCCCGGCGGCTGATTCACAAGCCATTGCGCCGCCATGAGCGCTCCGCGCGAAAAATTGTTTCGATTGTGGGCGCGGTGCGTCAATTCGATGCGCTCCCCCGGCCCGGCGAATGTCATGGTGTGTTCCCCGACGACGTCTCCTGCGCGCAGGCTTTGGATGCCGATTTCACCCGGCGGACGCGACCCGATATTGCCCTGGCGTGTAAAACGTCCGGACTGTTGCAGCGTTGTGCCGCGCGCAGCGGCCAAGACTTCTCCCATGCGAATGGCCGTGCCGCTCGGGGCGTCTTTTTTCAAACGATGGTGGATTTCCATAATTTCGACATCGTAGGCATCTCCCAATGCGGCCGAGGCTTCCTGAATGAGCTTATACAT
>JALUVJ010000107.1 GCA_027020665.1 Nitrospira sp.
GCGCCGCACGGGCGCGCGAAGCCGCCCGAAAAGCGAGGGAACTGATTCGCCGGAAAAATGTGATGGAGGGGGGCGGACTTCCCGGTAAGTTGGCCGATTGCTCCGAAAAAGACCCGGCGCGCAGTGAAATTTACCTGGTGGAAGGGGATTCTGCGGGCGGCTCGGCGAAGCAAGGGCGCGACCGGCGTTTTCAGGCCATTCTGCCTCTGAAGGGCAAGATCCTGAATGTTGAGCGGGCGCGTTTTGACAAAATGATCTCCTCGGAAGAAATTCGGGTTTTGATTACCGCCCTGGGCACCGGCATCGGCAGTGAAGATTTCGACATTGCCAAAACCCGTTATCACCGTGTGATTATCATGACGGATGCCGATGTGGACGGCGCGCACATTCGTACACTCCTGCTCACCTTCTTTTATCGGCAAATGCCTGCTTTGATTGAAAAAGGCTACGTCTATATTGCGCAGCCCCCGCTGTTCCGCGTTAAAAAAGGAAAAAAAGAGCAGTATATTAAAAATGAAGCGGCGATGCGTGAATATCTCATGGCGCTAGCCGGCGACCAGATGTCCTTACGGCTCGACCGGGACAATACTACCGTGAGCGGCGGGCGTTTTAAGGCCATATTAAAAAAACTCATCGCCTATGAATCCATCATTGACCACCTGTCCCGAAAAAATATCGACTCGGATTTTCTGCGGGCCTTGACACAAGCGGATTTTCTCAGTCGGGAGCGGCTTCGAAATCGTGAAATGCTCGAAACCTACATGACGGAAGTTCGTGATCGTTGGCAACAACGGAACATATCCGACACCCTGAGCTATCGCATTGAACCGGATGAAGAACACGGCTCCTTTCAAATCGTATGTCGGATGAAAAAAAAGGGCCTTTCTCAGCATTTTCGTATTGACGAATTATTGGTTACTTCCCCGGAATTTAGAGAATTGAAGTCACTCTCGCCGCACAAGCTCGGATTGGGCTTGCCCCCTTATCGGATGAACGACGGCGAAGCGGAACTGCAATTTGAAAATGCGGATGCCATTGTGCAGCATGTCCTGGAACGCGGCAAAAAAGGTTTGTCGATTCAACGTTACAAAGGATTGGGTGAAATGAATCCGAATCAGCTTTGGGAGACGACGATGGACCCGGAAAAACGCACCTTGCTCAAGGTCACGCTTGAAAATGTTTATGAGACCGACGAGATCTTTTCCGTGCTCATGGGGGACGCTGTCGAGCCGAGGCGAAACTTTATTCAGCAGCACGCCGCAGAAGTCAAAAACCTTGATGTTTAGGAACCGTTTCGAAACAGGGTTTGCCTGATTAAATAAGCATGCAATCAGAACTCATTTGGAGCAAGTATGCCGGAAATTGAAAATCGCACCACCGTAAATATCGATGTTGAAATGAAGTCGGCTTACATTGACTATGCCATGAGTGTCATTGTCGGACGGGCGTTGCCTGATGTGCGCGACGGCCTCAAACCCGTGCATCGGCGTATTCTGTATGCGATGTTCCGCGAAGGCCTGCTTTCCAATCGCCGTTATTCCAAGTCGGCGGGTGTTGTGGGCGAAGTTTTGAAAAAATATCACCCGCACGGCGACACAGCGATTTATGACACGATGGTGCGCATGGCGCAGGATTTTAACATGCGCTACCCCCTGGTAGACGGACAGGGCAATTTCGGCTCCGTGGACGGGGATCGCGCGGCGGCCTACCGTTATACCGAAGCCCGCATGACCCGCTTGGCCGAGGAGATTCTGGCCGATATCGACATGGATACGGTAGACTTTGCGCCCAATTTCGACGAGACCGTGCAAGAGCCGGTGGTGCTGCCCTCGCGTATTCCGAATTTGCTGATGAACGGTTCCACGGGCATCGCAGTCGGCATGGCGACAAACATCCCGCCGCATAATCTTGGAGAACTTTTGGAGGGATTGATGCTGCTCTTGAATGACCGGAGCGTGTCCGTTGATGCCTTGATGGAAAAAATAAAAGGGCCTGATTTTCCGACGGCCGGTTTTATTTACGGAACGCAAGGGATCGAATCGGCCTTCAAAACGGGGCGGGGTTCGGTGATGTTGCGTGCGCGGGCGGCGATCGAAGTGCATCCCCGAACCGAGCGCGAAACCATCATCGTGACAGAATTGCCTTATCAGGTGAATAAAGCGCGCTTGCT
>JALUVJ010000108.1 GCA_027020665.1 Nitrospira sp.
GGAATTGATCAAACGGCCAACCTACGAATCACAGGAGCAGACCCGTTTGGATACCGCGACGACGGACGATCACATGTTGCAAGAAGGTGATGAGCGCATCTTGATCGGCGGAGAATAATCTTTTCCTTAATCTCTATTAAAAAATTGCACACTTGTTATGGAGAAGAAGGCGCTCATGTTCTGATTTTGACTTATTGATTCAATTTTTATTATCTTATTCCCGGTTAAACGGATTTTAGAGGAAGGAGTGGCTGTGAAAAACTTACTTTTCTGTGCGCTTGTATGGTTTTTTTTTCTAGAAGCCGTTTTGACACATTCCAAGGTATTTGCTTACGAAGAAGTTGATGTCAGTCGGGGGGGAAGCATAAAAGGACGGATTACCTTAAAAGGAGACATCCCTCCCCCAAGAGTTTTTTCTCTTTCGTTGTACCCCTTTGGCTCTTTTTGCAAAAAAATTTCGAATGGCAACGGCCATGTTTTTCTCAAAGACTTCATTGTAAATGACAATGGCGGTCTTTGGGATGTCGTCATTGCCGTGCAAGGCGTAAAAAAAGGGAAACCTTTTCCCCTGATTCAAAGAGAATTTGTTGCCACCGATTGTATGTTTCATCCTGCTGATGTTGCCGCGCGTGAGCAGTTCTTTATGGATGATATGGGTCGCATGCACCATGAACATCCTAATGTGGCTATTTTGGAAAACC
Source organism: Nitrospira sp. (assembly GCA_027020665.1). GTDB lineage: Bacteria > Nitrospirota > Nitrospiria > SBBL01 > JAADHI01 > JAADHI01. The sequence goes on from JALUVJ010000108.1 coordinate 702, forward strand.
ACCAGCCTATCTCTGTTGTCAATCACGATCCGATTATCCACAATATTCAGGTTTTTCAAAACGAACGCGGTAATATCATCTTGAATGCTCCGCTTCCGGTTTCGACCCGGCCCCGGGGCGGGGCCTTGCACTTTGACCGAGGTAAACGCATTTCTCAGATGATCTGCGGCCTGCATGAATTTATGCAAAGTTGGGGGTTTGTGGTCGATAATCCCTACTATGCGATGACGGAAAAGGATGGCACATACGTTATTGATCATTTGCTGCCGGGAGAATATATCGTGAGTATTTGGCACCCGCATTACCCGGTATATGAGCAGAAAATCTCAATGACGGAAAATGGCGTGATCGTGCTTGATTTTGAATTTGACGCAAGTCTTGTCAGGCGGCCGCTCTATGAATCACAGAGACGTTTTCGAATGGACCCTGCTACTCCGGATGAACACCGGCTCCATGAAGGGGATGATCGACTCATTATTTCAGATTAATTGAGGAATGCGCTATAATGCCTCAACAAAAGGTTTAGGGCGTGTCGATATTCAACTGGGAGGGGAATTTTTGTTCTGAATCGATACGACTGGGATTACCAAAATGAATCGAATGTATATTTTGATTCTTATGGAACCATAGGAGAAAGACCGTGATTAGGAAGATAATTATTTCATTATTGTTATCGTTTGTTTTTTTAAGTGGAAATTCACCGCAGGTTTGGGCTTACGAAGAAGCCCCTGTTCGAAACGGAGGCACTTTAAAAGGCAGGGTTTTTTTGAACGGCCCTCCGCCGCCCGACCGGGTCTATCACTTGATTTTTTCTCCGAACATTGATTTTTGCCGGGGGATTTCGGACGGAGACGGTAATCGCATTTTGAAGGAGTTTCAAACTTCCGCTGATGGAGGCTTCCAAGATGTCATTATTGCGATTGTGGGGGTTAAAAAAGGAAAGCCCTTTGGCATGACGCCGATTGTATGGCTGGAAGATTGTGAGATGCGGCCCTTTGTCACGCCGGTCAGAAATAACCATCCGGTGACCATCGCAAGTAACGATCCGGTGGTACACGGTATTCAGGGCTATTCGCTTGATAGTGACTACACCTTTCAGATGTTTAACAAGCCTGTCCCGCCAAAATCCAATGTGCAGGAAAAGATTCACTTTCGTGAAGGGCACTATATTTTCAGAACGCAATGCGGTATGCATGACTATATGCAGTCATGGGGCCTGGCGGTTGGAAATCCCTACTTCGCGGTTACAGATCAAAACGGCAGTTTTGAAATTGTAAATGTGCCTCCCGGAGAATATGATGTGATCGCGTGGCATCCGCATATGGATGTTCAGGCACAACCTGTGACGATTCAAGCGAATGGGGAAGTCGAAATGGGGTTTATTTTTGAGTCGAAGGAGGTTCGGATTCCCTTACACGATCTTCAAACCAGCTACCGTTTGCAGACGTGGTTGCAAGAAGACCACTTGGTCCCGCCAACTGTGAAGACTCAGACGCACAATGCGCCGGACGCATTGCTTAAACCTTTTACTTGGCAGGAAAGAAGCAAACATTATCGGGTGAATTCACGACCAGATACAGATGCGGATGTGGATTCACCCGAATCGAAGTAAGCGGAGAGCCCCTCTTTGGCAACCTGGGGGGCGGTAATATGCCAAACGGGATCGTTGACGACCATCGCGGCGACGACGATTTCAGGGTTTTCAAGGGGGGCCATTGCGACAAACCATGTGTACCTGCCCTTGGGCGTTTTCCCGCGCAGTGAGCCGGTTTTTCCGCCGATGCTGATTTTCCGAATGCTTTTTTCACGATAGCGTTGTCGGAAGATATTTTTAACCGTTCCGCTCTGAACCGTTTCTCCCATCATTTTTTTCAGCTCCGCTGCCGTATCCGGAGCAATAGCCTGCTTCAGCACTTTCGGCGTGCAGGCGTAAAGTGCTTCTCCGGCTAAGCTTGTCACCATATCGACCATACAAGGGCTCATCATCACCCCTTCATTTGCAATAGCTGATGTCATTAATGCGGCATGAAGAGGTGAGATGCCGACCTTTCCAAACCCGGCGGCTGTTTTTTCAAGCCCGCCGGTATCTTCCGTAATATCCATCCGGCTGATCTCAATGGGGCTTTCAAAGGGGATGCGGTGGTTGAATTGAAAGCGTTCTCCGTAGTCGATCAATGTCGGGATATCCAGCCAGCGGTTTGCCACCTTGGCAAAAACGACGTTGTTTGATTTGCCAAAAGCCTCGGCCAAGGACATCTTGAGCTTGTCTTTTTCGGGGTTGTCCTTCCAATAAGCGGGTTTGAGACGATTAAATTCGCCACGGTAGGAAATGTCGATATCGGCTGAAACCCGTTTTTCTTCGACAGCGGCTGCTGCGGTGATGACTTTAAAAAGCGAAGCAGCAGGGTAACTTGCCTGCAAGGCAATATTTTTCTTGTGCGGTTCACGGGCGGAATAGTCGGCTAAAGCCAAAATTTTCCCTGTTTTGGGAGAGATGGCGACAAACGCGCCGTAGGGAACTTTATAGTGCTCGAAGTAGTTTTCAACCCGCTGTTGGATTCTCGTATCCAAAGTGTAGCTTGCTCTAATGCCGTTTTCAAAATGCGTGACATATTTTCCGTTTTCGACTTGATCCAGTTTGGGGTAAAAATTTTGGAAGCGGATGGATGTTTCTTCAAGGATGAGTGGCGTATTGGCCAAGGGATCTTCAGTGAAAGCGCCCCAGGCCCAGGTGCCGAGTAAAACAAAAAGTGCGGCACAAAGAGAAAAAAAGAGGGTGCCTGCGTGCTTTTTTAGATTTTTTTTCTTACGGTAACGATTTTTTTTCATCAGAGGCGTTCGAGTTCCTGAATGAAAGAAATATCTGCTGTCGCTTAGATTTTCATATTGTCGGGCATATCTGGGCTGACTTCGGCGCTTTCTTTTTCCGCCCATTCAATATCACGCTCCAGGCTCTGGATTAAGGTGCGTATTTTTTCAAGCAGGTAGCCTTTTGCACGCTGCAGATTCATGATTTCACCCTGAAGTTGGTTCTCGCGCCGGACGGCTTCCGCTGTAATTTCCTCTGCGCGGACTTCTGCTTGTCGAATAATCAGGTTCCCCTCCTCTTGTGCATTGGCCTTGACACTTTCCATGGCCTTTTGTGCCATCAGGAGTGTTTCTGTGAGGGCGCCCTCTGTTTTTTCCAATTCGGAAATGGTTTTGGATTGTTTTTCCTCCTGGTCTTTATAGTCTGCTAATTTGCCCAGCAGCTCTTCCAGGTCGTCTGCCAAGCCTTCGATGAAGGCATCGACTTCCAGGGTGGAATAGCCTCTGAAGCCTTTTTTGAAAGAAATTTGCCGAAGTTCCAAAGGTGTCAGTTTCATGCTCAACCTCTCTTGATGGGGCTTATTTTACCAGCCGATTTGTATTGCATTCACCTATAACTATCCAAGTCGCTGCGCGATGCCAAAAAGGGTGCCGATCAAAAATCGCTGTAAAAACATAATGATAAGAATGACGATTATCGGAGAAAGGTCCAGCCCGGTGCTGTAGCTTCCGGTCCACCTTCGAATGGGGTAGAGTACGGGTTCGGTTACTTTATAGAGGAATTGAACGATGGGGTTGTAGGGATCCGGGCTTACCCAGGATAAAATAGCACGCGCAATGATGATATACAGATAGAATACAAGCACGTAATCCAGGATATACGCGATGGCCGAAATTAGATTTGATAATACGAACATGAACACTTCTCCTGAAGACACATGACACGATACTGGCGCGATTGAAGTAGAACTCTCTTAATTTTTTTGGCCATCTTATCTCAAAATCAGGTCTTTCCCAATTCTTTTGAACGCTGTGTGGCGGCTTCAACGGCATCAATAAAGGCCGCTCGGATATTGCCTGCCTCAAGCGCATGTAATCCGCTGATCGTCGTGCCGCCCGGCGAGGCGACAAAATCCTTAAGCCGTGCGGGGTGTTCATTGCTTTCACTGGCCATTTTGGCCGCCCCCAAAACCGTTTGTGCGGCGAGCGCCTGGGCGATTTTTCTGGGAAGCCCGGCTTTAACGCCACCGTCGGCGAGTGCTTCGAGCATCACAAACGCAAAGGCCGGGCCGCTTCCCGAAAGCCCTGTGACGGCATCCAGATGGCTTTCATCCAGTACCCAGGTTTTTCCGATGGCATCGAAGATCTGCAATGCGCGCTTGAGATGTGCCGCATCAACACCTTTCCCCGGGGCTAAAACCGTAGCGCCGATTTGCACCTTTGCGGGGGCGTTGGGCATGGCCCGTATGATTTGAGATTCGCGCGCCAGTCCCGCGGCCAAACGGGATAAAGGCACACCCGCTGCGACGGAAATGAGGAGCTTTGCTCCCAATTCCGAGCGAATTTCCGCGAGCACCGCTTCAACCGTTTTGGGTTTAACGCCGAGGATCACGAGTTCCGCCTCTCGAACGGCTTCACGGTTCGAGTGTGTTGTTCTTATTTTATAAGATTGATGGAGTGTTTTTAAACGATTTTCCGAAAGATCCGAAGCCATCAGCGCCGGGGCTTTACAAAGGTCCGCGTCAAGCACGCCTTTGATGATGGCTTCCGCCATGTTACCCGAACCCAGAAAAGCGATTTGAACGGCCGGTTTTTTTTGTGATTTCATTCCGTTCTTCTCCCGAAGATGGCCGTACCGGGTCGCACCCAGCTTGCCCCTTCTTCAATGGCGACTTCAAAGTCACCGGACATGCCCATCGAAAACTTATTGAGTCCGAGTTCTTGCCCCAATTGCCGCAATTTTGAAAAATAAGGTCTTGCGGTTTCCGGGTCTTTCGAGGCGGGCGGCAGCGTCATCAAACCTTGCAGTGCGAGATGGGGCAATGTTCGGACGGCCTTCACCAAGCCTGGGGTTTCTGAGACGGGAATCCCGTGTTTTGACGCTTCTCCCGCGATATTGACTTCAATCAAAATGGCTTGCGTCATGCCTTGGCGTGCAGCCTCCTTTTCTATTTTTTCGGCCAAGCCGAGGGAATCGACCGAATGAATCAAATCAAAAACACCGACCGCTTTTTTGACCTTGTTGCGCTGAAGCGGCCCGATCAAATGCAAGGCATCGATTTTATGAATCAGCCCCGAATCCACAAATTTGGCCCGTGCCTCCTGAACCCGGTTTTCCCCGAAAATACGGACGCCCCACCGTATCGCTGCTTGGATTTGGGGGATATCTCTTGTTTTCGAGGCCGCGACGAGCGTGACGTCACCGGGTGAACGGCCTGAGCGTATTGCAGCCTTTTCAATCGCATCGGACACCCGATCCAGCGCCGCAGAAATCGAAATCATCGGGCTAGAGTAACATAATCCCGCTGACCATGTTGCCCCTCTTTTTTTTGTCTCTGCGAAAAGAGTAAAAAAGATTGGGCAGGCAACTTGTGCAGAGGCCCGCTGAAGCGATATGGTCCGTCGGCACACCGGCGCCAAGCAATTGCAAACGATTGAGCCGGATCAAGTCCAATTGCCATTTTCCCTCTTCCTGTTTTTCGGACTCCTGATGCAGCACGGCGTGAGCATGAGGCGTCTGTTTTTCGACAGCCGCCACAACATCCGAGGCGACTTCGAAACAGCAGGAATGGATTGCGGGCCCGATGCCGGCAAAGATATTTTCCGGTTTGGCCCCGTACACCGCGATCATTTTTTGTACGGTTTTGTCCGCAATATTGCGCACACTGCCGCGCCACCCGGCATGAATTGCGGCCGTCACCCGCTTGACGGGATCGCTCAGGAGAATGGGGACGCAGTCCGCAGTGCCCACTGAGATAAAACGATTGGGAATTTCCGTTACCAGGGCATCGCCTTCAATGGCCTGAAGCAGGGCAGATATCGGTGCTTTGGGCACGGGTTGCACCCGATCCCCGTGTACCTGCCGCAGCCGGATCGGTTTGTAGTGTTCAAGGTCGCTATTTCCCAGAAAGCGTGTTCCGAAGAGATGGAAGACCCCCGGATGATTTAACACGGGCAGTTGAAGATAGCTTCGCCCGTTGTTTTGCACCCAATGATACGTTTGGCAATGTTCTTCCGCGAGCATCAATCGACCTGATTCCTTAAAAAGGTGGGGATGTCCCACAAGTCTTCTCCGTACTTCGGCGCCTCCTGCCGTTCCTCCCGCAGCACTTTTCTTAAATGCGCCACCTTTTCACGACTGCTTTGCTGAGAGGCCTGCACGGTTTCAGTCGCTTTGGTTTCAAAGACGATTTCGTCTTCAATCTCGGGTTTGATTTCTTTCTTTTTCTCCATGTTTTCAAAGCCGGTTGCGATCACCGTGACACGCACCTCGTCATCAGGCATTTGCTCCGAAATCACGGCCCCGAAAATAATATTGGCATCGATGTCCACCGATTTTTGAATGATGGAAGACGCTTCGCTGACCTCGTGAATGGAAAGATTCTTTCCACCCGTCACGTTGAGCAGCACACCGCGTGCGCCTTCAATCGAGCTTTCTTCCAGAAGCGGGCTGGAGATGGCGATTTGTGCTGCGTCGACGGCGCGGTTTTCACCCTGAGCAATGCCCATGCCCATGACGGAACGTCCCATGTGCGACATGACGGTCCGCACATCCGCAAAATCCACATTCATCAGGCCCGGTGTGGTGATTAAGTCCGAAATGCCTTGAACCGCCTGCCGCAGCACGTCGTCGATGACCAGAAAGGATTCCGTGAGCGGCGTGCCGCGTTCAACAACATCTAAAAGTTTTTGGTTCGGAATGATAATGACCGAATGACATCCTTTTTTAAGTTCCGCCAAACCTTCTTCGGCTTGTTTGACACGTCGCGGCCCTTCAAAATCAAAGGGTTTGGTGACCACGCCGACGGTCAGGATGCCCATCTCTTTTGCAATGTTGGCGATGACCGGGGCCGCCCCTGTGCCCGTGCCGCCCCCCATGCCGGAGGTGACAAAGACCATGTCCACATCAGTCAGCATTTCACGAATGACATCTACGGATTCGAGCGCCGCTTCACGGCCGATTTGCGGGCGGCCGCCTGCACCCAAACCGCGTGTTAGCTTTGTGCCCAACTGCAACTTCTGAGGCGATTTTGAAAGATTTAAGGCCTGAATATCGCTATTGGCCGCAATAAAATCCACGCCCTCGACATCGGAACGAATCATGTTATTGATGGCATTGCAGCCGCCGCCGCCGACACCGATGACCTTGATGCGCGCCGCCATTGAATTTTGTTCTTCTTCATCAAATAAAAACATGTGACCTCCTTAAATTGAAGGGGAGCGTTCCCTGCGCTCCCCTAAATGTTGAAAAACGCTTGCAGATACCAGAGCTTCCTAATTAAAAAAATCCTTTGACCCAATTTCGCATCCGTAGAAACATTTTTTGTTTTCCATGACGCCGCACTTCTTTTTTCTCTCGTCCTCTGAAGGCGTACAAGGTGAGACCCACGCCGGTTGAAAATTGGGGTGTATTGACCACATCGATCAATCCGCCCACATCGCTCGGCACGCCGAGACGGACAGGCAGCCCCAGGACGCGTTCGGCCACTTCAATCATGCCCTTAAAAGAAGCGGTGCCGCCTGTGATAACCACCCCGGAGGCCACACGATCCTGATCGCCCAATTTTTCAAGTTCTTGTGCTACGAGTGAAAAAATTTCCTCGGCCCGCGGTTCGATGATTTCCGCAAGCAACTGGCGCGAAAGTTGACGCGGCGGCCGTCCGCCCACGCTGGGCACTTCGATGACTTCATGTTCATCCAACAAATCAACCGAGGCGCAGCCGTATTGGATTTTGATTTTCTCCGCGTCGGCACGCGGTGTTCTCAGGCCGATGGCGATGTCGTTTGTAAAATGCGTGCCGCCGATGGGAATCACCGCCGTGTGCCGTACGCCGCCATCCACAAAAGTTGCAATATCCGTCGTACCGCCGCCGATATCCACGACCGCCACACCCAACTCTTTTTCCTCCGGCGTGAGAATGGCCTCGCTGGATGCGATGGGTTGCAGGATCATTTCCACCATGTCCAGCCCGCCGCGCTGAATGCTTTTTTCAATATTTTGCGCGGCCGTGACCGCACCCGTGATGATGTGGACAATGACCTCCAGGCGCACACCCGACATGCCGAGCGGCTCCTTAATGCCGTCCTGTTGGTCGATCACAAATTCCTGAGGCAGCACGTGAAGAATTTTCTGATCGTCAGGAATGGAGAGGGCTTTGGCCGCATCCAGCACGCGGTCGATATCGGTCTGCGAGACCTCCTGATCTTTGACGGCAACCACGCCGCTGCTGTTGAAACCTTTGATGTGTCCGCCGGCGATGCCGGTGTAGACGTTGCCGATATCGACGCCCGCCATCAGTTCAGCCTCTTCCACGGCGCGTTTGATGGATTTCACCGTGCTTTCGATATTGACCACCATGCCTTTTTTGAGACCGATTGAAGGATGGGTGCCGATGCCGATGATGTCGATGCGTTTGTCATCGATGACTTCGGCGACAATCGCGCAGATTTTTGTAGTGCCGACATCCAGTCCGACAATAATGTCTTCTCCCTTGGACATGTGGGACCTCCTTTAAAAAATCATGCTAAAAATAAAGCGTATCGGGCCTGCGTTCCGTCTCTTCGCTCCTGACAATCGCCATACCCGAAAAACGCAGATCAACTTCCCAGGAAGAGAGACCGCGTTTTTCAAGATCCGCTTCGATATTTAAAAATTGTTGCCACTTTTCCTGATGTTTCTCCCGGCCCAAGTGCAGCACGCCGATTTGTTTTTTCCCTTCCGGGGCAATGAAATAGACACGCAGATTTTCGGACTCGCTCAGATCAATGAAGACGTTTGCACGATGCTGCATGAATGCGCCCAGCGCTAGCCCTTCGGCATAGTTTTCGGGACTGATGTTAATCAATCGCGGCAGCCCGGCAGGAAAGGGGCCGCCCGTTTGCAAGGTGAGCCCTTCCTGATCCACGAGATAGGCCACCCCGGAAAGCATGAGCGGTTCATGCAAAGTGTTTTCTTTTTCATATTCGACCGAAGCCGGTTTGCGTTCGAGTACGACAATTAAAATCCGATTCGGGAAGCGTTTTTTGACCGTCGCTTCTTTAATCCACTGATGCGCAAGCAAACGTTTTTGAATTGCTGCGATATCCACCTCAAAAAGATTTTTGCCGATAACGGATTGAAAGCGTTTATTCATCTTTTTTTCTTTTAAATGCTTGAGGCCGATCCACTGAATTTCTTTCACTTCAAAAACAGGCAAAGTCCCCACTTGCTCAATGCCGAGCGTCAAAATGAAGAGACCGGCGCCAAAAACAAAAGCCACGACAAAAATGCGCACCCCGCCTTTCAAAGAGGTCTTGACCTGCGCCTTGGTCCGGCTGCGTTGCGGGTTTGTTTGTTTTCGTCGTTTATTGAGCTTGCTCGCCATGCTCAGTCCCCGTGTTCGATGTCGGCGGTGTTTAAAATTTGTTCAACCAGGGTGTCAAAATCGATTCCGCATTTTCGCGCCATTTCGGGCATCAGACTGGTTTCTGTCATGCCCGGCAGTGTGTTGATTTCCAAAATATAGGGTTTCATGTCCGAATCAATGAGTAAGTCCACACGGCTGTAGCCGCTGCACCCCAGGGCTTGATGGGCCTGTAACGCCAAATCGAGCAGGTGTTGGTAGACCTCCGGCGGAAGCGGCGCGGGGAAGAGGTGTTCCGACATGCCGGGGACATATTTTGCATCGTAATCGTAAAATGCCCCTTTTGATTTGATTTCAATCGCGCCGAGCGGTTTTTCATCTAAAATGCCCACATGGATTTCCTTGCCGGAAATATAAGATTGCAGCAACACCTTGTCGCCAAAACGAAAGGCATGCGCAAGTGCCGCTTTGATTTCGGAAGCGGTCTTGACAATCGATACGCCGACACTGGAGCCTTCGGAAACGGGTTTCACGACAAAGGGCAATTGGAGGGGTAATGGCATCGTTTCCAAGTGTCTTGTCTCTGTCTGCCTTAAAACAAGAGTTTTCGGGACGGGCAGCTTGCGGGCTTTTAAAAGACCGTCTGTTGCGATTTTGTCCATCGCGACCGCGCTGGCGGTGAGTTTTGAGCCGGTATAGGGAATGTGCATGATTTCCAGCAGACCTTGAATCGCCCCGTCTTCCCCGTAGCGGCCGTGCAGGGCAATGAAAGCCACATCGATATGTTCCCGTCTTAAGGTGAGGGCAATGTCGTGATCCACATCGATGGGGATTTGGTGATAACCGAGCCTGGCCAGTGCCGCGGAAATAGCCGCACCGCTTTTAAGCGAGATTTCGCGTTCGCTGGACAGGCCGCCCATCAAAACTCCGATGCGTTTTTCAATGAATTTCTTACTTCCCAATACTAAGGCCTTCCAATGATTTTGACTTCTAATTCCAGCGCGATGCCCTGCTTTTGCCGAACCGTGTCCTGTATTTTGTTGATGAGTGCAAGGCAGTCCGCCGCCTGTGCTCTACCGAGATTAATGATGAAGTTTGCGTGACGTTCTGAAATTTGTGCATCACCCACATGAAACCCCTTCAGTCCGGCGGCCTCAATGAGCGCCCCGGCGTGGTGGCCCGGCGGGTTTTTGAAGACCGAGCCGCAGTTGGGTTTTTGCAAAGGCTGCGTAATCTGCCGCCGTTTCAGCAGGTGTTTCATGTTGTGTTCGATGATTTCACGCGCGGAGGGATGCAAAACAAATGTTGCGTCAACCACGATGCCTTCGGGAAGCTGTGTTCGACGATAAGAAAAACCGAGATCCCGTGCGGGAAGGTCGAGGCAGTGGCCGGAAGGTGCGACGAGCGTGATGCTTTCCAGTACCTCTGCGGTTTCCGCATTGGGTATGCCCGCGTTCATGGCGACCGCGCCACCCACGGAGCCTGGGATGCCGCAGGCGAATTCGAGCCCGCTCAAGCCTTGTTCCATCGCAAAAAGGGCCAGTTTGGGGTAAGCGGCGCCGCTTTGTGCAAAGAGGCGATGGTTCCCGATCCGTTCCATGTGCTTGAAATGTTTCAAATGCAAGACCACGCCTTCAATGCCGCCGTCTTTCACGATCAAGTTGCTGCCCTGGCCGAGTACGAAACAAGGCAATTGCAGTGCCGAGATGGCAGGCATGGCCAGGGCCAAATCCGAAACAGAAGCCGGTACAAGCAGCAAATCCGCAGTGCCCCCGACTTTAAGCGAGGTGAAAGGCGCAATCGGCGCATCCCAGTGCAGCGCACCGCTAAAACCCTGCAAGGCCGTACGGAGGTCTTCTTTCCATGCGACTGTGTTGTACTGTTCCACATTCATTGTCATGATCCCCATTCCGATTGCATTCTTTATTTAGTCGGGTATTGCTTCGGATAAAAAGGTCTTTCCTATTTTCCAAACATCCCCTGCGCCGAGGGTCAGCACCATCATGCCGGGCCTTGTGATTTTTTTGAGCTGTTCCACAATGTCTTCAAAATCTTTCAGAAAGTAGGTTTTTCCATCACGGCGTTCGCAGACCTTTTTGAAAAAAGCCGCTCCCGTGATGCCGGGAATGGGTGCTTCTCCTGCGGCATAAATATCGGTCAAAATCAAATGTTCAACGCCTTCAAAGGCTGTGGCCAAGGTGTCGAGGCAGTCGCGTGTGCGTGTATAACGATGCGGCTGGAAAACCACAATCAGCGGCATGTCCCAGCCTGTTCGGGCGGCGTCAATGGCGGCCTTAATTTCGGTCGGATGATGCCCGTAGTCATCCACAAAGATTACCCCTTCCCGTTCCCCCTGCAATTGAAAACGTCGCTGAACGCCGGAATAGGCCGCGATGCCTGCGCAAATCGCCGTGGCCGTCAGGTCAAGTTCGATGCCGACGGCGATGGCGGCCAGTGCGTTTAAAACGTTGTGCCGTCCGGGGGCGGGCAGTTCAAAATGTCCCAGCGCTTCCCCCTGATAGCTGACGTCAAAGCTGCTTTTCCAGGGATGATATTCAATGGCTTCTGCGCGTAGTTCGGCGTTTTCAGAGGTGCCGTAACTTAAGTAGCGTTTTTCAATTTGAGGGGTCATTTCCTGAAGGATGGGGTCGTCCGCGCAAAAAATGACCAAACCGTAAAAAGGAACTTTGTTCATGAAATCCAAGAAGGTTGCGCGCAGTTTTTCAAAGGTCTTGTAATAATCAAGATGCTCCTTATCCAAATTCGTAACAATGGCGATATTCGGAGAGAGTTTCAAAAACGAACCGTCGCTTTCGTCGGCCTCGGCGACTAAAAATTCACCTTCCCCTTTTTTTGCGTGACCGTCGAAACTATTTACTTTCCCGCCGATGACGGCCGTGGGGTCAAGATGGCCTTCGGAAAGCAGCATGGCGATCATGGTGGTCGTGGTGGTTTTGCCGTGCGCACCTGCGACGGCGATGCCGTATTTTAAGCGCATGAGTTCCGCGAGCATTTCGGCCCGGGGGATGACCGGAATCTTTTTTTCTTTGGCGGAGACAATTTCGACATTGTTTTCCCGGATTGCGGAGGAATAGACGAGTACCTCCGCCCCTTTGATAAAACGCGCGTCGTGTCCGCGATAGATTTTTCCGCCCATTGCCTCCAGCAAAGCAGTCCGTTCGGAGGTCGCGTTATCGGAGCCGCTGACGTAAAATTTCATATTCAAGAGGATTTCCGCGATGCCGCTCATGCCCGAACCGCCGATGCCTGTGAAATGAATATGCCGGACTTTTCTGAACATGGACGCTTCTAAACCTTTCCTGTCTCCACGAGGGCGATGCACTGTTTTACAATATCTTCGGCGGCATTGGGATTGCCGTGCCGTAAGGCCGCATCGCCCATTTTTTTGAGCCGGGCGGAATCGAAAATTAAAGACAGTATTGTTTTTGCAAGTCCTTCTCCGCTCAAGTCCTGATCAAAAATCATCTCGGCGGCGCCGATTTCGACAAAGGCCTTCGCATTTTCAATTTGATGTCCTGCCGCGTAAGGGAAGGGAATCATCAGAGCCGCTTTTCCGATTGCCGCGATTTCCGAGAGCGTGCCGGCCCCGGCCCGGCTGATGATGAGATCGGCCCTGCGGTAAGTCGTCGCCATGTCGTCGATAAAGGCTGAAACTTCTGCTTCAAGACCTGCTTGTTGATAGGCTGTCCGCACGCTCTCGCAGTCCGACTTGCCTGTTTGATGAATAATTAGAAGGGCTTGTGCGGTTTTTTTCAAAAAAGGCAGGGCTTCAATCATGGCCTTGTTTACGGAATGTGCGCCTTGGCTTCCGCCCAAAATCAAAAGTGTCTGCGCCGCCTTGTTTTTTCGAAGCGGTGCGGCGTGCAGGATTTCGGGTCGCACCGGAATACCGAGCCGCTTGATTTTATGGCCCGGCAGGTGTTGCTTGGAGGCTTCGAATGTTGTCACGACCAAGTGCGAAAGCGGTGCGGTGATTTTATTGACCAGTCCGGGCATGACATTGGGTTCCAGAATCACCCGTTTTATGCGAAGCAGGGTCGCCGCCAGCAGTACAGGCACGGCCACGTATCCGCCGACGCCGATGACCAGTTGCGGTTTGAATTTTTTCAAGATGCCCAGCGATTGGCGCAGGCCTTGCGGAATTGAAAGCAGGGATTTGAGTTTGCCAAAGAGCCCTTTGCCGACAAAGCCGGTTGCAGTGACCGTTTCAAGATTGAATCCTTTTTTAGGGATGGGACTTGTGCCGATGCCTTGTGAGGTGCCGATAAACAAAACTTGCGTTTCCGCCTGAAATTTTAAAAAGGTTTCAGCCAGGGCGATGCCGGGATAGAGATGGCCTCCGGTTCCGCCGCCCGCAATGACGATTTTCATGATGCCGCCCATCCTGATTTTTTTTTGCGTGTCCGCGAAATATTGTAGAGCAGGCCGATGGCGATGCTATTGCTCAAAAGCGACGATCCGCCGTAGCTCATAAAAGGCAGCGGCAGCCCTTTGGTCGGCAGCAGTCCCGTGGCGACGCCCATGTTGAGCAGGGCGGGCAGGACGACAATCAAGGTGAACCCAATTGCCAAAATCCGCCGATATGGGTTCTCGGCTTTCAGGGCGATGTTTGCGCCGCGCCACAAAATGCCCGAAAAAAGCAAGACAATCAGGGTGGTGCCGATCAATCCGAAGGCCTCTCCAAAAACGGAAAAAATAAAATCCGTGTGAGGCTCAGGCAGAAAAAAGAGCACTTGTTTGACTCCGGCAAGTCCGGTGCCGGTGAGGCCGCCGCTGCCCAAGGCCACCTGAGATTGAATCACTTGATAGCCCCCTTCGGAGGCCGCCGCCCAGGGGTTTAAAAAGGTTGTGATGCGTTCCAGTCGGTAGGGGGAAGAGATGACACGGTAGATAAAAAACGGCAGTGTGACTGCGGCCACGGCAAAAAGTTGTTTGAGCGGCACGCCGCCCAAAAAAAGCAGTAATAAGGTAATGGAGAGAATGACGACGGTCGTGCCGAAATCCGGCTCCAGCAGAATGAGCATGGACATCAAGCCGATGAGAATCAGCGGCGGCATGGCGCCTTCAATGAAATGGCCCAGTTTTGCGCCTTTCTTATCAATGTAGTGAGCGAGATAAATCACGGTAAAAAGTTTGGCCAACTCCGAAGGCTGAAAGGCGATGCCTGCGATATTTAACCAGCGACGGGCGCCGTTGATTTGTGCACCGAAAATGAGAACGGCAAAGAGCAGTGCAAATACCAGCACTGCCGCGGGAATGATGCCTTTTCGAAGGCGGCCGATATTGATGCGTGATGCCAAAAAAAACGCGAAGGCGCTGATGAACAGCCACTGTAATTGTCGTTTGATAAAATAAAAAGAGTCCTGATAGGTTTTTTCCCCAATGAGGCTGCTTGCGCTGTAAACTGTGACGAGCCCGATGAGCGTGATGCCGGAAACGATGGCGAGCAGGACCCAATCTCCTGCCGGCAGAAGGCGTGTATTGTTTTTTGCTGTGGTTTTCGGACCAAAAACCAGTGACATTTGCGCCGTGTTTTGTGTCCGGGATCGGCTCATGGCAATGCCTCCACACATTTTTTAAAAGCGTCGCCGCGCGCCTGATAATTCTGAAACATGTCAAAACTGGCGCAGCCGGGGGAGAGCAAGACGGTTTCGCCGGATCTTGCGATTGCCGCAGCATGGGAAACGGCAAGTTCCATTGCTTTCATGCCGTCATTGGAATCGATGTGTTTCAGGGCGGGGTGATCCGAAAAAGCGGAAGCCATCTTGTGTCGGGCTTCCCCGATTAAAATGAGGACTCTGACTTTTTTATGGATGATTTGACGCAGGGTATCGAAATCGGCTGCCTTATCCCGTCCGCCTGCGATCAAAATGACCGGCTTCGGCATATTTGCAAGCGATTGCATGAGTGCGCCGACATTGGTGCCTTTGGAATCATTCACATAATGCACGCCTGCATGGCTGCGGATGAATGCCATGCGATGCGGCAGGCCTTTAAAAGCCTGTAAAGTTTGTGAAATGCCTTCACTTGAACAGCCGCAGAGTTGGGTGATTGCACAGGCGGCCAGGGCATTTTCGATATGATGAGCCGCCGCGCCCTTTAGCGTTTCCAAACGACAGATTTCTTCCGCTTCTCCCCAGACCGTACTCTTGATGATGCCTTCCTGAAGGTAGACGCCGCGATCCAATACGTGACTTTTGCTGAAATAAACCGTATCGGCGGCATAGTCGGGTGGGACGGTGAGCGGATCATCGTGATTTAAAACGGCGTGATCTGCCGGGCCTTGGTTTTCAAAAATCCGCTGTTTTGTTTCTTGGTAGGTTTTAAAATCCGGATAGCGATTGAGGTGATCGGGCGTCAGATTTAAAAGTGCGGCGATGCGCGGCCGAAAATGCTGAATGCTTTCCAATTGAAAAGAGCTAAGTTCGGCGACAACAAAGTCCCATTGTGAAGCCGGGGCTTCGGAGAGCGGCAGGCCGAGGTTGCCGCCCACAAACACATTTAAACCCCAATGTTGCAGAATTTGCCCGACCAGTGTGGTGGTTGTACTTTTGCCGTTGGTGCCGGTGATGGCGATGATGGGTGCGGTGATGCGGGAGGCCGCAAGTTCAATCTCGCCGATGATCGGGATGCCCGCTTTCTTGAGTGCTTCCGTCGGAAGTTTTGAGCGGGGCACGCCCGGACTGAGCACGATAAAATCCGTATCCGTGAGATGATGTTCACTCCAGCCCTTCAGTTTAAGCCGAATGTTGCCGGGAAGTGGCAGCGGCGGTTTTTGGGCGTTTTCATCCACAATCAGGACGTCTGCGCCTTCTCTTGCCAACAGCGTCGCAGCAGAGAGACCGCTAAGCCCCATGCCGATTACCGTGACCTTTTTCCCTTTTGCATTCTGCGTCATCATGATCTATCGCAATTTCAGCGTACTTAAGCTAATGAGGCCCAAAATGATGGCGATGATCCAAAAACGCACTACGATTTTAGGTTCCTTCCAGCCTTTTAATTCATAATGATGATGAATGGGCGCCATGAGGAAAATCCGTTTTCCGCGTGATTTAAAAGAGATGACTTGAAAAATGACGGAAAGGGCTTCCATCACAAAAATCCCGCCGACCAAAGCCAAGAGCAGTTCATGTTTTGAAATTACGGCAACGGTGCCGAGCGCGCCGCCCAGCGGCAGTGAGCCGATATCCCCCATAAAAATACTTGCCGGGTAGGCGTTAAACCATAAAAACCCCAGTGAAGCGCCAACGATGGCTCCGCAAAAAATGGCCAATTCCCCGACCCCTTTAATATATGGAATCAGTAAGTATTCTGAAAAATCGATGTGGCCGCTGACGTAGGATACGATCAAATAAGCGACTGCGGTGACCATGATGGGGCCGACTGCCAGTCCGTCGAGTCCGTCAGTGAAATTGACGGCATTCGAGGCGCCGACGATGACCAAGACCGCAAAGGGAATATAGAAGATGCCGAGGTCCGGAGTCAGGTTTTTAAAAAAAGGCACGGAAAGGATTGTCGAATAGGCGGGTGAGGTGTAAAGCCCCAGCGCCGTGATGAGGGCGACGCCGATTTGCAGGCTGAATTTGTAGCGCGGCAACAAACCCTTGGGGTCTTTTTTGATGCACTTCAAGTAGTCGTCCAAGTAGCCGATGAGCCCGAAACCTGCGGTTGAAAAAAGGGTGAGCAGGATATATCGGTTGGTCATATCGGCCCAGAGCAGGGTGGAGGAAATGATGGCAATGAGGATCATGAGTCCGCCCATCGTGGGGGTGCCCGATTTGATAAGATGCGATTTGGGGCCGTCTTCCCGAATCGTTTGGCCCATTTGCCGTGTTTTGAGCCATTTTGTGATCCAGGGGCCGATGATAAAAGAGATGACCAGTGCCGTGACAATGGCGTAGATTGTTCTAAAGGTGATGTAGCGGAAGACATTTAAAAATGAGAAGGTCGTATGCAGGGGATAGAGGAGATTGTAAAACATTAGTTTTGATCTCCCATGCCCGTTTCATCCAGACCGAAAAAAGGCAAAAGACGTTCTAATTTCATACCGCGGGATCCTTTGATCAGCAGGGTGTCGCCTGCCTTGATCTGTTTATTGAGTACGGTCTTCAAACCCTTGAAATCCTGATGGACTGAAACGGCTTTTTCGGGCAATCCCCCTGCGCGCGCGCCGGAAGCGAGGGTTTCTGCGTATTGTCCGAGGGCGATGAGTCCGTCGATTCCGTGGGCGGCTACGGATTGGCCGATGCGGTGATGGGCTGTTTCCGAATAATCGCCTAATTCAAACATATCGCCCAAAATCGCGATGCGTTTGCCGGTTTCTTGAGCCTGTTTGGCGAGCAGGTCGAGCGCGGCCTCAACCGAGGCGGGATTCGCATTGTAGGCATCGAAGATGAGGGTGATGCCTCCGGTTTTTAAGATCTGCGTGCGCTGAGACAAGGGTTGAAAATCGGAAAGCCCTTCGGCGATCTGTTTTATCGGCATGTCGAGTGCGGCTGAAATGCTCGCCGCAGCCAGCGCGTTTGAAACATGGTGGTGGCCGGGGGCGGGCAGCGTGACTGAAAGGGATTCTCCTGAACGGTTTTGGTGCAATGTAAAGGCGGTCGTTTTGCTTTCGCAGACAATGTGATCCGCGCTGAGGTCATACGCGCCCACGTTTGAAGCCAGGCCGTAAGTCCATTGTGTTGCCACTTGATCTGTCCAGGATTTTAAGAAAACATCATCCATGTTGATGATGGCCGTGCCGGTATTTTGAAGTTTTTCAAAAAGCACCGTCTTTTCTTGGGCGACGCCTTCAAGGTTGCCGAGCCCTTCTAAATGAGCGGGGCCGATATTGGTAATGAGGCCCATCGTGGGGCGGGCGATGTCGCAGAGTCGGGCCATTTCGCCTTTTTGATTGATGCCCATCTCGATGACGGCACTGTGGTGTTCTTCTGTCAGGCGGAGCAGGGTGAGCGGCAATCCGATGTGGTTGTTGAAGTTGCCTTCCGTTTTTAAAACAGGGCCGCGTCGTTTTAAGATGCCGGCGGTCATTTCTTTGACGGTGGTTTTGCCGTTGCTGCCTGTGATGGCGATGAGCGGCAGTGTGAAACGTTGACGATGCCAACCTGCGAGCGACTGAAGGGCTTGCAGGGGATCATCCACAAGAATAAAAAAACGGCCCGGTTTATGAGAAAGCCATTCGTTTTTTTGTTGTGCAAAGGCTGCGCGGGAGACGACTGCGCCACTGCAGCCTTTTTGCAGGGCCGTTGCGACAAAATGATGTCCGTCAAAATGCGGGCCGGAGAGGGCAAAAAAGAGGTTGTTTTTTTTGATCGTCCGCGTATCAATTGAAATACCTTCGCAAGCCGCATTTTCGGGCGCAGTACCTTCAAGGCCGCCCGGGCAGCCTTCCAGTAAATCATCAATTGTCCATAGTGCTTTTATCATTGACGCTGCGCCCATGCGTTATTTTTCCTCTGCCGCTTGTTTATTTCTTTCGACGAGTGCCTGCCGCGCACAGTCCCGGTCATCAAAGGGGATGACTTCGGAGCCGATCTGCTGATCGCTTTCGTGTCCTTTTCCGGCAATCAGCACAACATCTCCTGATTGTGCCAGGGTGATGGCGCGTGCAATGGCTTTGCGACGGTCCGCCATGATTTCGTAATCGGTTCTTTTCCCCGTTTCTGTTTCCTGAGAAGACAAACCTGCTTCAATGTCTTCAATAATGTTGAGCGGGGCTTCGCTGCGCGGGTTGTCGGAAGTGAGTATGACGATGTCGCTTTGCGCCGATACCGCACCCATAAGCGGGCGTTTGCCGCGATCACGATCCCCGCCGCAACCGAAGCAGGTGATGATTTTTTTCGGCGCGAGGGCCTTGACGGTGTGAATCAGTCTTTCGAGTGCATCGGGGGTATGGGCGTAATCCACAATGACGGTGAAATTCTGCCCCAAGTCAATTTTTTCAAATCGTCCCGGCACTTGTTTCAGCGCGGCGATGCCCTCGGCAATTTGTGTCTTGGAGAGACCGGAGGCAATACCGACGCCGACGGCGGCCAAGATATTGTAAACATTGTGACGGCCCGAAAGACGGGACACAATTTCAATTTCACCGATAGGGGTTTGTGTGTGCATCTTGAGCCCGCTTAGAGTCGATTGAAAGTGAGTGGGGTAGAGGGTGTCTTGATGCTCAATGCCGTAGCCCCAAACGCGGCCGGGTCCGGTTTCTTGTAGTTTTTGTCCCCAGGGGTCGTCTAAATTCACAATCCACCGGCCTTGTGTTTGTCCGAATAAAACTTTTTTTGCGGCGAAATAATCGTCCATCGTGTCGTGATAATCGAGATGATCCTGCGTTAAATTGGTAAACACGGCGGTTTCAAAGGTGCATCCTGCGACGCGTTCCTGATCCAAGGCATGGGAGGAGACTTCCATCACAACATCGGTCACGGTGTTTTTTCGCATCTCGGAAAAAATCTTTTGCAGATCCAGCAATCCGGGCGTGGTGTTCTTGGCTTTTTTTTCACATTGCCCGTAACGATAGGCGATGGTGCTGAGCAGGCCGGTGTTTTTTTCCGCGTGATTGAGCAGTGCTTCGACGAGGTAGGCTGTGGTCGTTTTGCCATTGGTGCCGGTGATGCCGATGAGATTGAGTTTTGACGCAGGGTAATCGAAAAAATAAGGCGCGAGGTGTTTGAGCGCCTCTTTTGTATCTTCGACTTCGATGAAGGTTGTTTGCGTGTTTTTTTTACGGTCTTTTGAAATCGGCTGCTGCAAAAGCACGGCGCTGGCCCCGCGGGCGACGGCTTCATCAATATAGTCGTGCCCGTCTTGCACGCTGCCTTTTAGTGCGACAAACAAGGTGCCGGGTGAAACGGCTTTTGAGTCAATGGCGATGTCATCGACTGTGATATTGGGTTTTCCGAGTAATTCAATCATGGTTGATTTTTCCGGGCCGGTTTCATTAAAGGTGTTGATCCAATCGTTTAAATTCACCGCACCGGGCCGATTTTATAAACGGCATCCCGAATCAAAACCTCTGTGTGTTTTGATGTCCGGACCATTTTGGCTTTGTTTTCGGTGACCTGTGTGGGCGGAATTTCTGCGGGGGGATCGGCCTTGGGTGCTATTTTCAAATAGTGCATGATTTCTTTTGCGATGTTTGAAAAAACGGGTGCGGCGATTTCACCGCCCCAGCCTTTGCCTTCCGGTTCATCCACCATGACTAAAATGGTGACCGCGGGATCTTCGGCGGGAAGATAACCGACAAAGGAACTCACAAACTTGTCGGGAGAATAACGCCGCGTTTCCGGATCGATTTTTTGCGCGGTGCCGGTTTTGCCGACGACGGTGTAGCCCGGCACGGCGGCACGGATGGCGGTGCCGGTCTCTGAAACGACGCTTTTTAAGATGTTTGTCATTTCGTGTGCGGTTTTTTCGGAAAGTACGCGGCGTTTGATGCGGGGCGGACTCCTGTCTTCGCCGTTTTTACCTCGAACTTCGCGAATAATTTTAGGACTCATGAGATAACCGCCGTTGGCCGTAACGGATGTCGCGGTCACCATTTGCAAGGGCGTGACGCCGATTTCCTGCCCAATGGCGATGGAAGCCAGGGAGCGCCCGGACCAATCGCGGGTGTCGCGCAGCAGGCCGGGAGATTCTCCATGCAATTCAATGCCGAGCCGTTCTCCGAAACCAAAAGCATGCGCGTAGCCTGAAAGCCGTTTGGGACCGAGTACTTCAGCGATTTTGATGGTGCCGATGTTGCTGGAGTGTGCAATGACCTGACGAAAGGAGATGACGCCGAAAGGATCATGGTCGTGAATCGTCGTGCCGCGCACTCGATACTTGCCTTCTTCGCAATCGATGAGGTCGTCGGGGGTGACGAGGTTTTCTTCGAGCGCGGCGGCGGCAGTGATGATTTTAAAGGTTGAGCCGGGTTCGTAAAAATCGGCAATGGCCCGGTTGCGCCACTGCGCCGGGCTTGATGTCCTGACTTTGTTGGGATTGAACGCGGGCTGAACGGCCATTGAAAGGATTTCACCGTTCCAGGGGTTCATCACGATGGCCGTGCCGCCTTTCGCACCGCTGGCTTTAACCATGCGTTGTAACTCGCGTTCACTGATGTGTTGAATGTTTTCGTCAACGGTGAGGTGAAGGTCTTTGCCGGGCGTGGGGTCGATGTATTGTAAACCCTTTGGAAAGACGGATTGGCCGTGGGCATCGCGTTCCAGAATAATCGCTCCTTCCGTGCCGCGCAGGATGTGATCATGTTTTTTTTCGATGCCTTCCAGGCCTTGATTGTCGAGTCCGGCGAAACCGAGCAAGTGTCCAAAAAGGGCTTCTTTGGGATAAACCCGTTTGCTTTCCATTACGGAGCGAAGCCCTTTGATGTTCAAAGCTTCGATTTTCGCCATTTGTTCGAGGCCGATTTTACGTTCAAGCCAGACAAAAGCTCCTTTTCTTTTGAGTTTGCGCAAGAGGCGGTCGGGGCGGACATTGAGTATTCGGGCCAATTTTTGTGCTGTTTTTTGCGGGTTTTCAATTTCACCGGGAATGGCATAAAGAGAGGGACGGTCAACATTCATGGCCAAAATATTGCCGTTTCGGTCGTAAATTGTGCCGCGTTCGGGTTCAAGTTTAACGGTTTTCTCCTGTGCCCGGTCGGCGCGCGCAAGCCAGGTGTCGTGTTCGATCCCCTGAATGAAAATCAGGCGAAGGAGTACGAGTGCAAAACCTGCGAGCAGGACGAAACGGACCGCATGCAGCGAAGCCGGTTTTGTTGAATCTGTGTCGTGTTGCGCCATAAACTTCCCTCTCAGGTCAAATTCGCTGAGTGGATCTGACGAAGTTAGTCTTTGTTCAACCGTCGATCTAGCGCTTGTGCGGTGATGTAGACCCGTTGTTCGGGCTCGGCGTGTTTCATGCCGAGTTCCGTGAGGGCGATCTGCTCAATCCGGTCGAGCGCGCTGAGGCGTTCGACCTGAACCCGCAGTTCTTTTCGGTGGCGAAGGAGCGCATGCTTTTCTTTCTGAAGGATTTCGGTTTCGTATCCGATCTTAATGATGTCGTTTCTCTGCCAAACGGAGAGAAAGGAGACAAGTACGATCGGTGTGATTAATATGAGTGCGACGGTGAATCTGTTTATCATGTTTTTCTCAAGCCGCCCGTTCAAGTACGCGCAGTTTGGCGCTGCGTGCGCGCCGATTTCGCGAAATTTCGTCGGGGCCGGCGGTGATCGGTTTTTTATAAAGATTGATGTATTTAGGTTTTGAACGATATTTTGTTTCTTTTTCCCATCCGCGAAAGCAGTGTTTTACCGCGCGGTCTTCTAAAGAATGAAAAGAAATCACCACAAGTCTTCCGCCGCAGGCCAAGCGCGAGATTGCGGCTTTCAAGCCGGCTTCGATTTGTTCGATCTCATGATTGACGGCCATGCGAAGGGCTTGAAAGGTGCGCGTTGCGGGATGGATGCGGCCATGCCGGGCCTTTCTCGGTGTGGCGCGCCAGATGATGTTTTCCAATTCTTCCGTGCGTGTGATTTGTTTTTCTTCTTCTCTAAAACGCACGATCCGGGATGCGATGCGCGAGGCCCATCGCTCTTCTCCGAGTGTTTTGATGAGCAGGGTCAGTTCTTTTTCCGGAAGCCGATTGACCAGGTCGGCGGCGGTTTCTCCCGATTCGGAATCCATCCGCATGTCCAAGGGGCCTGCTTTCTGAAAAGAGAAACCCCGCTCGGCGGTATCGAGTTGATAGGACGAGATGCCGAAATCAAACAAAATGCCGTCCGCGGTTTCGATTTGGAGTGTGGCCATGATCTTGCCCAGTTCTTTAAATGCCCCTTTTTGCAAAGTCAGGCGATTTTTAAAACCCTTGAGGCGTTCGGTTGCCAATTTAAGGGCCGCTCCGTCCCGGTCGATGCCGATGACTTTTCCGTGGGGGGCGCTGGCATTTAAAATGGCTTCGGTATGTCCACCCGGACCCAAGGTGCAATCGACATAGGTTTTTCCCGGCATTTCTTGACTCGATTGACAATTGAGGCCTTCCAAAACTTCATCAACCATGACGGGCAGATGTTTGTTTTTTACGGTAGCGTGTGACACGAATAATCCCTAAAACGGCTCAAACGCCAAAGGCGGCCAAGCCTTTTTGAATGCTCCCGAAATTCCCTGAGGTGCGTCTAAAGACGGCAGCCCATTTTTCCGGATGCCAAATCTCGAATTTGCTGTTATTGCCGACCAGGTAAGTATCTCCGGACAAACCGGCGTGTTCACGCAGGTTTTGCGGAATGAGGATGCGTCCTTGTTTGTCTAGGCTGCATTCTGTGGCGCCGGAAAAAAGGAGACGTCTGTAATCGGATACTTCTTGATTCATGGCGGGCAACTGTTCTATCTTTTCTATAAGACGATCCCACTCAGGACGCGTGTAGACGACAAGGCAGGACTCCAGGCCGGTGGCGAGGTATATGACCCCCTTTGGATCCTTCTTATTGATGGTTTCGCGATATTTGACCGGAATGCTTAAGCGGCCTTTTGTATCGATGGTATGGGTGAAACGTCCTAAAAACACCCCGGCCTGCTCCTATTTTTGGGTTTTTGTTTCACTATTACCCACAATTCCCCACCTCTGTTTTTGATTATAGGATGTATTTGGCGAATGTCAATAGTAAAAAAGCGATAAAAGCCTAAAACGTCTTACTTTTTTACCGTATTGGAATCGGGCTTGCAGTTAAGAAAAAATCGGAGTGCTTTTCAGCGTTGGAGCAAGCTTATAAAAGGAAAGCCGATAAAGAATAGGTCTTTTGTCGGCTTATGTTGATGCTGTCGGGGGAGTGAAGTTTATTGAAAGCGGTTGGATTGCACGTTTGTCGTGGTCCCGTCGTTCTGAGTCCAGACCGCGATGGCGGTGCCGTTTGCGTCCAAAGTGATTTGTGGAAATCCTGCATTGCCGAGATCGTCTGTCTCAAGTTTTTCTGCCGTTTGCCAGTTTCCGGCTTGTGTGTAGCGGCTGGCCCAGACATTGTCAAAGCTGTCTCCACTGTTTAGCTGAGCCCAGACCGCGATGGCATTGCCATTCGGGTCAAAAGTGACTTGAGGAAACCCCACGTTCGATACTGTTCCGGTCTCCAAGGGGGCCGGTGCGTCCCAAAGCGCCGTGCTGATATTGAAGCGGCTTGAGAAAATATGGAAGACTGAACCGTCAGACTGGCGCCAGAGGGCAAAAGCATTGCCTTGGGAGTCGACGGCGATTTCAGGCGTGAAGGCCTGGGTCGTTTCCGTATCGATGACAAGAGGCGGGGCGGCCCAGCCCGTTCCGGGCACGAAACGGTTACTCATAACGTTGATTGCGCTTCCATCATCCTGAAGCCAAACCGCGATGGCTCGGCCGCTTTCATCCATTGCGATTTTGGGAATGCCGGCATCTCCGGCGTTGTCGAATTCGATGGCTTCCGCTGTTCCCCAGGAACTGCCGTCGAATCTGTTTGCAAAGATGCTAAATTGTGTGCCGTCAGACTGTTCCCAGACCGCAATGCCATTTCCATTCCGATCAACGGCAATTTGTGGCGCCTGTGCATCGTTATTTTCCGTTTCAATCGGGGTTGCCGTCGTGTCCCAAGTGCCGAGTTCTGCATTAAAGCGCTTGCTCATGATGTTAAAAAATGATCCGTCGAATTGCCGCCAAACGGCGATGACATTTCCGTTTCCATCTACAGCGATTTGAGGGGAGTCCGCAGACCCTGTGTTGTCTGTTTCGATGCGATACGCCGCTTCCCATAAGCCTGTCGCCGCATTGAATCGGTTGGCCCAAATGTCATTTTGTGTTCCGTCACTCTGTTGCCAGACGGCGATGGCGTTTCCGTCCGAATCAAGCGCGACTTGAGGAAATCGTGCATGACCGGCATCGACGGATTCGATTAATTGGGGAGTGCCCCAACCGACTCCTTTGACATAACGGTTGGCCCAGATATTATCCGGGCCGGATGTGCCGATGTTCGTCTGAGACCAAACCGCAAGGGCATTTCCGTTTGCATTCACGGCGATTTGAGGCGAAGCGGCGTTGTTCAGTGGATCGTTTACGCTATTTAGATCTACTCCCTCGGCATTACCCCAAGTGCCGTCAGCCGTTGTAAAGGTCCAAGTATGCGGCGCGACGAGTGTTTCCCCCAAGATTCCGGTGATGCTTGTATTGAGTGTCGCGGTATAATTTGCGGCGAGTGCGAGGGGCTGTGTGGCTGTAAAACGTGCTTCAAAAACGGGTGCGGCTTCTGTATAGCCGACTGAGCCTGCGACAGAACCTGTCATCCCGCTTAAGGTAAAGTTAAGATCGGTGAAGGAGGCCGCATCCATCGGTTGGCTGAATGTTGCGGACACGCTGCTGTTTAGGGCGACGGCTGTCGCATTTTCAGCCGGTTGGGTTGTAAGTACGGCGGGGGGGATATTGACGGTAAGTTCGGGCGGAAAGACGATGTTTGTATTTTGACCCGCGATGATTTCGGCTTCCGATGCGGCGGTGGCGATGAGGGCGCCATCTAAAAAATATTGGATGATAAAGCTGTGGGTGCCCGGGCTCAGCGCGCCGGTTGTGGCAGTGACGCGATCGTTTTCCAGATCAACGGTCATGTCGATGGGGGTGCCGCCATTCACAATGAGTTGCGCGGTGATATTTTTTCCGCTTTGATGTTTTTTTAGTGCCGAAGGCAAGGGCAGGGTAAAACCGCCATCGGGTGTTTGTGTGGCGATGCGGGCTTGTTTCGGGCTTTTTCCGCATTGCGTCAGGAAAAGAGACAAGATCAGGAGGAGACAGAAGGCGGCGTCGGGTTTTCCGGAGCGTGTGTCTTGAATGCCTGAATGTATGTTAGGGCGTGCCTTCACTTTGTCCTTGTCTTTATAAATGCAGGGATGATTTAGGGAATGCCTGCCGATACGGTTCCGGTGCCTGTGTTTGGCCGGGCCGGGCTGCTGCTTCCGCTGCCGCCTGCGGCGATGCCGCCAGCGATTACACCGACGGCAATGGTCCAAACCCACCAGCGTTTGTACCAGGGTTTTTCTTTTAGATTCGTTTCGCTTTCCGTGTCCGATGCCGTGCTGAGCCGAAAGCCTTTTTTTCCCGGGGGCAGGATGGCGGTGTTGATATCGGAATTTCGATCTATTTGCCCTGCGGGTGCCTTAAGTTCGACAATGAGCGGTGTGTTCGGCATGCCTTGTGTGGCGGTGTTGCCTGCTGTGTCGGAGGCTTGAATGTAATATTCCATGCCGGGCCGCCGGACGAAGCGTCGGGGAATAATGGCCAAGTATGTTGTATTGCCGATCCATTCCATCTTAAGGGTGTTGTACTCTTTTCCGCCTGCGGTTCTATAAAACAGCAGGACCTTGTTTACGGTGCGATTGTCCTTCACCCTTGCCTGAACGATAATAGGGTCATCCAGCTTCAGTGCCGCTTTAAAGGGATCGTGTTGTATCGCGGGCGGAAAACGATCCGCCGTGTTCGGATTTTGGGCCAAAAGCGGAGTCAAGGGCGGGAAAAAGAAGGTGTGGATTGAGATCAAGAGAAATGCAATCGCCTGTTTGTTCTGTTTTTTTATGTTGATGTTCATATGAATAGTTTAATTTAATCCTGATATTTTGCAAATTTTAAATAAATATTACGTGTTTGTTTTGGATCTACCAGATAACTTTGTCCCATTTTCCCCTGTTTTTGGGAATGATTAATTTGACTGTTTTCCAGTGATCGGGGGGGCGGGTTTTTTTGTTTTTGTGTGTGCGAAGTTCAGTGATGGAGATGATTGCTTCCGCCTGTTCCGCTTCAATGGAGAGGTCGGTGACCGAAACGCTGACGCTTTTGTAATTCTTAAAAATTTGTTTTAAGAAGGTGCTGCGGTTTTTCGACATGGTGCTCATGTTTTGAAGGGTTTTCAGATCTTTTTTTTCATAAGCGGCTGTGAGACGACTGAGGATGGCGCCCAGAGAGTCGATTTCGTTGAGCGGTAAGACCGGGTCCTTTTTTTGAGCCGCGAATTGTTTCCGAGGCGGCGGGTTCTTTTTTTTCGTCGGGGGGTTAAGCAGGGGTTTTCTTTTGTTCTGCGCTTTTTCTAAGGCCGCTTGGTTTTTTGGGGTTTTTGTTTTTTCTTTACTGAGTTTAATCAATTCGCTACGCAAAAGGGCTTCCTGCCTTTTTCTTTCTTCACGGGCTTTCCTGCGTTCTTTTTTGAGCCGCGCGAGTGCTTGTGAGGCCTTTTCCCGGGCGCGTTTTTCTTTTTCCATTCGGGATTGTTCTGCTTGTATGATTTTGCCGTGTGCGGTTTCAATGGCCCGGACATAGCCGTTATGCGACTGGCTAAAAAGGAAGTGGGCGTTTTTGAGTGTATCTCTTGCGGCGTCATAGGATTGTTTTTTGATGAGTTTCTCGGCTTCTCTCAGAAGGGCCGCGGCCCTTGTTTCCAAGTCTGCGGCTTTGTTGTAGCTTTCTTTGGCCCAGGGGCGGATTTCATCCGGAGCGGATGTTTTATGTGTGTGGGCCAGCTTTTCCTGTACGGCTTGAATTGCCGCTTTCAGTTGTGCGATTTGAAGCTGTGCGGCGGGTTTTGGTGAATTGTTTTTAAAAAAGGGCGCGGCAATTCCCGCAAAGACCAGTGTGACGATGATGAGGGCTATACTTCGCTTGGGCCATTTTTTTGTTGATTCCGATCTCTGAATTGCAGGGGTCTGCTCTTTTTTGGGTGTAACGACTGTCGCTTGGGCCTCAGATGTGCCGGTTTTTTCCCGATTTGTTTTAAAAAACGGCGGCACGGGCGGGTTGCCGCGGATTGCATGCTGTGGTGCAGCGGGTATTTTTCGGGCGGGTTGGGGAGAGAAGCTTTTTCCCTGATTTGTTTCCACTTCGGTTTTGAGTTCCTGTTTGCTTGTTTTGATTTGTTGCATGAGGGCGGAGGTGTCGGCGATGCGGTCGTCCTTGTTTTTTTTAAGCAGGTTTCTCACGAGCTTTTGCAGGGAGGGCGCGACGGGTTTATCGAAAATGAGGTCGAATTCCGCCTCATCGTAGGCCAGCTTTTTTAGCACATCCCCCCCGGAGATTCCCGTGTAATAGGTTTGGCCCGTCAGCATTTCATACATGACCATGCCGAGGGCGTAGAGATCGCTTCTGCCGTCGAGGGTTTCACCGCGTGCTTGTTCTAAAGACATGTATTCGGGTGTGCCGATGATGTGGTTGTCTGCGGTGAGCGAAATTTCGTCCGTCGTCGCGGCGATGCCGAAGTCGGCGATTTTGGCGACGCCGTTTTTGTTAATGATGATGTTCGCGGGTTTGATGTCGCGGTGAATGACGTTCTTATCGTGTGCATAAGCCAACGCCTTGGCCACTTGATAGGCGATGGAGAGTACAGTGCGTTGCGGCAGTTTTTTCTTTTTTAAAAGAATCTGCCGCAGGTTTTGTCCTTTAAAATATTCCATGACGATGAAATGGGTGCCCTGTTCTTCCTGCACGTCGAAGACCCGGATGATGTTTTTGTGGTCGAGACGGGCCATCGCCCGGGCTTCCCGTTGAAAGCGGTCTAAAAAGGCGCTGTCTTTTGTAAATTGGGGATGCAGGACTTTGATGGCAACAGTGCGATTGAGTGCGGTGTGCAGGGCCTCATAGATTACACCCATCCCGCCCCGCCCCACTTCGCGCTTTATTTCGTATTTCCCGGATAAAATTTTACCGATCATGGCTCAGCTTCAGTCTATAAGTAACGGTTTTTTCACGATAACCCCAGCGCAGGTTTCGGGTGTGAATTTCCTTCTAGTAAGTATAGTGCTTTTTGCCGAGGATGGGGCCGAAGCGTCGGGATTTTGGTTTTTAGATCGTGAGTGCGTTGATGTCTTTGTCGGAAAATCCGAGCAGATACAGTACGCAGAGCAGGCTTTTTTGGGTGATGCTGTAGGGTGCGGCAGCGCGAACGGCGGGTTTTGCGTTGAAGGCGATGCCGAGCCCGGCCCGGTTAATCATGGGCAGATCGTTTGCGCCGTCGCCGATGGCAATGACTTGATCCAGCGGAATGCCTTCTTTTTTGGCCGCTTTTTCCATGAACGCGGCTTTTTTATCGCCGTTGACGATTTCTCCGATGACCTTCCCTGTGAGCCGGCCTGATTCTACCGCTAAACGGTTGGAATAGGCGTAATCGAGCTTCAACACGGATTGGATACGGGAAGTGAAATAATCAAAACCTCCCGACAAAACGCCTGTTTTATAACCGAGTTTTTGTAGAACGGCGAGCAGAGACTCAGCGCCCGGAGTAAAGGAAATCCGTTTGTAAACGGTTTCGAGTACGTCTGTCGAAAGCCCTTTTAAAAGGCCGACGCGTTCTATGAGCGATTCGTTGAAATTGAGTTCCCCGTTCATGGCCCGCCGGGTGATGGCGGCTACGCATTCTCCGATGCCGACTTCTTTGGCGAGTTCATCAATGACTTCGACCGGAATGAGGGTGGAATCCATATCCATTACAATGAGGCGTTTCTTCCGGCGGGCGGGCGTATCGCCTTGAATCACAATATCAACCCCAAAGGGGCTTGCGATGTGAAGCAAGTCCCGCGTCAGCGTGGTCGAATTGAGGGCGGGCTTTGAGGTGACGAGAATTTCGATGCAGGCCAGAGGGGCTTCCGCGAGTGTCTTGATTGCCTCAATGTTGATTTGCTGATGGGTGAGATGCCGGTTCAGGCTTTCACGCAGACTTAAGGGAAGGTTTGTGCCGAGACAGGTGATGACATGTTTTGAAGCCATGAAAACGTTACTTTCCGGTGTGGAAGCGGGGCGGACGCATTTTGCTGCGTGTCTTCCTATCGCCAAAATGTTTAGTTGCGCAGTCTATTTTCAGGACACAGTTTATACAGTAAAGCGTGTGTATGAACAAGGTGAATTTAAAAAAACTTCTTTATTTATCAGGGAGTCAGAGCCGATGCCTTCACGCGGTTTCTTGACATGCCTTCTGACATCTTTTATGATCAAAGCCATTTTGTTTCATCATGTATCGCGGTTTTTGAGCCTCTTTTGGGGATAAAAAAACAGTCTTTTAAGCACAGAGCTTCCTCAAGTCACCCACTTGTAATCCCGGATTGCCGGTTTGAATCGGATGTGTTTTAAAAATTTATTTTGGGGTGGAATTTGTTTCGTGATTTTCCCCGTGTGCGCGGTTTCAGCCCAAGATCTGCCGATTGAGATTGCGCGGGAGCGGGCACTTGCGGTGGCGCAGGATTCGGGTGCGTCGCCCGATATTCTATCGAAAAAAAACAACCCCGAAATTGAAGTTTCTCCCGAATTATTTAGTGCGGCTTCTTTCGAGGAAAAAAATCTTTTTAGTCAGGCGAAGGCCTATTTTGACCAAGGCAATTACGAAATCGCGGGTTCTTCTCTTGAGGCGTTTTTATTGGATTACCTTGACAGTCCGCTGCTGCCGGATGCCTATGTATTGCTTAGTAAGATTTATTGGTTGAAGGGGGAGGCCAACCGGGCGACAGAGTTGCTCCAGAGCTTTCTTGATCTTTTTCCGAATGAGCCGCGCGTGAATGCGGTGCGGCTGCGTTTGAGTATTTTTTATTTCGAGTTAGGCCGCTTGAAAAAAATCATGGCGCTTTGGGAGCCTGTTTCGGATGAGGTGCCGAGTAAGCTCATGGTTTATGAACACTTAATCCGGACCTATAAAACACGAAAAGATTCTTTGAGTGCATTACATGTTTTGATGAAAAAAAGGGCGATGCGCTCGGAATTTGTGACCCCGATCCTGGTCGAAGAAGAGGTGATTGCTCTGGTTCGGGGAGATTTGGGCGAGCCGGACTTGCGCACGGTTGTGGAGACTTTCGGGCCGATTTTCCCGGCGGATGAAGCGATGATGCGTTTAATGGTGCTTTACGATGCAAAGCAGGACTATTACCATGAAGAGCAAATGGCACTTCTTTTTATTGAGCAATTCCCGAGGCACCGCCATGTCGGCTCGGTGCGGCAATTGCTCGTTCAAATTAAAAACAAGATTAAGCAAAGCCGCTATCTTTTGGCGGTTATTTTGCCTTTGTCCGGGCAACTTGCCTCGTTTGGCAACCAGGCTTTGCACGGCGCTGAGCTTGCGATTCAGCTTTTTAAAGAAGAGTTGCCGGGTGCGTCTGTCGGGCTTGTGGTGCGAAATTCGGAAGAAGATCCCTCTCGTTTGCGTCTGCCCTTGGACGCTTGGTTGGAGGAGTATCATCCGGTTGCGGTCGTCGGCCCGCTTTTGAGCAAGGAAGTCAATCGTGTGGCGGCGGTGCTTCAGAAGGTCGATACGGCTTTGATTACGCCTGGCGCGACAGCGCGTCGCCTTTTTTCTTTAGGCGACACGGTATTTCGCAATGCGGTCACCAATCGCTTTTTATGCAATGCCATTGCGGAATATGCTGTTTTAGAGCTTGAGGCGGAGCGTTTTGCCGTGCTTTTTCCGGATGAGCAACTTGGACGACGCTGGGTCGATTGTTTTTCAGAAGGTGTTGTAAAGTTGGGCGGCGAGGTGGTCTTGACTGAGCGTTATCCTTTGAGTGATACGGATTTTTCCAGAACAATCCTCCGGCTCAAAAAAGCGGATTTGGAGCAGGAGGGTTTGATTGAGGAGATCGAAAATGAAGAGGGAGAAGTCGAGCCGCTTTACACGCCGGGTTTTGAGGCGATATTCTTGCCCGCGGATGCGGTGAGGGCGGGACTGATTATTCCGCAACTTTTATTTCATGAATTTAATACGGTCGGTATTTTGGGGACTAACAGTTGGAATTCTGAGGAGTTTTTGAAGCTGGCCGGATCGTATGCCGATGGGGTGGTTTTTGCGGACGGGTTTTTTAAGGAAAGCACGGATCCGGTTGTCGAAACCTTTGTGACGCAGTATCGGGCGCGTTTTAATGATGAGCCAGATTTATTTGCGGCCCAGTCCTACGATGCCACCCGTTTGATTCTTGCGGCAATGAGAAGAGGGGCCTTGACCCCGGCCAAAGTGAAGGCCGCTATTGCGGAGACGGTGGATTTTCCGGGTGCCGCGGGTTTTATTTATGAAATACTGGAGGGCGAGTTGATTAAAGAGCCCTTTTTTATCCAAGTCGATCAGGGAAAGTTTATCCAGGTGAACTAAAGTGTGTGAATCCAATGTTTAAAAAGGTGTTGATTGCGAATCGTGGGGAGATTGCCTTACGGATTATTCGTGCGTGTAAAGAGTTATCGGTGGCAACGGTTGTGATCCATTCGGAGGTGGATGCGGATTCTTTGCATGTGCGTTATGCGGATGAGGCTTATTTGGTTGAGCCGGGGCCGATTGAGGGTTATCTGAGTATTTATCGGATTATCGATTTGGCCAAGCAAAAGGGGGTGGATGCTATTCATCCGGGTTACGGATTTCTGGCGGAAAACGCCGAGTTTGCGGATGCCTGTGAGGCGAACGGCATTACCTTCATTGGCCCGCCCGCCGAGGTCATTCGAACGATGGGGGACAAAATCTCCGCCCGGCGGAAGATGATTGAAGCGGGGGTGCCCGTCGTGCCGGGTTCTGCGGATCCGCTGGCCTCCGTGAAGGAGGCCGCGTCTTATGCGGATGAGATCGGTTATCCGGTGATGTTGAAGGCTTCTGCGGGGGGCGGCGGCAAGGGCATCCGGGTGTGTCACAGCCGGGCGGAGCTTGTACGGCTTTTCCAGGTCACGCAGTCGGAGGCGAAGGTGGCTTTTGGCAATGACACGGTCTATGTCGAAAAAAATATTCTCTCTCCGCATCATATTGAAATCCAGGTGTTGGCGGACAAACAGGGGCATGTTGTTCACTTGGGTGAACGGGATTGTTCGATTCAAAGACGGCATCAGAAGTTGATCGAAATCGCCCCTTCGCTGCTCTTGGATGAGGGGCTTCGGGAAAAGATGGGGCAGGCGGCGATTGCGGCCGCACGTTCGGTCAATTATGTCAGCGCGGGCACGGTTGAATTTTTGGTGGATACGGATCGGAATTTTTATTTTTTGGAAATGAATACGCGCATTCAGGTTGAACATACGGTGACGGAAGAGGTGACCGGGATTGATATTGTCAAAGAGATGATCCGTATTGCGGCCGGTCAATCGATTCCCGACCGGCAGGAAGATATTTTGTTGCGGGGCCACGCGATCGAGTGCCGCATTAATGCGGAAGATCCCAAAACAAATTTCATGCCGACGCCGGGCGAGATCACCGCGTATTATTCGCCGGGAGGCATCGGGGTGCGTATTGACGGCAATGTTTACAAGGGCTATGTCGTGCCGCCCTATTATGATTCGCTTTTGGCCAAGCTGACGGTGCGTGCAAAAACGTGGAACGGGTCCGTGCAACGTATGAGTCGTGCATTGGATGAATTTGTGATTCGCGGTGTGAAGACGACGATTCCTTTTTTAAAGCAGGTGATGGAAGATCCTGATTTTCAAAGCGGTGCATTTGATACGAGCTATATTGAGACGCATTTGGATAAATTGAATGTCGCTACGCCTGTAAACGAGATGGATCGGGTCATTGCCATTGCCGCGGTTATTGCGGCCCATTCAAGACGAGAATAGACATCGTGAAAAAATGTAATAAACATCAACAAAGGGAGGTCGTGTGGCGGATTCAAGTAAAAAAGAAGAGTTAAAGCCAAGCTTATCACCGGTTCAGTTCATGGACACCACGCTCCGGGACGGCCACCAATCGCACCTTGCCACACGGCTGAAGCTTGAGGACATGCTACCCATTGCTGAGAAAATTGATCAGGCGGGTTATGCCTTTATTGAAATGTGGGGCGGGGCGACCTTTGATTCTGCGATTCGCTATTTAAACGAAGACCCTTGGGAACGACTGCGTGAATTAAAGAAGGTGATGCCCAATACGCCATTCCAGATGTTGCTTCGGGGACAGAATTTGGTGGGCTATCGTCATTATGCGGATGATGTGGTTGAGCGTTTTATTGATCGTGCCGTTTCAAATGGGATGAATGTGTTTCGCATTTTTGATGCGCTTAATGATTTGAGAAATCTAAAAACCTCTTTCCGGGCGACGATGAAATACGGCGGCAAAGTGCAGGGGGCGTTTTGTTATACGGTGAGTCGATTTCATAACAATGATCTTTTTGTGGGTTTGGCTAAACGTTTGGAGGACATGGGTTCTGATTCGATTTGTGTGAAGGACATGGCGGGTTTGTTGTCGCCCTACGACGCCTTTGATTTGATCAGCAAATTGAAGGAGGCGATCAGTGTGCCGATTCACTTGCACACGCATGATACCAGCGCGATGGCGGTTGCAACTTATGTAAAAGCCATTGAAGCGGGTGTGGATGCCATCGATACGGCGATTTCTTCAATGGCATCGGGTACCTCGCAACCGCCGGTGGAGACCCTTGCGCGCATCCTGGAAGGGGGTGCGCGCGATCCTGAATTTGATATGTCTTTACTAACTGAAATTGCGGACTATTTTAAAGAAGTGCGAAAAAAATATCATGAGTTTGAATCGGACTATACCGGGGTGGACCCCAGGGTACTCACCTATCAGATTCCGGGTGGTATGACCTCCAACCTTGCCCGGCAGCTTGCGGAGCAGCAGGCCCTACA
Source organism: Nitrospira sp. (assembly GCA_027020665.1). GTDB lineage: Bacteria > Nitrospirota > Nitrospiria > SBBL01 > JAADHI01 > JAADHI01. Next base: position 35,645 of record JALUVJ010000108.1, read on the forward strand.
TCGCATGCAGGACGTTTTGGATGAAGTCCCTAAGGTTCGGGAAGATTTTGGTTTTCCGCCCTTGGTGACGCCCGCAAGTCAAATTGTGGGGACGCAGGCCACCCTCAATGTGCTCACGGGGGAGCGTTACAAGGTGATCACCAGCGAAACGAGCAATTATTTAAAGGGCTTGTACGGCAAACCTGCGGGGCCGATCAACGAAGCGGTGCAGAAAAAGGCGATTGGAGATGATGCGCCGATTACGGGGCGTCCTGCAGATTTGCTCAATCCGGAACTTGAAGGTGCGGAGAAAGAGCTGTCCAAGGCATTGGGGAAAAAAATTGAGAATATTGAAGATGTGCTGACTTATGCCTTGTTTCCTAAGGTTGCACTTGAGTTCTTTAATCAGAAGGATCAGCCTCTTGTTAAAAAATCGGAAAAAGCACCTCAAGTCGAAGAGGTGCAGGCCCCGTTGATCGCACCCAGTGAGTTTAACGTGAAGGTGCATGGGGAAACCTTTGAGGTGAAAGTCGGCGGCGTTGGGCATCCCGGGGAAGGGGGGCGACCTTATTTCATTTATGTCGACGGACAGCTCGAGGAAGTGATGGTCGAATCCCTTTTAGAGGTCATGCCTGCTGCCGAGGGGCGGATTGAATCACACGCGGGTGGACGCTCTATTCGCCCCAAAGTGGCCGATGACGGGGATGTGACCACTCCGATGCCGGGGGCGGTTGTTGATATCCGGGTGAAGCTGGGCGAAAAAGTGAAAGCAGGTGCGGTTGTGCTCATTATTGAAGCAATGAAGATGCAAAGCGAGGTGCATACGGCTATCGACGGTGTGGTCCAGGCGATTCACGTTGCTGAGGGGGATCGGGTGAATCCGGATGAGGTGTTGGTAGAAGTGCGTCCGGAGGTGTAAAATAGGTCCATAATGAATGAAATAATCCAACAAATAAGCATCATGGTGTTGCCGCTGATTTTTGCGGTGACGCTGCACGAAGCAGCGCATGCCTGGGTGGCGGATAAAAAAGGAGATCCGACTGCGCGCCAGTTGGGGCGGATTACGATGAATCCCTTGTCTCATATTGATCTCTTCGGAACGGTGATTATTCCGCTGTTGATGTTTGTGTCGACCGGATTTATTTTTGGATACGCGAAGCCGGTTCCGGTGAATCCCCTTAATTTGAGGCGCCCCAAAGAAGATATGGCCTGGGTTGCGGCGGCCGGACCGGGCATGAACTTGATCCTGGCGGTCATCAGCGGCATTTTTTATCGCCTGCTTTCCGATCCGGCTTTTATGGGCGGAGGCGGGCTCATGGGGAGCGGGGCCTCTTTTTTTCTGTTGCCTCTGCGTGAAATGTTTCGATTTTCCGTGCTGATTAATGTTGTTTTAATGATTTTCAACTTGATTCCCATCCCTCCGTTGGATGGGGGACGGGTCTTGGTCGGGCTTTTGCCAAGGGCGCAATCACGCCTGATTAGCAGTATTGAACCCTACGGCATGTTTGTCTTGGTCTTTGTTGTTTTTCTGGATCCTTTTGGCCTTATGAGAAAAATTGTGTGGCCGCTGGTTTCAATTGTATCTCACTACATTTTTGGGGATTTTATCATTTGATCCTGTCCGCTTGCTTTCTTTAATCATGCTCCGGTTCGGCCGAGCCGTGGCGATGTACAACCTTATCTTCGTCAAAAATTTCCTGCATTTCTTCGGCAAGGCTTTCTGCTTCGTTTGGAATGCGGCGAAGTGGAATCTTAAATACGCTCTTTTCTTTCTCTTTTTTCTCTTCGCTTGGTTTTTTATCCTCTGACATTTATTTTCCCTCCGGAGATTAATTTGTTTGCAATATAGCACACCTTGTGTTTAAATGTTCAGACTACTATGATCCTGGAGTTTTTCTTGAGTTGCCTTGACAGATGCTTACTGATTTTATAAAATTACATATATTTTTCAATAAAACGCCACCTTTTGATTGAAGGAGGAAACATGGGCGCACTGGTTGATCCATATCAAAGATCCATTACATATATGAGAGTTTCTGTCACAGATCGTTGTAATTTAAGGTGTGTTTATTGTATGCCGGAAGAGGGCTTGAACTGGACGCCTACGGATGAAATTCTTTCTTACGATGAACTACTTCGCATTATTCGTGTTGCTGCAAAAAGAGGTCTTCAAAAAGTTCGGATTACAGGGGGTGAGCCTCTTGTGAGAAAAGGTGTCATTGGTTTTATTGATCAAATGAATCAGATCCCGGGTATTGAGGAATTGGCGCTCACGACAAATGCCGTTTTTTTAAAGCAAATGGCGGGAGATCTTTACAAGGCGGGTTTAAGACGGATCAATATCAGTCTGGATTCGCTCAATCCGAAAACCTTTGCAGAAGTGGTCCGGCGCGATATTTTTGATATGGTTTGGGAAGGGATTGAAGAAGCCGAGCGTGTGGGCTTTAAACCTTTGAAGATCAATGTGGTGCTTCAACAAGGTGTAAATGATCATGAAGTGGCCGATTTTGTCAATTTGACGCGGCGCAAGCCCTACCACGTGCGTTTCATTGAGTACATGCCTTGCGCCAACTGGGACACCTGGGTCAAAACCTATAAACCTTTCCAGGCCGTTGTGGATGAAGTCGAAGATAAGTTCGGCGAGTTGATTCCGCTTAATGGTGCGAATGAAGGAAACTCCGGTCCTGCGGAAAACTTCAGGTTGCCGGGTGCGCCGGGCGTGGTGGGTTTTATTCATGCCGTAAGCCATGATTTCTGTGATACGTGTAATCGTGTTCGTCTTACAGCCGACGGTCAGATTCGCCCCTGTCTTTTCTCGGAAATTGCGGTTGATTTCCGTGATGCGCTGCGTAATGACTGTAGTGACGAAGAAATTGCAGGCTTGCTGGATCAGGTCTTGTTTGTCAAACCGGAATATCATGAGTTGGATATGATTGCGGAGCAGAAAAAATTGACGAACATGGTGAGTATCGGTGGTTGATATTTAACAAGCAGATTAAGCCTGGATTTAAAATAGGGGGAAACCTGGGTTTCCCCCTATTTTTTTGCAAAAATCCTCAGAATTTATGTGCTTTGTGCAAAAAGGGAAATACTGTGCCCAAATTCCTCAATCGCGGAATTCGGGCTGCGCTCCGGCCTTGCAAAGCCGTAACGAATTAGCTATATTGAAAAATCTTTTCCTTAAGTAAAGGCATATTTTCCTTATCTTCAACTAGAGGCTTGTATAGATGATGAACCGAAAAGTGATTCTGGTTTTTTCCGGTGTCATGGTTTTTTGCACGGCACTGATTGGTATCGCTTTGGTTGTCGAATCCGTTAAATCTAAAAGAATTCAAGCCTCGACCAAAGGGCTTGAAATGCGTGAGCGGGACGTGGCTGTTGTCAAAAAAGTGGATTACAGCCAGTTTGAAACCATTAAGGGGGGAGATGGGCGTGAGATGGTGCTTATTCCCGCAGGTTCGTTCACGATGGGGGGAGGAGCGGACGGGGATCTAGATGAGCAGCCGCAGCGGGTGATTTACCTGGATGCTTTTTACATGGACAAATATGAAGTCACGAATGCTGATTACGCCCGTTTTACAAATATGCTGAAACGTCCTGGACCGATGATTCCTGTATTTGAGGACGATGAAAATTTACTCAAAGGGGACGATCAGCCCGTAGTCGGAGTGGCTTGGGTTGATGCGGTGGCCTATTGCCGTTGGGCCGGTAATCGTCTGCCGACCGAAGCGGAATGGGAAAAAGCAGCGCGAGGTGAAGACGCGGTGAAATGGCCTTGGGGTGATAGCTTTCACGCATCACATGTCAATGGGCACGGTTCTCAGGACGGGTATAAATATTCCGCCCCCGTGGGTAGTTTTGAATCAGGCCGGAGTCCTTACGGTCTTTATGACATGGCGGGCAATGTTTCAGAGTGGGTTGCGGATTGGTACGACCAATTTTATTATAAGGATGCGCCCTTTAAAAACCCGACCGGACCGGAAGATCCCGGTATTATAAAAGTGCTTTCTTATCGCGGCGGTTCTTACAACAGCACGGCACATGATTTA
>JALUVJ010000109.1 GCA_027020665.1 Nitrospira sp.
GCCAAAGGTTTCGATCATTTTTCCCGCTGCGCCTGTGCCGGTATTGCCGTTCAGTAAAATCGAGCGTGTCGTTGCGATATTCAAGGCCAAACGAAACAAGGTGATAATCAGCAAAATAGAGGGAAAGGCGGAAAATTCCACGGGTTTCACGGTGTGCAAAGCAACAAACAAAATGACCACACCCGCACTGATGCTGAAGGCCAAGAGCAAGTCCAATAAAATGCTCGGCGTCGGGAGGATCATTAACAGCAGAATACCGATCACACCAAAGGTCATGATGACATCCCCGTTTTTTCCGACTCCGTCCAAAGCCGGTTTTTGGGATGTATTTTGGGTTAAAGCCTGCGCCATCTGCTTTACGCCCTTTTTCCTTTCAATTTGTAAACATAGGACAAGATTTCAGCCACGGCCCGATAGATGCCGGAGGGAATCGGCTGGCCGACTTCAACGCTTTTGAAAAGGGATCGGGCCACGGGTTTGTTTTCAATCACAGGGATACCGTGTTCACGCGCCACCTCCCTGATTTTTTCTGCAACATAACCCGATCCCTTTGCGAGAACCTTGGGTGCGGCCATCGTCGCAGGCTTATAACTGAGCGCAATCGCCAAGCGGGTCGGGTTGGTAATCACCACATCGGCATTCGGCACATCGGCCATCATGCGTTTTCTTGCCGTCTCCCGTTGCAAGTTCCGAATTCGCGATTTAATTAAAGGCGTGCCTTCCGTCTGCTTGTTTTCTTCTTTAATTTCTTGTTTGCTCATGCGCAGTTTTTTCTCAAAAGACCACCACTGAAAGGCATAATCCGCCACACCGATCACCGCCACGACGGCGCCGCAACGCAGCACCAGGCTGCCGATCATTTCTCCCGATAAATTGAGAATTTCACCGGGACTCATGCGGCTTAATTCAAGCACCGCAGGCAATTTTTCCAGCATGACAAAATAAGCCGTGCCGCCGATGGCGAGGAACTTCATCAAGGTTTTTGCGGCATTCATGAGCGATTCCATTGAAAAAATACGCGCGAAACCGGAAAGCGGATTAATTCGGCTCCAGTCGGGCATTAAGGCTTGTGTCGAAAAAAGCACACCGTGCTGCACCACTACGGAAAATCCCCCGACAAAAGCCGTCAAAAACAAAACAGGCAAGGTCATCACAAGCGTCTTCATCATCAGCTCGCGCATCAAGTGGCTAAACCGTGCTTGTGTGATTGCTTCAGCGGCCGATGCGGAAAAAGCCTGCGCCATGCCCGTCCTCATTTCGAGCATCAAATCCAAACCCAGATTTTTAAAAATCAACACGGAAAACAGAATCATAAAAGCCGAACTCAGTTCCCGGCTGGTCACCGCTTGCCCTTTTTGTCGCGCCTCCTCCCGGCGCTTCGGTGTGGCTTTTTCAGTTTTTTCCTGCTCGTCTGCAGCCATTTTTTATCTCTTGAGAAAAACAATTCATGACTTAATCAGCAATTTCTTAAGGTTTCATTCCCATCAACAGATTTTGAAAAACCGTTTTTAAACCTGAAATTTCCTGCGTCAATATCCCGGAAAGGATGGGTAATGAAAAACCCAGCATCAACAAACCCAGTGTAATCGTTACTGGAAAACTAAAGAGCAGGACATTCAATTGCGGAATCACGCGTGCAAAAATCCCGATCGTGACATTTGCCATCAAAAGCGCCACAATCACAGGGATGGCAACCTTCAATCCCAATAAAAACATCTCGCCGGCCAGGCGCATGATGTATTGAATCAGCGGCCCCGAAGGATAAAAACCGAAGGACGGCAAGACCTCAAAACTCTTCATCATGCTTTCAAGTACAATGTAGTGACCGTTCATCGCCAAAAAAATCAACATCGCCACAAGACTCTGCAAGCGTGCGATGAGAGAGGCCTGTTTATTGGAGACGGGATCAAAAAGATTGGCGCTGCCCAAACCCATCTGTATGCCGACAATCTCGGAACCCATCTCTATCGCGCTAAACAAAAGATTGGCGGCCATGCCCATAATCAATCCGATCAAGACTTCGCCCAATAGTGCCGCGGCCAAAGAAACCAAGTTCAAATCAGTGGGCGGCGGCGCAAAAGAAAGCGTCTGAAACAAAACAAAACTCATGGAAAGCACCAGCAACATCTTCACCATCACCGGAACCCCTGCGCCGCCGATCAAGGGAATCGCCACGAGAAATGCCGCCACCCGAAAAAGAATAAAAAGGAAGACCGTCTGGTTTCTTAAAATACTGTCAATCAAGGGCACACTCATCACCGGGTCCTGTTGTTTTATCCGGTATAACTTGAGAAATTCATCAAAATGTCACTGGTAAATCCAATAATGATTGAGAGCATCCAGGGGAAAAAAAAGGCCAAGGCCAGACCCGCTATCAGGATTTTCGGGAGAAAAGTCAGGGTCGCTTCATTAATCTGCGTCACGGCCTGGAACAAACTCACCACCAAGCCGATGGCAAGGCTTGAAACCAGCACCGGCGCAGACAAAAGCACGGAAACCTCGATGGTGCGTTGCATAATTTCAATAACAAATTCAGATGTCATCCCGGCAAAACCCTCTAATTAAAAACGGGAAAAATGCTTTGAACCAAGAGCGGAAACCGGGGGTCGGGAATCAGCACGCAATTCTTCCTTCCGGTTTCCGGCCCTTGGCATCCGATCCCCGCCCATCTCATGCAAACCCTTTCACCAATGAACCGACCACCAAGTACCAGCCGTCCGCCAACACAAACAGAATTAATTTAAAAGGGAGTGAAATCATGACCGGCGGCAACATCATCATGCCCATCGACATGAGAATGCTGGCCACTACGATGTCAATCACAAGAAACGGCAGGTACACTAAAAACCCGATCTGAAATGCCGTTCTCAATTCGCTGATCATAAATGCGGGAATTACGGTAAAGGTCGGCAAATCCGAGGGGTTTTTAGGTTGCGGGAGTTTCGCCATTTTGATAAAAAGGGACAGATCCTTTTCACGCACCTGCTTCAACATAAAATCCCGTATCGGCACAATGGCAAGATCCAGCGCATCCTGCTGAGAAATTTCATCTTCCAAATAAGGCTGCAAGGCCTCCGTATTGACTTGCTGCCACACGGGCGCCATCACCAGAAAGGTCAAAAAAAGTGCAAGCCCGATCAAGACTTGGTTGGGCGGAGATTGCTGCGTGCCGAAGGCCTGCCGCATAAAAGAAAGCACGACGATGATCCGGGTAAAAGAGGTCATCATGATGAAAATCGCAGGGGCGAGCGACAAGACGGTAAGCAAAATAAGAATCTGTATCGCTACGGAAAAACGTTCGCCCGACCCTTCTCCCAGACTCAAAGTCACCGAAGGCGCTTCAGCAGGAACCGTCTGTGCAAACAAGGCCTGCGGCAATGCGAAAAAGAGGACCAGTGTCCCGATCAAGGCACTCAGCACTAAAATGAATAAACGCCGCGCCGCGCGTCTTTTTTTGATGAGATCCTGATTCATTCTGTTTTTAAATCCTTCATTTCTTCAGTCAAATTTGTTTCAAAAGGCGCGTGTTCCAAGCGTGTCAGCAGCGAAATTTGATTGGGAGTGATCCCCACGACAAGGTATTGTTCCCCGACCGAGATGATTGAAATCTCCTTTTTCGGGCCGAGATAAGCCGTGGATAAAACCTGAACCAAGGGCGCCGTTTTCCATTGGCTGAACCGTGAACGCAGAAACCGCTTCACGCCAAAAGCAATGCCCAAAATCAAAGCCAAAACCAGCAAGAGCGAAGAGAGCATCTTGACTAAACTGGCAAAAGGATCATCCATTTCCACACGGCCCTTTCCAAGGCTTGAACATGATTTTCAGAGCTTCCTCTAAAATCGGCCCTATATTTATGATCTGAAAATTAAACCGCGTTTTATCCCTGTAGTTTTTGAATCCGATCCGCGGTGCTGACGATGTCGGTCAAACGCACTCCGAATTTTTCATTCACAACAACAACTTCACCGCGCGCGACCAACTTATCGCCAATGAGCACATCCATCGGCTCACCGGCCATTTTTTCCAGTTCGACGACGGACCCCTGCCCTAATTGCAGCAATTCTTTAATCAACATCCGCGTCTCCCCTAAATTCACCGTGATTTGCAGCGGCACATCCAAGATAAAGTCCAGATTTCCAAGCGGCTCGCCCGGCTGCTGAGGCGCCAAAGGCGAAAGCGGCGCAGGCTCGGCGGCAGCTTCCGATTCTGCTACAGGTTCCGGCTCCGCAGCGGCAGCAAGCGCCTCATCAACCGCGGCTTGCTCGCCCTCGCCCGGGTCTGCAGGCGCCTCACCCGGCATCTCTTTTTCAATGGGTTGCCCGGCTTCGGCCATCGCCTCCGCCATGGCACGCGCCATCTCGTCTTCTTCCTCTTCTTCCGGAGCGGCTGCGTCATCTGCCATTTCTTACCTCCCGCTTCATTTCTTACGGCTCTTATCAATCGACTTGATTTGAAAAGCCACATTGCCGCGATGAAGGCCCGCCCTGCCCTGAAAAACGGTGCGTCCCTCCACCTTAAGATCCAGATCTTCTTTCACCGTGCGATTCAATACGATCACATCTCCGACGGAAAGGCGTGTTAATTCCCCCACGGTGAGTTGCGCTTTGCCGATTTCAGCCACTGTCCTCAAATTGCACTCCGTCATCTGTTCTGCAAAGCGTTTCGACCACAGCTTGTTTTCTTCATCCTGATCGCTCTGAAAGCTGCCGTACAATTTTTCACGAATGGGCTCAATGGTCGGATACGGCATGCCGATAAAGATATCGCCGCCATCCCCGTCAATTTCGATTTTAAAAAGCGTGGTCACCACAACCTCCGTCGGTGTGACCACGGCGGCAAACTGAGGATTAATCTCTGTGCGCACATGGCTGATATTGATCTTAAAAATCGGCTTCCAGGACTTTTCCAAATCGAGCAACAGCTTATCCACCACCTTTTGGATGATGCGGCTTTCAATCGGCGTAAAATCGCGGCCTTCGATTTTCACATAGGTTTGTCCGGAACCCCCGAAATAAAGATCGACCAGGCGATAGACAAATTTCGTATCTAAAATAACGAGTACCGAACCTCTTAAAGGGTCCATTTTGACGATATTGATGCTGCTGGGCAGCGGAATTTTGCGCATGAGTTCACCAAACTTCGGCACATCAATCGAAACCGGAACCACCTCGATTTCCTTTTTCAAAAAGGTCGTCATCGAAACCTGAAAGAGTCGAGCAAAACGCTCATTGATAATCTCAAGGCTCGGCATCCGGCCCCGGATAATGCGCTCCTGATTGGTCAGGTCGTAGGTATTTGCCCCTTCCTGCTTTTCTTCTGAAGCAGTTTCGACCTCTCCTGAATTAACGCCTTGCAGCAGGGCTTCAACTTCGTCTTGTGAGAGAATTTTCTCTGCCATTTAGCTTTCTCCGCGCTAAGGGCCGACTATTGGGTCACAAAATCCGTAAAATAGGCCATCTTGACTTTATTGCTGCGGAAAATGGCATTCACACGCTGTAAAATTTCATCCCGCAATTCCATCTTCCCCTCCACCGTGCGAATCGCGGCAAATTCCTTGCTGCTTAAAAGCAGGAGCAAGGTATCCCTGATTTGAGGCAGACGTTTATTGAGGTCTTCAGAGTGTTTGCTGCGAACCAAGTCGAGTTTGATGGTGATCTTCAGGTAACGGACTTTTGCGGTATCGGCCAAGTTGACAATGAAGGGCTCCAATTCGTAGATGCCGCCTTCATCCTGCGGGCCGTCCCCTTCGCCCAACGCATCCGCCGCCCCTTCTTCATTGGGCCCTTCTTCACTGCCTTCAAGCGCTGCCGCTCTTGGCGCATCCGCAACCGGGGCCGGCTGCTGGCTTTTCATAAAAAAGAAGGCGCCGCCGCCCAGCCCCAGCCCGACAACAAGTCCAATAATGATCATCTTCATAATGCATCCCTTTTGTAAGGATTCCTCTTCATGCTAAGGTCCCGACAACGCAAAGCTGTCCCGATTTCAAATATGAACATCAGATTGAAAGCGCACGCTGATCTGTCTTGCGCACTCTAACCGCAGTATGCTGTAGCAATCTTTATGCCGTTTCAGACCTATCGGAGGAAGGGAGAAAGCAAGGGGTTTTGGGGTGTCTCTGAGGAAAATCGGCGCGAAAACTTGTCTTGTTCGTCAAGCAAAACGGTTGAAATGTCATGATCTTGACAGAACGGAATCGATCTCAGGGGACATAAAAAAGGGCAACGCGCCGACCTCCCGCAAGCGCACCGCCCCTTTTTCAGACGAATTTGTTTCTAAGGATTACCGTCTGAGATTCACCAGTTCCTGCATCAGATCATCTGTTGTGGTGATGACCCGTGAGTTGGCTTGAAAGCCGCGTTGATATTCAATCATTTTAATGAACTGCTGCGCCAGATCGACGTTGGACAACTCCAGGGAATTGGAAAGCACACGACCCGCACCGCCGGTATTGGGCGGGCCGATAATGGGCTGACCGGATTCATTGGAGAGGACATAAACATTGTCTCCAAGCTTTGAAAGCCCTTGTTGATTATTGAAACGGGCCAAAGTCACTTGGGCCAGTGTCCGGCTTTGACCGTTTGTAAACAAACCGGTCACAATACCGTCTTTGTCAATCGAAACGCTCGAAAGCGAGCCCGAAGCAAAACCGTCTTGTGTCTGCGTCAAAACAGCCGAAGGCGCACCAAAATTGGTGATACCGTCAAGTCCTGTGCCTGAAGTTGCCGTGCTGTTCCCAAAATCGAAAGTAGGCTGAACATTCTGAACAACATTTCCGGCAAAATCAAAACCGCCTGTCGGAAAATTTGTTGTACTGGCCGTTGTCAATTCACCGCTTGTGCCAAATGTCAGTGTGCCGTCGGCCATAATCGTATCCACCGTGCCACCTTGTGTATCGGCCGCAGGAACCACAACATTGTAGGTCCATTGTGTTGCACTTGTTTTTGTAAAATAGATGGAAACCAGATGCCCGACCCCGAGAGAATCAAACATCGAAAGACTCGTCGAAAAATTTGAAGTGCCCGATGGATTACTCACGAGAAAACCGCCGCTAATCACAGGCGCCCTCGAATCAAGATTTGCATCGATTGAAATGTTACCCGTCTGGCTCGGCGTAAACGAGGTATTCGCCAAATTGATCGTCCCGGAAGGCTGGCCGAGCAAACTTCCCGTTGCATTGGCCTGTGTACCCTGAAGTAACAAACCTTCGGCATTTTCAACCAAGCCGTTTTTACTGACGTTAAATGCGCCGTTTCTTGAATAAAATTCGGCACCGGCCGCATCTCTTAAGACAAAAAACCCTTCTCCTTCCACGGCCAGATCCAGCTCACTGCCTGTTGTCTCAAAAGAACCCTGGGCAAAGTTGGTGCGAATGTCATTCACCAAGACCCCGCGCCCGATCTGCGCGCGGGTTGAGCCACTGCTGATCAAGTCGGCAAAAGAAACCTGCCCGTCTTTAAATCCGATTGTATTTAAATTCGCAATGTTATTGCTGATGACCGAAAGGCCGGTCCCAAAGGCACTTAGTCCGCTCACCCCCGCAAAAAGAGATGTTAAAATCGCCATAGTTTGCCTCCTTCTTTTAAGAATGAAAACGCTCGAAAAGGCTTTTTTCTTATCTTCTCCATATCTCCCCCCTTAAAAAAGGGGTTCAAGAACTTCAACGCACCGAGATCACATCGGACGCCGGAATTCTCCCGCCGTTGACGGTGACATAGGGAATGCCTTCTTCAAAAAGCAGACCGCTTACGACACCCCGGCTAAAGGTTTCACTGGGCACCGGGCCGCCTTCGATATCTCTTGCGGAGATGTCAAAAGCGTACTCTCCAGACGGGAGCAAGTTGCCGTCTGCATTCCGGCCATCCCAAGTCAGGGTTTGAAATCCCGCCGCTTGCGCACCGGGATTCAGTGTGCTCACAATGCTGCCTGAGGCATCCATGATCTGCACAATTACTTCTTGCGCGTCTCCGGATAATTCGTATGAAAAATTTGAAGGGCTGCCGCTTTCAAAAGTGAAAACCCCGCCTTCAACCTGCACTTCTTTTCCAATCAAAGCCGTTGCACCAAAGTTATTCAGTGAAGTATTGCTTTCGATGAGCTGAGCGAGCTGCGCATTCGTTTCCGCGCTCTGCTCCAATTGTGTGAACTGCGCCAATTCTGCGACAAACTGTGTGCCGTCCGTGGGATCAAGCGGGTCCTGGTACTGAAGCTGTGTCGTCAATAGTTGTAAAAAAACATCTTTTCCCAAAGGTTCCGCCGTGCCTGGATCCATTTTTACGCACCTCCTTCATTCTTAATACATTGATAAACGGCTCAAATATAAAGACTTAAAGCGCCGCGGACGGGTTTGATGATCGAAGAAGGCGGCGCTAAGAAATCATCGGCCTCCTCTTCTGAAAGCGGGTCCCCCTTCTTAAAAACAGAGGCGCTTCGCCCTTCAGGCATAAATCCTTTTCGATCCCCCAGATCGACTGAAAACTGCTGCATTTGCAGCCCTTGGCCTTTCAGGGCGTTTTGCAAAAATTGTTGGTTGCCTTCTAATAATTCTTTCACCAGGGGATCAGCCGTCACCATATGCGCCCTCAAAACGCCTTCTTGCAAGATCACATCAATCTGAAGCAAACCCAGATGTTTCGGTTCCAAAAGAAAACGAATCGGCTCATGCTGTCCCGGTCGCCAAGCACGCAGCTCTTGCGCAACTTGCCTCAAAACGGCGCGTTCATCCGGAATACCCCGTCCCGCATCCAGCAGGGCACGAAAATCCGTCGCCACTTTTTCCATGCCTGCACGGCCTTCAAGCGACTTAAAATCCGAAAAGTGTTGCAAGGCGGGATTTCCAGAAAAATCTCCCCCCTGGCCCGGACCACTTTGCTGCCCGCCCTCGGCAACAAGGGACTGCGCTGAGGCAAGCGCCTGAACATTTTGAAGAATCGATGTAGAAGATACAGCGGGTTTTAAGTGCGCAGGCAGGGCTTGGTTTTCCAAAGCCGTTTGAGCAGACTGAGATTCTCCCTGCTGAGCCTGCAATGCCTTGGCCGATACCGCTTTAAAATCAATCATCGTTTGCCGAGCGGCCTCGCTCCCGGCTTCATCACCCGCTATCATCGGGGGCATCCCGGCTTTCTGCAAAGCGGGCGGTGCCTCAAGGGCTTTGTTCTTTTCCGTGACTTTCGGCAAAACATCAGCCGTCTTTTTAAGGGCTTCGGAGGTCGCCGTTTTCTCGGTATCCTCTGTAGACAGGACTTTAACCGCGTCTCCTATCGTAAGACCCCCTTCTTTTCTCACAGATTCCC
>JALUVJ010000110.1 GCA_027020665.1 Nitrospira sp.
AATGCCCTGGAAGAGCAGGAAGGTTAAGGAGATCGAAAGTGTTAAAAAAAGGGCCGTGATCCAAACCGGTCGGAAGCTGCTTTGCGCCCGGGGGGGCTGAGGTGTTTTCCCGGAAGGTTGAAGGGAGGTCTCCATTTTAAGCCTCTGGAAATAGCGCGCGAAAGCGGCGGCGTCGGCCCGTCTGAATCCGGGTCGGCACGCCTATTTCTCCTCGGAAAAAGTAATGCGCGGTGAATCAACCCACGGGGTGTCTATTTCAAGAAAAGGGATAAAAAAAAGAAAATAGTCCACATAAAAGGGGCGTTTTACCGCCTGCATTTGGGATTTCACGCTGACATAAAGATGGTCTGTTTTATTGAGTCCTTCAAGCGTCGTGAGTTTTTGATGTTTGATTCGGGTCACCATTTCTTTCATGGCTTCGAATTCCGATACGGTTGTTTCCGTTGTGTTTTGATCGTCCGTGCGGGTGACGGTGTAATGTTTTTTCAAGGTATCGTACTTCACCGTATAGCGGATTGTTTTGGAGAGCAGTTCTTCGTCGAACCAGCGTTTTTCTTTTTTGTGCAGTACGAAGTAATAATAAAAATTTTTGGGGATGCCGTTGTGGATGTCTTCGACGGTCTTTTTTTGAAAACCGCTGCGGAGCCTTGCTGAAACAAAAAGGCTTCCGTCGCGGGTTTCAACAAGGAGATCCTGTATCTGCGGACTGCTGCGGGCTTCCGGTGTGGGACTTAGTAAAAAGGATGAAAACAAGGCAAAAAAGAGCAAAGGTGAGTTTCCGAAAAGCTTGCGTGACTGTGGTTCGGCTCGTTTGAATCGATAGCGGGGACGGAAAAAAGAAAGAAGTCGCACGAGATTTTAGACGCTCCAAAGCATGATTAAGCAGGTCAATCGCGCCTGCATTCTAGCACTTATGCGAAGCGGAGTCCAAGCGGGGCCCCTTCCCCAAATTCCGAAATTGCGGAATTTGAAACCGCCGATTTGCCTGCTTATACTGCGTTAGTGTCTCGTTCGGGGATGCTTGAAATCCCTCGCCTTCCGGCGAAGATAAGGTTGGCGTTGTCGCTTTGCGACTTGTCATTTCGAGCGAAGGGAGAAATCCGGCCCTGCCGTTTCGAAGCATCGCGAGAAATCTAAGGTTTCTCAGTCACTTCGTTTCTTCGAAATGACAGGCAAGGTTTTTCAGCGTGTCGGCATCGGATCGCGTCGATTTCAATCGACCCGCCGCGAACCCCGCAACTTATTGTCGAGGGTCGTTCAGTTGAGTTTTTCAAGGGATAAAATTTTCGGATTCAAGGCGCAACTTGTAGGGAATAGCCCGTTACAAAATTTGTAACACAGAGGCTGGGTATTTTTGCCTTGAAAAAACAATTCATGACTGAATCAAAGCTGCCTTAAAACCTGTCCCGTGTGGGACTGCGGTACTTGTGCCACCTGTTCCGGTGTGCCGGTGGCGACGACGGTCCCGCCGCCCGTGCCGCCTTCCGGGCCGAGATCAATAATCCAATCGGCATTTTTAATCACATCTAGGTTGTGCTCGATGACGACGACGGTATTGCCGGATTCGGCAAAACGGTTCAAGATGTCCAGCAAACGTTGAATGTCGGCAAAATGCAGGCCCGTCGTCGGTTCGTCGAGGATGTAAAGCGTTTTGCCCGTCGCCCGCTTGGAGAGTTCTTTGGAGAGTTTGATGCGCTGCGCTTCTCCACCGGAAAGCGTTGTCGCGGATTGCCCTAATTTGATATAACCTAAACCCACTTCCTGAAGCGTGAGCAGTTTGCCGGAGACGGAAGGAATGGCTTTGAAAAAAGACACGGCATCATCCACCGTCATATCCAGAATATCGGCAATGCTGCGATTGCGATAGCGGATATCCAGTGTTTCGCGGTTATAGCGTTTGCCGGTGCAGACTTCACACATCACGTACACATCCGGCAGGAAATGCATTTCGATTTTAATCAAGCCGTCTCCCTGGCAGGCTTCGCAGCGGCCGCCTTTCACATTAAAGGAATAGCGTCCGGCCTTGTAGCCGCGCACGCGCGATTCGGGCAATTGTGCAAAGAGATCGCGAATAAAGGTAAACACGCCCGTATAGGTCGCGGCGTTTGAACGCGGGGTCCGGCCGATGGGACTTTGGTCGATGTGGATGATTTTGTCGATCTGCCCCATGCCGGTGATTTTTTCACAACGACCGGGTTTTTCTGCGCTGCGGTTGATGTGTTGCGAGATATTTTTATAAAGGATTTCAAGCACGAGCGTCGATTTTCCGGAGCCGGATACCCCGGTGACACAGGTAAACAGGCCCAAGGGAAAATCGACGTTGATGTCCTGAAGATTGTTTTCGGCCGCTTTTTTTATTTTTAAATAACCCTTGGCCTTGCGTTGACGAGGCGGCAGGGAGATGGCGGCTTCTTTTGAAAGGTAACGGCCTGTCACGGAATCCGGGTTGTTCAAAATATCTTCCGGCGTGCCTTGGGCTACGACCTGCCCGCCGTGTACTCCTGCGGCCGGGCCGATGTCGATGACCCAGTCGGCGGTTTGTATTGTTTCTTCGTCGTGCTCAACAACCAGTACCGTGTTCCCGATATCCCGCAAATGCCGCAGTGTTTCCAAAAGGCGTCGATTGTCGCGCTGATGCAGCCCGATGCTGGGTTCATCCAGGATATATAAGACGCCGACCAATGAAGAACCGATTTGTGTCGCGAGCCGGATGCGCTGGCCTTCGCCGCCCGAAAGGGTGCCCGCATTGCGATCCAAATTGAGATAATCCACGCCCACATTCACAAGAAAACCCAGTCGTTCCCGCACCTCTTTTAAGATGCGCTGCCCGATCAACATTTCCCGTTCCGATAAAACCAAGCCGTCCACAAAGGCCAAGGCCGCTTTAATCGACAGACGGCTGAGGTCGGCGATGGATTTTCCGGCGACTTTAATGGCCAGACTTTCCGGTTTGAGGCGTACGCCTTTACAGGTTGGGCAGGGATGTAAGGCCATGTAGGTTTCGATTTCCTGACGGATATAGCTCGAGTCCGTTTCTTTGTAACGTCGTTCCAAATTTGGAATGACGCCTTCAAAGGGGCGTTTGTAGGTGATGCGTTCGCCGTCACGCATACCGGTAAATTCGATTAATTCGCGGCCTGAGCCGTAGAGCAGTGTGTTTTGATGTATGGCGGCCAGTTTACGAAAAGGCGCAAGTCGGTCGATTTGATAATGTGCCGAAAGGGATTCCATGATTTGCTCATAGAAAATTGAGCCCCGCCGCGCCCAGGGTTTAATCGCTCCGTCTTGGAGCGAAAGGGAGGGATCGGGCACGACGAGATCGGGATCGACATCAAGTGTTGTGCCCAGGCCGTCACAAGCCGGGCAGGCCCCATGCGGCGAATTAAAGGAAAAAAGCCGGGGTTCGATTTTGGGATAGCTGACGCCGCAGTCGATACAGGCCAGATGTTCCGAAAAAAGCAGCAGTCCATCGCCTTTTAAAATATAAACAATGCCGTCGCCCATTTTTGCGGCCAATTCCAGTGAATCGGCTAAACGCCGTTCCAGGCCGGTTTTGACAATGAGGCGGTCGATGACGATCTCGATGTCGTGTTTTTTATTTTTTTCAAGCCCGGGGAGTTCTGTTTCCTGTGAAAGGTCGATAATTTTTCCGTCAATGCGAACGCGCACAAAGCCCTTTTGTCGGATATTGTGCAGCTCTTTTTTATATTCCCCTTTCCGGCCCCGGACGAGGGGGGACAGTAAGTGGATTTTTTCGCCTGCGGGAAACCGCATGATGGCATCGACCATTTGCTGAATGGTTTGGGATGTGATTTTTTTGCCGCATTGATAACAATAAGGATGGCCGATGCGGGCAAAGAGCAGACGGAAATAGTCATATAGTTCGGTGACCGTTGCGACTGTAGAGCGCGGATTTTTGCTGGTGGTTTTTTGCTCAATGGCGATGGCGGGGGAAAGGCCTTCGATGGCATCGACATCCGGTTTATCCATCTTGTCCAGAAACTGCCGGGCATAGGCCGAGAGCGACTCGACATAACGTCGCTGGCCTTCCGCATAAATCGTATCAAAGGCGAGAGAAGACTTCCCGGAGCCGGAAAGCCCGGTAATGACAACAAGTTTGTCACGCGGGATTTCAAGGTCGATATTTTTAAGATTGTGCTCGCGCGCGCCTTTGATGTGGATTTTTTGTTCTTTCATCGGGCTTGTCTTTCCAGTGGTAATTGTTAAGGAACAGGCCGGAATTTGAAATGATAGCACGGCCTTTTCGACGCTGTAAATGTGTTGACGGATCTTGAAAGTCTTTGAAGGATGTTGTGTTTGTATGTCGGTCGTGATCTTAGGCCGCAGGGGCGAGTGTGACGACTTGTTCTGTTTCGACGCATTCGGGATGGGTCGTGAATAGGATGACTTGGCGCTTTTTTGCGATGATTTTCAGGATTTTGATTGCGGCTTCGCGTGAAGCGGGGTCCAGGCTTTCAAAGGGCGCGTCCAAAAAGAAGGGGAAGGCAATTTTGGAAAACTGGCTCAAGCTGGAAAGCGCCAGGGAAAGAAAGACCTGATCAGCCAAACCGGGACTGAGATGATGCAAAGGGTGTTGCCCGAGTCGGATTTCACCGTTTTCCGCGACCTTGATGGGGGCGCTGTTTTGAGGCTGAAAGCGGCGATAGAGAATGCCCGCATCATGTTCCAGTCGTTCGCGGCTGGGTTTTGTCCCGTTTTCTCCCATGTTAAGCAGGGTGGGAAAAAACGAGGTTTCCCCGCTTTGGGAAAGGGAATCCAAGTCCGGCAGTCCCGAAAAGGCGCTGTCCGGCGCGGCTGCTTCGGGCGCGGTGTCCCGAAGCACTTCCTGAAGACGGTAAACTTCTTCCGAAAGACTTTGATGATCCTTCAGCTGCTCCCGGAGTGTCTCTGCTTGTTTATCAAATTGTTCGGCTTTTTCGCGCAGACTTTCAGGGGTTTCGCCTGCCAGCAGTGTTTCAATCTTGGCCCGGGCAGCTTCCTTTTTTTGTTTGAGCGTGCTGTAGGCGTTTTGTCGGCTCTTTAATTCGGACAAGTCTTTTGCCCCGGTTTTTTTCATCATCGCATAGATTGCGGCATAGGTTTTTTCAAATTGTTGCTCCCGTTTGCGCACACGCTCATCAAGGTGATGCAGGTTTGCTTCTAAACGGTTTTGTGCGGCGGTCCGTTTCATCCGCTTAAAATAGGCGAAGCCGCTCAGCGCAGTCCCCGTCAAAACGCCTGTTAGAAAAACGTAACGCAGAGGGCCGGAAAGCGAAATCACAAAAGGCAATAAAAATGATGCAGTGATCAACAACAAGCCGATGATCCGCAGAGGATCTTTGCGTTGCGTTTCCTGTCTTTTCAAAATTAATGCGGCTTCAAGGCCCTGCCCTTCTGTTTCAAAGGTATCGAAATCATCCGCCAGCTTTTTTTCATCTGCTTCAAAGTTTTGCATTTGCTCAGGTTTGATGAGGTTTTCCGAGGAAAAATGTGAAAATTTCTCTGTTTCGGCTTTGTTTATTCCTTGAAGCCTTTTCTCGATCTCTTCAACTTCGCGGATACGTTTTTTGATTTCGTCGGCTTCATCCCGCTTGCGAAGCATTTCGTCGTCGATTTCGGCCAGGGCGTCCAGTTTTTGCTGTGCGTCTTTCAAGGCCTGTTCTTTTTCAGCGCGTTCCGCGCGCTGCGCGTCCGGTATTTGAGGCGGCGGGAGGGTTTTGTTTTCAGCGCCGAAACCGGTACGGGTTTCCGGCGGAAGGTTTTCAGGAAGCGGGAGCTTGCTGATGCCTTGCCCGCGCGCAAGTCGTGAAGGCAGTCGGAATGGATCAATCATGAAGAGCAAGGCGCGTTCCCCTTCATTCAAGCCGCCCGTGTTTGTTTTCAACCAAAGTGAGATTTTATCGTAGTCGGTTTCAAGGGTTGTGAACTGCTTGCCGGTGCTTTCTTTTTTTGAGAGATTCCACATTTCCTTTTTGTAATCTCGGGCGATGCGGTAGCGCGTGGCGTCCCGGATTTGAAAGGTGACGGCGGCTTGCTGTGTCTGATCTTCAAAAAAAGCGATTCGGGCGGGCGGCGTATTAAAAAGCAGCGAAGAGAGCACCTGATAGATTATCGTCTTTCCGGAACCGTTTTCACCCACCACGACATTTAAGCCGGGTTTGAACACAATACGTTTTGCTTGCGCAAAGGGACGAATGCCGTATAGGTCAACTGCCAAAAGGATCATGTCAATCGTGCCGCTATCGTTGATTTTAAACGGGTTATAATAAAGAAAGTATATCAGAAGATTTGAAAAGGCGGCGTTTGGCCCCCTCTGTTCCTTCGCAAACAATAGTGATGTTTTGAATATGAAACGCCCTGATTTCAGTCCGGGTCGAATTGTTCAAGAGATAAGGTGTTCAGGTTCGAGGGGGTGTTCCATCTTTCACTCATACCCCATGCGATCCATCAGTCGAATGGCTTCTTTTTGTCGCGTTCCCGCCTTCGCCAGATTGTTTTCATCTTGTTTGAACGTTCCCCAGGCGGCGACTTCCGAGGCGGGTTTGACTTTGGGATTTACGGGATACTCCATATTGCTGTCGGCAAAAAGGTTTTGCGCGTCTTTTGAGGAAAGCCACTCCAAAAGTGCGGTTGCGGCGTTGGTTTTTTTGCTGTGTTTGGTCACGCCCGCACCTGAGATATTCACATGCACGCCCCGACCGTCCTGGTTGGGCCAAAACAGCGCCAGCGGCAGATCCGGTTTTTTTCGCAAAAGCCGTCCGAAATAATAGGTATTCACGATGCCGACATCACACTGTCCCGCAGCAATGGCTTCGAGGACTTTGGTGTCGCTTGAAAAAACGGCTGCGGCCAGGTTATTAATCCATGATTTAATGATGCGTTCTGTTTTTTCTTGTCCGATCTCGGCGATCATCATGGCGACGAGCGATTGATTGTAGACCTTTTTACTTGTGCGCAGGCAAAGCCGGTTTTCCCAGACCGCATCGCCCAAGGCTTCATAGGTGGATAAGTCGGAAGGTTTGACCTTTTCCGTATTATAAACAATGGTCCGGGCGCGAATGGAAAGCCCGAACCAATGGCCTTGCGGGTCACGCAAATGGCGCGGCACGTTTTCTTTCAGGATTTCTGAGTTGACCTGCAAGAGCACACCTTGTTCCACGGCTTGCCAGAGATTGCCCGCATCGACGGTAATAAGCAGATCCGCCGGGGTATTGGGGCCTTCGGCTTTCAGGCGTACCAGAAGTGTGGCGGCCTTGTCCGTCAGGAGTATAATCCGGGTGCCGGTTTCTTCGGTGTAGCGATCCAGCACGGGTTTGATGAGGTGTTCCTTACGGGCGGAATACACAACCAATTCCTCCGCCGCGAAGAGTGCGGGATTAAGGCCGAATGAGATCAGCACGAGCGAGATTAAGAGGGCAATGCGGACAAAACGGGGGCGAACGACGGCAAACATGGTGTTACTCCTTATTTATTTTGGTTTGAAAGTATTGATAATCACTATCAATACTAGAGCAGCCGGGACGGTGCTTGTCAAGCATTTAAGCGAGGATGAATCGGCATGATTTGATATTTTTATGAGGAACAGCCCAAATTCCGCGATCGCGGAATTTGAAACCGCCGATTCGCCTGCTTATACTGCGTTACCGGTAATTTGGCGCCTCACCGTATAGGTGAGTAGGCCCCCGGTCGCCAAAATGGCCGCAGGCCGTATCGTTCAGGCGGCTTGCCGCTTTCCCCCAAAATCAATCGCTGATTTTGGGGGAAAGGCTTGCACTGGCGTGTTGTTAAAAGAAATCGTACAATGATCGTATGATCGATTTCTTTTGGAGGCCGGTATTATGACGATGAATCAACTTGAGTGGCAAGAGATCCCTTCCGTTCATCCGGAAAAAGGCTGTGTGATTACCTTGCATGGCCGGGGCACCCGCGGGTCGGATTTGATGCCGCTTGCGGATGAACTGGATTTGCCGAACCTGCGCTGGATTTTTCCCGATGCGCCTTTCCCTTTTCCGGATCTGCTCGGCGGCTTCATGTGGTACGGTTCCCGTACGGGCAATTCAAACGGGATTCTCAACAGCCGGAAATTGCTGTTTGACCTATTGGATCATCTTATTGATACAGAGGGGGTCTCGCCTGAAAATATTGCTCTGCTGGGTTTTTCGCAGGGTGCGGTCATGAGTTTGGATGTGGGTCTGCGTTACCCTAAAAAAATGGGCGCCCTCATCGCCCTGAGCGGTTTTTTAGCTGCACCCGAAAAACTGGGCAAGGAAAAATCCGTTGAATCTCTGAGTGTGCCTATTCTGCTCGCCCACGGTACAAAAGACGAGGTGGTTTCCGTTGATGGTTCGCGTGAGGCGCAAAAAACACTGCTGGAAGAAGGTTATGCCGCCGAACTTACCGAATATGCGATGGGTCATCAAATTGTACCCGAAGAAATGACGCACATTCGCGAATATCTGCAATCGTACCTGGGTCTGCCTTAGGATAAGTCCGGGATTGATTTTGAGAAAAACACTGTGAAAGCGATGCTTTTTGAAAAAGCGGGCGCAGCGTTGAAATCTTGTGATCTGCCCATGCCCGTGCCCGGCCCCCGTCAGCTTTTGATTGCGATCAGGGCCTGCGGGGTGTGTCGCACCGATCTGCACATTTATGAGGGGGATTTGAGCGCGCCAAAATCCCCCTTGATTCTGGGACATGAAATTGTCGGTATTGTGCAGGCAGCGGGGGCGGCCGTTTCCGGTTTTTCCGTGGGAGATCGCGTGGGGGTGCCCTGGCTCGGGCAAAGCTGCGGGCGTTGTGTTTATTGCGAAAGCGGCCGCGAAAATCTTTGTGATCGACCGGGTTTTACGGGCTATCAGATTGACGGGGGATATGCGACGCACACCTTGGCCGATGCCCCTTATGTTTTTCACATTCCGTCGTCTTATTCGGATGTGCATGCGGCGCCGCTGCTTTGTGCGGGTTTGATCGGCTACCGTGCCTTTCGTATGACGGGAGATGCGCAGCGCATCGGGTTCTACGGTTTCGGCGCCGCGGCTCATATCCTGGCGCAGATCGCTCTTTATGAACAAAAAGCGGTTTATGCTTTTACCCGTGTTCATGATGTGCAAGCGCAAAACTTCGCAAAAGAACGAGGAGCGACTTGGGCCGGTGATTCCGAAACGGCGCCGCCGCAAGCCCTTGATGCCGCGATTATTTTTGCGCCGGTAGGCTCACTTGTGCCGCGTGCTTTAAAGGCGGTCAAAAAAGGCGGCACCGTCGTTTGTGCGGGCATCCACATGAGCGATATTCCTTCTTTTTCATATGATCTGCTTTGGGGCGAACGTGTGATTCGTTCCGTTGCGAATCTGACGCGGCAGGACGGCATTGATTTTTTTAAGCTGGCCTCTAAAGTCCCGATCCGGACCGAAGTTGAAGTCTTTCCGCTTTCAGCGGCCGATACGGCCTTGGCCCGTCTGAAAACCGGGGCGATTCAGGGGGCGGCTGTTTTGTGTATGAAAGATGAACATACAGGGTCTTAGGAGAAATTACATGCTTTATTTCAAAAGGATACGACGCTTTTTTCTGGGGGCGATATTTGTGTTCTCCTTTCTCGCGTGTTCCAACCCGGAAGGCAAAAGCGCCCAACTTTACGAGACGGCACAATTTGAAGAGCAACAATTCAATCTCAAACACGCCAAGCAACTCTACGAAGAAATTCTGAAAAAATACCCTGAATCCTCATTTGCCCCCAAAGCCCAAAAACGTCTTGACGCTTTGAAGGAAGCCTCGCCTTAATGTATTCTCCATGCGGAGCATCAGAGCTTCCTAAGGGTTTTTCCTGTGCAGAACGTGTTGACAATCGCAAAACGGCACTATACCCTGTTTTGCGGGGGGCTTTGTTTCAAATCCGGCAATTCATCCTTTGTGAATCAAACGCTTAAATTTTGTCCGGGGGGCTGTGTGATGACACGAAAGGCATTGGGAAAAGGGTTTGAGGGAAAAGGTTTGGGGGCCTTGGTGCCGACGATGGAAGCAGCGCCGTCGGGGCTTTTGGAAATTGATATTGCGCGCGTGAAGGCCAATCGTTATCAGCCGCGGCAGGTTTTTGACGCGGCGGCTTTGGAATCGCTTGCGGCTTCTTTGAAACAACATGGCCTGATTCAGCCGATTACCGTTCGAAAGGACGAGACGGGCGGTTTTGAACTGATTTCCGGGGAACGCCGCTGGCGTGCGGCGAAGTTGGCCGGGTTTTCAAAAATCCCCGCGCTTGTGAAGGAAATCGCAGATCAGGAGTTGATGGAATGGGCGCTGCTTGAAAACCTGCAGCGCGAGGACCTGAACCCGATTGAAAAGGCCAAGGCCTACGAAAGTCTTATTTCGGAATTTTCGCTGACACAAGAGGCTATCGCTGGCCGCATGGGCATCAATCGCTCGTCCGTCTCAAATTTTTTGCGCTTGTTGCATTTGCCGACCGAACTTTGGGATGAAATTTCTGAAGGACGTCTTTCAATGGGGCATGCGAAGGCGCTTTTGTCGCTTGAATCGAAGGCGGATCAACTGAAGCTGGCGCATGAAATTAAAACACGCGGCATTTCCGTTCGGCAGGCCGAAGCGGTGGTGCATCAAATGAAAAAGCAACCGATTGTGAAAAAGGCGGCAAAACCGCTGACGCACAACCCGGATGCATCGGCTGTGGAAGATCGTTTACGGCGAAGTTTGGGCACAAAAGTGAAATTATGCCAGCAGGGCAAGGCGGGAGAGATCCGCATCAGTTATTATTCTCTGAACGACTTGGACCGCATTTTAGAAAAACTGACTTAAATCAGTGCTTCCTTAAAACAAAATATAAAATAAAAGAAACGATGAACTGTCTGCAGGAGGAAACATGGCACGTAACAACGATGATATGGTGGCTTTTTTAGGAAAAGGCACGACGTTTAAAGGGATTATTACTTATGAAGGCGCCATTCGCATTGATGGCAAGGTGGAAGGAGAGATTGTCTCTCAAGGGGATTTGGTGATCGGTGAATCTGCTGTGGTGGATGCTAAGGTGTCGGTCGGCACCATTGTCTGCGGTGGAAAGATTAACGGCGACCTTCAGGCTTCCAAAAAAATTCACCTCTTATCCAAATCCACAATGAGCGGTTCGCTCAATACCCCCAGTTTGATTATTGATGAAGGCGTTCATTTCAACGGACACTGCGAAATGAAAAAGGCGTCTCAAACCAAATCCGACCCGGGTTAATGCAAGAAATAACACCCAAAAAAACAGCCGCACCGCGTCGGCGCGTGGTCGTCGGCATGAGCGGCGGCGTTGATTCTGCGGTCACGGCGGCCCTGCTTCAGGATGCGGGACATGAGGTGATCGGCCTGACCCTGACGCTTTGGCAGGATGAAAATGAAGACGAAAAAGCCTGGCAGGATCGTTCCTGTTGCAAGGTGGGATTGGCGCGCCATGTTGCGAAGCAGCTTAATATCCCGCATCATAAAGTCGATATCCGAAAAACCTTCCAAAACGAAGTCATTGATAATTTTTGTGATACCTATTTGATCGGGGAAACGCCGAATCCTTGTGTGCGCTGCAATGAACGGGTTAAGTTTGCGCGATTGCTTTCGGCTGCGGGTGAATTGGGTGCGGACTATCTCGCCACAGGGCATTACAGTCGCATCCGGTACGATGCGGCGCACAAACGTTATGCTTTGTTCAAAGGTCTCGATTTAAATAAAGATCAAAGTTATTTTCTCTATCGGCTCACTCAGGCCCAGTTGGCCGCAACGCTCTTTCCCTTGGGCGGGATGTGCAAAGAAGATGTTTATAAAAAAGCGGCTGATTTAGGGCTTCCCTATGAAGAAATTTTAGAGAGCCAGGAGGTTTGTTTTGTGACCCAGAAGGATTACCGCACTTTTTTGAGCGAAAATCGTCCACAGGCGGCCCGGCCCGGTGAGGTGCTGACGACTTCGGGAGAGGTGGTCGGGCAACATGAAGGCCTTGCGTTTTACACGGTAGGGCAACGGCGCGGGCTTGGCATCGCGATGGGGGAACGTCGTTATGTCACGCGCCTGGAACCGCAGTTGAATCAAGTGATTATCGGCACGGAAGAAGATTTATTGCAGGATTGTTTTATCGCAAAAGACATGGTTTGGGGGGCGTACGGCCCGCTGAAAACGGAGCGATCTGTGCAAGCCCGTATTCGCCACCGGGGCGCACTGATGGATGCCAGGCTTTCTCCGCTTGAAAAGGGGAACCCCCCTGAGGCGGCAGCCGTTTCTGTCCGCTTGCATCGGCCGGAGGGTGGCATCACGCCGGGGCAGGCTGTTGTTTTTTATCAGGGGGATGAAGTCATCGGCGGGGGAATCATTTCAAAAGAAAAGGCGTAAAAAAAACCTGATCCGGCCGAAGACCGAATCAGGGGGAAGAATAAAGACAGGGTGTTGAGCTGTTTTTATTTTACAGCTTGGACGACTGCTTTTCGTTTGCTTTCCTCAGAAGAAATCGGGATGGCTGTTTGCGTTTTTTCAGTGGCGGTGTTAATGCCTGTCGTGGCATTCCCGTTGAATTGGGCACCTTCTTCAATAATGAGAGAAGGGCTTGAAATGTCGCAATTGACCACGGAAGTTTTCAGCAACTGCACTTTTTCCCGTGCCAGGATCTTCCCTTTGACGGTGCCGCCCACAATGATGGCGCCCCCTTCAATTTCGGATGAAATGTGTGCGCCTTCTCCTAAAATCAGGGTGCCGTCCACATTGATTTTCCCCTCGACCTTGCCATCCAGCCTTCCTGAGCCTTGAAATCGAATGTCTCCTGTAATTTCAACGCTTTTCCCCATAAAAATAATCAGTTCGTCGGATGCCCTTACCGGAGTTTCTTCACGTCCGAATGCCATTATGTATTCTCCTCATTTATTGAAAAATAGCAACTTAGTATAAAGAAATTACCGCGAAGTCAAAATCTTGTCAAGGGCCGGACCGGGCATTTTAAAAGGGGAGTCATTCATTTACTTGATATCTTAAGATATTACTTTATTCCGATAAAACATGCGTGCGTCCTACAGTCGGGACGATTGGAAATCTACAAAACGGCGGCCGCTTTGGCTAAACAGGTCGTGAGTTGTTCAAAAAGGTGAGGGGCCGGGCTTCCGACATCAAAAACCCTTGCAAGCGGGTCTTTTTCAGCGCGATACCCGATGATGAGTCCGTCTTTCCGGATGCCTTGCAAGAGGGTATCGAAAAGCCCTGCCCCTGGACTACCTCCTATAAAATGGGGTGCTGTCGCCATAATTTTGTTGAGTCGGCCCAGTGTAGAGACGGTGCTGGTTTCAAGCCACGCTTCTGAAAGTGGAATGGAAACGGCGTCTGAGAAGTCTTCTTCGTAAACTTGTGTGGCGGTGATTTTGATAATGGTGAGCGCATTTTTATCGCTGGCGGCCGGTGAAGATTTGATCATTGAAAGTTGCATTGAGAGGAAAACGCGGTCCGGTGTGAAGCCTGTTACTTGAAGGGAACAGGTCTTTTTTGCGGTTTCGAGTGACTCCGATCCGGCTTCCCAGTCAAAAAAACGCATTTTTTCGATTTGTATGACAGGGGGTTCTTCTGCGAAAACGCGGAATTCCTCTGGTGAAAACAGAGAAAACAGCGAGAGCAGGGCCTTCAAAAACGCCTTTTTTTTCAGCATTTTAACTCCGGAACGCTTTCTATTCTCTTCAATTTAGGGGCTTTAAGTAAAGGGTTTAAATGGCAGATGCGCGGAATAGGGGGTTGTCAATCCCCTCTTTTGAGGGGATTGACCCTGCCTTAAGAGATCAATTAAAGTAATTATTTCCGATATCCTCTCGATTGAGCGGTCGCAAGGAGCAACAGTTTATGAATGAACAAGCCTTATTATTTCCGGTGGAAGACCGCCGGAGCGGTTCCGGCTTTAATCGTTTTCGCAGATTTTTAAATAATTACTGGCTCATTCCTGTCCTCATTTGTTATCTCCAGTTGGCCACCCAGATTATTTACCCGGCGGATTCCCCGCTTGAACGTTTGGAAAAGGGCAACCGCGCCTTCTTTCAGGGGATTCCCATCGCTTATAAAATTGTGACCCACGATTTTCCTTTTACCTTGCTGGGGCATTTTTATGAACTGGGCATCAAAGGCGCCTACAGTGCGGATCTTTTTCAGGTCCCGCATGAAGACATTAAGGCCGCCTTGGCCCGGCCGGAGGTGCGGCAAGGGCTTTATGATCGTCTCGTGGCCTCGCGTGAGTATCACGATAGCGAAATCGGCGGTTTGCTTTCTATTTCATATGCCACGGGCGAACCCGTTCTGAATATCCACGAAATTCCTTCGCTGAACGAGATTTATCTCGCCCGGCTTCGCAAGAGCATGGAGACACCCGCCTCTTTAATTGATTTGCTGCAATCGGACTTCAGTGAGGATATTTTGGACGGTGTGGGGATTCAAGATCCTTGGGTTGAGAGTACAACGGCCTTAATTCAGAGTGATCGTATCTCCGATGCGCTGCGGCGGACCGCGATGGAAAACTTTCTTGAGATGTATGAGGCTCTTTCCGAATCCCGCTACATTCTCTCGCCTTATCAGTTTAAAGCCGGGCTGGGTAAAATTCCGCTGGATGAGCGCTTTGTCGGCATCTTCCATTTTCATAACGGACTCAACGAACCGCCTTCTGCCGTGGATATCCGGCAAAGTCAGCGCAACCGGCAAATCGTGTTTACCTTTTCCGAGTCCGGCTGGACTTTATATGATATCAACAAAAAAGACTTGGCGATGGTGGACATTAAGATTGACAATCGAATCAACCTCCCATAAACTAACGCCCTGTAAATTACAGGTTTATGTGAAATGCCGAGGGGGATGTAGCAAATGAGAGTCATCTTAAAATCCGATGTAGAGCGTTTAGGTCGTATGGGGGACCTTGTGGATGTCAAACCCGGTTACGCACGAAATTTTCTGCTCCCCAAAGCCTTGGCCGCACTTGCGACCCATAAAAATGTAAAAATGTTGGAGCACGAAAAGCGCATCATCGAGGCTAAAATTAAAAAAGAACGGCTGTCTGCCGAAGAAGTCGCGCAACAAATTTCGGCCCTTTCTATTTCCATTCCCGTCAAAGTCGGTGAAGAAGGCAAGTTATTCGGATCGGTTGCCTCAAAAGACATCGCGGAAGCCATATCGGCTGCGGGCGTGGCAATTGATAAACGGAAGGTTCTCCTGGATAAGCCGATCAAAGCCGCGGGTACCTTCCAAGTTCCCGTAAAAATACATCACGACGTCACCGCATCCGTCAAAGTCGAAGTGGTTTCAAATACGGAAGACGTTTCAAATACAGAAAACGCATCAGAGAAGGATATTTCCCACCCTGTCCCAAAAATCAACGATTAATCTTTACAGCAGGCATCACTCCAAATGAAAACCGGGATGAGCCGCCCGGATTGATGTCGGTTTTTTCCAGCACGGATTCAAGCGAGGAGAGCAGGTCTATGAATAAATTGAAGCTTTTTGCGGGCAATTCAAATCCCGTGCTCGCGAAGGAAATCGCCGATTGCCTTGGGCTTTCTTTGGGGCAGGCCACGGTTTCCACCTTCAGTGATGGCGAAATTTATGTCAAAATCGAAGAAAACGTGCGCGGGAACGATGTTTTCATTGTTCAGTCCGCTTCCGAGCCGGTCAATACCAATATCATGGAATTGCTCATTTTAATCGACGCGCTCAAGCGGGCCTCCGCCCGTGAAATCACTGCCGTGATTCCCTATTACGGTTATGCGCGTCAGGATCGGAAAGATCAGCCGCGGGTGCCCATTACGGCAAAGTTGGTTGCGGATCTTATCGGCACGGTGGGGGCGCATCGCGTTTTAACGATTGATTTGCACACGGGACAAATTCAGGGTTTTTTCAATATTCCCGTCGATCATCTCTATGCCAGTCCGGTATTGCTCGCTTATTTTAAGAAAAAGAAATTTGAAGAGCTGATCGTGGTTTCGCCTGATGCGGGAGGGGTTGAACGCGCCAGGGCTTTTGCAAAAAAAATGAACGTCGCTTTGGCGATTATCGACAAACGTCGGGAAGGTCCCAACCGGACAAAAATTATGAACATTATCGGTGAAGTCGAAAACCGTGATGTTTTGATTTTGGACGACATGATCGACACGGCAGGGACCATTTCGCAGGCGGCTGTTGCGATTAAAGCCAAAGGCGCAAAGCGAATTTTGGCAGGCTGCGCCCATCCGGTTTTTTCCGGTCCGGCAATCAAACGCCTGAATGAAGCCCCGATTGACGAAATCGTTGTCACCAATACGATCCCCTTGAAAGGAAAAGACGTGTCCTGTAAAAAAATTACTGTTTTATCTGTGGCCCCCCTCTTGGGAGAAGCCATTAAACGAATTAATGAAGAGTCATCGGTCAGCTCACTGTTTGATTGAGCCCGAAAGAGAGATTGATATTATTCAAGGAGAAATCCCATGCAAAAAATCACAATTCAAGGTGAATACAGAAAAAACGCAGGCAAAGGCACTGCGCGTCAACTCAGAATGCAAGGGAAAATCCCCGGCATTCTTTACAGTAAAGGGACGTCCACGCCGCTTGTGCTCAACCCCGGGGAAATTTGGAAGGTGCTTCACTCGGTTGCCGGCGAAAATACCCTCATTACCCTTGACGTGACGGGCGAAAAAACGGGACAGCATGTTGCGATTTTGCGTGATTACCAAAAAGATCCCGTCCGTGGCGATTTGTTGCATGCGGACTTGTTTGAACTCTCATTGACAGAGCCGGTTGACGTGAAAGTCGTTATCGAAATTACCGGGGAGACCCCCATCGGCGTGAAACAGGACGGTGGCGTTTTTCGGATGCACCTGCGTGAGCTTGAAGTGCGCGTCTTGCCCACAAAGATTCCGGATCATATTCAAATCGATGCATCGCAGTTGGGGCTCGGCGAAACCATCCACATCGGAGATCTTTCGCTTGACGAAGGCGTAGAGGCCCTCGGTCAAGCCAGCCAAGCCGTGGTCTCCGTTGTTTCCACGATGTCGGATGAAAAATTAGAAGCCTTGCTCAGCACAAGCCCGGCGGAAGCGGAACCCGCACCTGCTGAGACGGAAGAAGAAGCGACGGCCGAAGAAAAATAACCTTCCCGTTCCGTTTTGTCCGGAGAAGCCCTTTGAAGCTTGTTGTCGGTCTTGGCAACCCCGGTTCAGCCTACGCAGAAACAAAACATAATGTCGGTTTTTGGGTGCTTGATGCCTTTGCCCGTCAACATCAACTGACTTTTTCTCAGGACAAACGGCAGGCTCAGCTTTGTCGGGGCATTTACGAGGCCCCCGGCGGCGACGTCGATTTTTTGCTGGTGAAACCCCAGACCTTCATGAATCTTTCAGGCCGTGCCGTGGCCGCCCTGCTGCACGATTACAAAATCCCGCGGTCCGAACTGATTCTTGTTTACGACGATGTGGATTTGGCTCCCGGTCGGCTCCGTATTAAAAAACAGGGCGGTGCAGGCGGCCACCGTGGTGTGGCTTCCGTTATCCAGCATCTTGCCTCGAAACAGTTCCTCCGAATTAAAATCGGGATTGGAAAAGACCTTCGAATGGAAACCGCCGATTATGTACTGTCTCATTTTCGCACGGAAGACAAAAAGAAAGTGCATGAAGCACTTGAAGAAAGCTTAAAGGCCCTGCCTTTACTTTTAGAGGGTAAAGTGCTTGAGGCGATGAACCGTTTTAACCCGGCATAAGGGGAAATGACAGCATGGCAACACAGTGCGGCATCATCGGATTGCCCAATGTCGGAAAATCAACCCTCTTCAACGCATTGACCCGAGCCGAAGCAGAAACGGCGAACTACCCCTTCTGCACGGTCGATCCCAATATCGGCATCGTCACCGTGCCCGACGAACGCATGGATTTTCTCGCCTCGCACTACAAACCCAAAAAAACCAGTCCCAGTCACATGGAATTTGTGGATATTGCCGGACTGGTTGCAGGTGCAAGCAAGGGAGAGGGGCTCGGCAATCAATTTCTGGGGCATATTCGCGCCGTGGATGCTTTAGTCCATGTTGTGCGGTGTTTTAATGATCCTGAAATCGTGCATGTGAACGGGGAAATCAATCCGAAACAAGATGCCGAACTTATCACGACCGAGCTGATTTTGAAAGACCTCGACACCGTTGAAAAACGCCTCTTTAAATCCGGGAAAAAAGCCCGGTCGGGCAATAAAGACGCCAAGATTGAGCAGAATTTGTTACTGCGTCTAAAAGACAGCCTCTCCGACGGGCAATGTGCGCGCACGGTTTCCGTGAGCGAAAAAGAAGCCCCTTTGCTTGAAGAGTTGAGTTTGCTCACTCGAAAACCCATGCTCTATGTGGGCAATGTGCCGGAAGACGATATCGCAAAAGGAAACAGCCATTCCGAAAGCCTCACGGCATTGGCCCAAGCCGAAGCTGCGGAATGTCTTATCATCAGCGGGAAAATCGAGGCCGAAATCGCCACCCTGGATGCGGAGGAGGGCGCGATGTTTTTAGAAGAATTGGGCATGAAAGAGACGGGCCTGGCGCGGCTGATTCGGGCATCTTACAAATTGCTGGGCCTCATCACCTTTTTTACCGTGGGGGAAGATGAAGTCAAGGGCTGGACGATTAAAAAAAACACGTCTGCCGTTGAAGCCGCAGGCAAGATTCATTCGGATATTTCACGCGGCTTTATCCGTGCCGAAGTCTTCTCCTGTCAGGATCTGCTTGAACAGGGTGATGCGCACACCGTCAAAGAAAAAGGCTTGCTACGTCTGGAAGGCAAAGACTACCGGGTTCAAGACGGGGATTGTATGTATTTTCGCTTCAACGTCTAAGCCTTCAGAGCCCTTTGCGCTGCTTCGGGTTTAATAAAATTCGGTTTTTGCGATTTTTTAGCGGCACTGTTACACTTTTTAAAAGTTTCCAAGGGTGTGCGGCTTCTCCCTTTTTTGCTCATTTCCGCTCAAAATATGCGGAAATCCGGCTGAAGGCTTTGAAATACGAAGGATTCAATCATGCAAAAAAATTATGACCTCCTCATCCTCGGCGGCGGGCCGGGCGGCTATGTGAGTGCGATTCGGGCCGGGCAATTGGGTTTGAAAGTCGCCGTCATCGAAAAAGAGGCCATCGGCGGCACGTGTTTGCATCACGGCTGTATTCCCTCAAAGGCCGTTATTCGCAGTGCGGAAATTCTTTCACTCATTCAAAGTGCGGAAAGCTTTGGCATCACCGTGAATACGGTTTCTGCGGACTTCGGCGTAGCGGTTGATCGCAGTCAGAAAGTGCTGCAAAAGCTTTACCGGGGTGTGCTGCACCTCATGAAAAAACATCAGGTCGATATTTTTGAGGGCTTCGGCAAACTCGTCGGCCCCGGCCAAATTGCGTTTGAGAGCGCTGAAGGCGTGCAAATCATTCAGGGGAAAAATATTCTCATTGCGACGGGAAGCCGCGTGAAAAGCCTTCCTCGTCTTCCCATTGATGGTACACGCATTATGACGAGCGATGAGGCCCTGCTCCGGCGCAAATTACCCCGGTCGGTGCTTATTGTGGGGGGCGGGGCAATCGGTGTGGAGTTTGCCTATATTTATTCGGTGTATGGCGTACAGGTCACGATTGTGGAAATGATGCCTGCTTTGCTGCCGACGGAAGACCATGAGGTTTCGACCCTGCTCGCCCGCAGTTTTAAAAAACGAAAGATCGCTGTTAAGACAGGCTTAGGTGTGGGGGCGATTGCGGACAACGCCGGACTTTTTTGCATTTCTCTTGAAGGTGAAGCCGGTCCGTCAGAGGCGGTTCAGGCCGAAGCCATTTTAGTGGCTGTGGGCCGGGTGCCGAATGCAGATAAAATCGGACTGTCGTCGGTCGGCATTTTGCCGGAAGCCGGCAGCGGCCTGATTCCGGTTGATGAAAACATGAAAACAAGTTGTGAGGGGATTTTTGCGATTGGGGATGTCAGCACACGTCCGGCGCTGGCGCACGGCGCGATGGCGCAAGGGGTTTTTGTGGCCGAAAGGCTCGCAGGGCGGAAGCCTGTGTCGATCGCTTTAGATTCCGTACCCAGCGCGGTTTATTGTCACCCGCAAGTCGCCTCAGTCGGATTGACGGAAACCGCCGCCCGCGCGGCGGGGCTTGCGATCAGAGTCGCCAAGTTTCCTTTAAGTGCGAACGGCAGAGCCATTGCGCTCGGAGAAACCGAAGGTTTTGTTAAAGTGATTGCCGATGAAAAACACGGCGAAATCTTAGGGGCTCACCTGATCGGGACGGAGGCTACGGAGCTGATTGGTGAATTTGTTTTGGCCA
This sequence comes from Nitrospira sp., assembly GCA_027020665.1. Taxonomy (GTDB): domain Bacteria; phylum Nitrospirota; class Nitrospiria; order SBBL01; family JAADHI01; genus JAADHI01. Next base: position 20,282 of record JALUVJ010000110.1, read on the forward strand.
AAACATTGGAAGCGACGGCCTCCGAGTTGAATCAGGCCATCCATCCGCACCCGACGCTTTCCGAAGCGGTGATGGAAGCGGGGGGTGCGATTTTTGATGAGGCCATCCACTTTTGAAATGTGAAAAAGCCCCAAAGCGCAATTTCAAAACCCCGGTAAAACGCCGCACGACGCGGCTTCCGCCCTGGTTTAAAATGAGGCCCCAGACGGGAAAGAACTATTTTAAGGTTCGTAATCTTGTCAAAAATCTCGATTTAAACACCGTCTGTGAAGAGGCACAGTGCCCCAATATTTGGGAATGTTGGAATGCGGGCACGGCGACCTTTATGATTTTAGGGGAAGTCTGTACCCGCAGTTGCGGGTTTTGCAATGTGAACTTTGGACAACCGCGCGCACTCGACCCGGCCGAACCTGCACATGTGGCCGAAGCGGTTGCACAATTAGGACTAAAACATGTCGTGATTACCTCCGTAAACCGGGACGAGTTGAAAAACGGCGGGGCGGAGCACTTTGCGGAAACGATTCGGAAGATCCGGCAAAAAACGGATTGCAAGATCGAAGTGCTCATCCCGGATTTTCAAGGCAAAGCAGTGGCGCTTGAAATTGTGCTTGCGGAACGCCCGGATGTGCTTGCGCACAATATTGAAACCGTGCCCCGTTTACAGGTCCTGGTGCGTCCACAAGCGCGTTACGTGCGCTCCCTTGAGGTCTTAAGTCGTGCAAAGGCCTTTGGCCTGCAAACAAAAACAGGGCTGATGCTGGGTTTGGGGGAATCGATCCGGGAAGTCGAGGTCGTGATGCGGGATCTTGTGGAAATCGGCTGTGATATTTTTACTTTGGGGCAATACTTACAGCCTACGGCCAAACATCTGCCGATTGCTCGCTTTGTCGCGCCGGAGGAATTTTTAGTTTTGAAAAGATTGGGAGAAAAAATGGGCCTGTCACACCTGGAATCAGGCCCGTTGGTTCGAAGTTCTTATCACGCGGCAAGCCAAGTCAGGCGGATGCCTCTTATGCATGAAGATCCGCTTGCGGTTTTAAAAAAGGAGGGTTGAGGCGGTTCCGATTAAAGCGGTTTTGATCGCGTCGGTTCGCCAGTATAGAGCATTTTGAAAACAATGCGTATGTCACTTTATGCGTGACACGATACTAAATTTTTTTACTCGACTTGATTTCGATCCAGAGAAGATTGGTTACGGTCAGCCCGACCCAGGTTTCATCTCCTTTCGGTTTTTCTTTGTTGCGGTAACTCAGGCGCAAGGCATAACGGCCGCTTTTCATCGGGCCATCGACCATTGTGGTCAGATCGTCAAAACGTTTTCCAAATTCCTCATTGACTTCCAGTCGGACAAAATCATCGGGGCTTAAGCGGATTGGGGGAATTTTTTTCATGGAGAGATTTCCGCCCAGGTTTTCGTAAAAAACGTCCCAGTCCAAATCAAGCAGGGGATTGAGCCGCTTGTTGATAATCAGCGGAACGGTCGTATGGTTTGTCAGCGAAATCGTGATGTAAATCGGCTCCCCGATTTCGTATTGTTTTTTGTCGGATGTAATAAATGCCACAAGGTGCCCCGTGCGACCGTATTCATCGGCCAAGGTTTGACGGGCCTGGAAAGGAAGCAAGGAAAAAGCACCGATCCAAAACCAGATGATGATGCGATGTATCACCGGAATATCCTCCTTGTCGATATCTTTTATTATGACGGGAGAGCGTTTAATGGTCAAGATTGATGTGAATAAAAAACGGTTTCTGAAAAAGCGGACTTTGGTTGATGGTGCATCACCAAAACAGGAGCGGGGGATGCCGCGGCATCCTTGACAATTGATTTGATAATCCAATAGGATATGTCGTTTTATATCGAGAATCAATGCATCGGCGTACTCAGGATTGCACGGTGATTTTGAGAACGCCTTCTTCCGTAATCGCGGAATTTTAAAAGATAAAGGATAGGTTTGTCTCATGCCGTATAAGATTCGCCCTCAAAAACAAAAGGAAACGGTTCCCGTTCAAATTGTGAGCCGAAGTGAAGCCCTGATTGAAACCTTGATGGAAAAACCGCAGTTGATTTGGGGGGGGATCGCGCTCCTTGTTGTGATGGGTGTGCTGACTTTTTTCATGCAATCGATGCGTCAAAATGCGGAGGAAGCCGCTTGGACGATCGAAGCCGAAGCTTCAAAACTGCTTCATGAGCCGCCCCCCCTGCCTAAACCGATTGAAGAGGGGCAGGAAGATGAGGTGCCGCTTGAAATCATGGATGAAACGGCACGCACCGAGAAGGCCATCGAACGCTATGCGGAAATTCTGGAAAAATACCCTGAGACGGATGCGGCCAGGATTGCGCTTTTTGAAAGCGCGAATGCTTATGCCAAGTTGCAAAAAGATGATCAGGCGGCCGAACGGTACACGACATTTATTGAGAAATACCCGGATAGTTCGAAACTGGTGGTTTTATCCCATCTTAGGTTGGCCTATCTTGATCAGAAAAAAGGAAACGATGCTGCAGCGATTGATCGTTTTAGAATGATCTATGAAATGCCGAATTCCGATAACAAGGATCAAGCGGGTTTTGAATTGGCCCGTGCGCTTGAGCTGAATGGAAAGGCCGATGAAGCGAAGGCGCTCTATCAAAAACTTTCGGAAGACTATGCCGAAACCCCCTGGGGCACGGAAGCAAAAGCACGTTTTGTTTTGTTGGCCCCGCCTGCCGAATCTTCTGAAGCAGAAAGCCCCGTAACAGAAACACCACAGCCTGCTTCTGATGTTTCCGATAAAGAAGAAAAACCGGAGCCCGCTGCTGAAAAAGCGGCCCCTGATGAGAATATGAACGCTACGGAATAATCAGGGTGTGTCCCGCGCGGATGATGCTTCTTTTGTGAAGGTTGTTTGCTCTGAGCAGATCGTTTATCCGGACGGCATATTTTTGCGCGATGGTGCTGATGGATTCTCCGGAACGAATCTGATGGCTTTTTCGGTGGTTTTTCTGAGCACTGGGGGAGGGTTGTTTTTCGCCTTCGGAGAGATGTCCCGGAATGATTAAGGTTTTCCCTGCGCGGATGACACTTCTTTTGTGAAGGTTGTTTGCTTCCAAAAGTCGGCGCATGGATACCTTGTATTTTGAGGCGATAGTGCTGATTGTCTCTCCCCGGCGGATGCGGTGTTTCCCGCCCAGTTGCTCGGGACTCTCATTAATGATGATTTTCTGGCCGACGCGAATAATGCTGTGATTGCTCAGGCCGTTGCTTTCGAGCAGAACCGGGACGCTTACGCCGTATTGCTGAGAGATCGAAGAGATGGTCTCGCCTTTGCGTACCCGGTGTTTGAAGGAGCGTCCGATAAAAATCTGTTCTTGTTTATCGGGGGAATACGCCGCAAGAAAAGCCTCTTTTTTTCCGGCGGGCAGCTTAATTTTATAGCCGGGGGCTCTGGGCGGCGTCACGTTCCGTTTGAGCTCCGGGTTGTATCGCCTTAATTCCTTGACCGTGATTCCCGCATAGCGGGCAATGGCGCTGAGATAGGTTGCATTTTTGATTTCAACTTCGTCGTACGCCAGCGGGCTTTCATATTCGACGGAAAAGCCGTAACGTTCGGGGTCTTTGGCGATGATGGTTGCGGCCATGAATTTGGGGACGTAGTTTCGGGTTTCGGGGCGCAAGTGCCGGGATTCCCGCAAGGTCCAGAAATCACGGGTTCTGACCCGGACGATGGTCCGGTAAACGCGCCCTTCTCCGGCATTGTAGCCCGCCAGTGCGAGGGGCCACGAGCCGAACATATCATAGAGTTCGGTCAGATATTTTACAGCGGCCTGCGTGGCCTTGACGGGGTCACGCCGCTCATCAATCCAGCGGTCGATGCGAAGGCCGTAGCGTTTACCCGTCCCTTTCATGAATTGCCAAATACCCGAGGCTTTTGAACGCGAAAGGGCTTTCGGGTTGAAGCCGCTTTCGATTAAAGCCAGGTAGAGCAAATCTTCAGGGAGGTTGTTTTCCCGAAGTGCGGTTTGAATCATTTCGGCGTAGCCGCCGGAACGGGCCAGCCAGGTTTCAAAGTTCGGCCGAAGTCGGTTTTGAAAAAGAGAGATATATTTTTTAACGTGGATATTATCAGGCGCGACGGGCATATCATAGGTGATCGTGCGTTCCGAATGTTCTTGTCCCGCCTGCCGTTTTTTCACATTTTCATTCACTTCTTCAATGAGGGTTGAGAGTGCTTCAACGGAAACCCCTTCCTGCGGCAGTGTATTTTCGATGTCGGTAGGGGTCGGAACGGTTTCCTCTTCCGTATGGGCAGGTAAGTCTTCATCTTCAGAGAGGACTGCTTCGAGTGCCGAGGCGGGTACGGCTTCAGAGGCAATATCAAGAGGCACCTCAATTTGAACCTTGTTTTCTTCCGACTGTAGCGATATGGTTTCGGATTCAGCGGATTCCGGAACCGTTTCTTGAATGATGTCCTGCTTTTTGTCTTGTTTCCTTGTTTCTTCCAAGGGGTGTTGCGGATCTTCGAAGCCCCAAATCGAGAGAGATGCATTGGCCGGGGTGAGTGTGGTGAAGACAGTGGCAATCGCCAAAAAAAGGACATAGGAGAAAAAACGGTGACCGGACATTTTTAGACCCATTTCTTTAATTTAAAGGAGATAAGATCAGAGGCTTCGCACAAGCGAAACCTCTACAACCATAATCATAGCTAATTCCGCAGTGTTGTCAACAGAAAATAAAGTTTCTTCGCATGCGCTGCGTTCTTTTTGAGGTCAAACTTTATGCGGGTTTTTAAGGTCTGAAGTCAGGGTTTACAGTGCTTTTGAGAAAGATTCCGTCCGCTTGCAATTTGAATATGGATTCTGTATATCTTCGTCAGGGGTGTGCATTCAGGTAAGTCTGCTCTTCCTCTGACTGAACGCAATACCTCCACCCCGTAAGTCATGGCGATTCCCGAGTCTTCCCTTAGAATAGGGTTTGGCATGTTTAAATGTGCCGTCAGTGCCGGTAAAACCAGATCAATTTCCGGATCAATTTAAGAAGAGGAGTGCTTTATGAGTAGTTTGAGGAAACCGAGTTTGGGGCCGATTGTCGGCCATACGACCCATCAATCCTGCCGCCTTTGGATTTCGGCTTCAAATCCGGATGCCGCAGATGAAAAGCAGTCCGGAGGCAGACGCACCCTCGGTGTTATCGGCATTGTCAAAGCGGACGGCAGGATTGACCCGGCTTCGATTTCATACTTCCGTTTGCATCGCGGGCATAACCGCACTGGCACTTTTAACCTTGGGCTTGAAGCGGGTTTAAAAAAACGACCGCGCGGCGCGGCTGTAAAAGCCCTGGAGCCTGAAACCTCTTACCTTGTCCGCTTGTCGACGCTCTCTCTTGATGATGCTTTTGATAACGACTACGAGGTTTCAGATGAAACGCTGATTGAAAGATTGCCCGATCCCTCAAGCTGGGCTGATGTCTTTAATCGTATGCCGCAGGCTTATGCCGAAGCAACATTCAAGACATTCGCCGCACCGCCTACGGACGGGAAACCTGCAAAAGCAATGAGTTTTTTGCTGGGATCTTGTCGGTATCCCGGCATACTCTGGAAACGGAAGGCCTCAGACCGGATTTTCGGCCCCATGTTGCGAGATCATGGGAAGGATGTGTCTTTTGCCTTGATGGTTGGGGATCAAATTTATGCCGATATGTTTAGCCCCGTGGTGCCGATTGGCCTTGCAAACACCTATGAAGAATTTCAAGAGCGTTATGTCACTGCTTTCGGATCGAAAAATATGCGCAGATTTTTGCGGCATATTCCGACTTACATGATCCTGGATGATCACGAAATTGAGGACAACTGGACACAGGACCGCATCAATGCAGACAGAAAGAAACGGCTTCTTTTCAATATTGCGATTGACGCCTATATGAGTTACCAGTGGAGCCACGGTCCTCGGCGTTGGAATAATTGCGTGCCGCCGCCTGAAAAAAAGCGGCTTTCTGCGACTGAAGAATCCCTGCATAATCCACAAACCGCCCTGCTTTATTATGATTTTCTGTGTGAAGGGTATCCGTTTTTTGTCTTAGATACCCGAACTCAGCGTTTTCAAGATGAGCAAAAAGGTTTGGAGGACAACCATTTGCTGGGTCGCCCCGCCCAACATGTTTCAGAACCGGGACAATTGGAACGCTTTCTTTATTGGTTGAAGGCGCAGCAAAAGTTGCGCGGCAACGCGCCGAAATTCATTATTTCTGCGAGTGTTTTTGCACCAAATACCGTGAAATCAACCCGTGAGGGGTACAAAAATAAGGAAGCCAGTGACTCCTGGCCGGCCTTTCCCAATACACGCAAAGCCATTCTGGATTGTATTGTCGAAAACAAAATTGAAAATATCGTTTTTTTAAGTGGAGATGTGCATTGTGCCAATGTTTGTGAAATGAATTTTAAGGAAGGTCCGGCCAATGATTTAAAAGCCTATAATATCACCTCATCGGCTTTTTATTGGCCCTTTCCTTTTGCGGACGGCAACCCCTCGGATTATGTGCATGATTCGACGAATCCGGACAACAAAGATACTTTTGCATTGTCACAAGGCAAGGGCGTGATGGATTACACTGCTTGGGGGTTTACGCAGTCGGACAACTTTTGCCGTATCAATATCGATCCGGACAATCACCAATTGGAAGTGCATTTGTTTGATCAAAAGGGAAATGCGATCAAAACCAGAAAGAAAAACGGAACATTCAACAGTGCGCCCCAGCGCCTGAAACTGAAACCCTGGTAAATGATTAATTCATTTCCAACATGTCTTCAACAAGATAAAGCATGATTTCGGCTAATGTGGGATGGATGTGCGCGATTTTGGCATAGTCTTGCAAGGTGGCGCGGTAGTGCATGGCGATGGCGGCTTGATGGATGAGGTTTGAGGCTTCCGCACCCACAATTTGCGTGCCGAGAATCTCACCGCTTGTTGCATCCGCCAAAATTTTAATAAATCCTTCAGTCTGATTGGTGACGACCGCTTTGCCCAGATCATCGAAGGGATATTTCCCGACCCGAACCGCAATGCCCTGGGCCCGGGCTTCTTTTTCAGAAAGGCCGACTTTTGCAAATTGCGGGTCGGTAAAGACTGCGATCGGGATGACACGATAGTCGGCTTTTTCGACGGGGCCTTTGATTAAATTGTTTCCGGCGATTTTTCCCTGATAAGTGGCGACATTCACCACGAGATTCAAGCCTGTGACATCCCCCGCCGCGTAGATGTTTTCGTTGCTGGTTTGAAGGTATGCGTTGACATGAATCCCGGATGGGCCGGTTTCGACACCCGCGGCATCCAGGCCGAGTTGTTCGATATTTCCAGCCCGCCCCGTCACGACCAAAATCTCATCCGCTTCAACGACGGTGTTTTGTCCTTTATGTTCAAAATACACCCGTTTTTGTCCGTTTTTCAGTTCAAGGTGTTTGATGGTCGTTTCTGTATATAGATCGATCCCGTCTTTTTTGAAGATTGCGCCCAGGGTTTCTCCGACATCGGTATCTTCCCAACTAAGGACGTGGGCGCTGCGCTGGATGATCGTGGTTTGAACATCCATGCGATGAAAAAATTGTCCAAACTCAAGCGCCTCCGCACCTCCGCCTAAAACAATCAATGAGGCGGGCAATTTCTCCATTTCCAGTGCGTCGTTGCTGGTGATAAAGCCGGTTTCCGCGAGGCCCGGAAAGGGTGGAATGATTTCTTTTGATCCGGTGGCGATAAGGTATTTTCCACATTCATAGATTGTTTCACCGACTTGAAGGGTTTGTGGCGACAAAAATCGGGCGGCGCCTGTGAGCAGGGTGATATTTTTTTCTCCATCAATGTCCGTTTTGGCGTAATCGGCCATTTCCGCGATGAGGCGGTCTTTTCGCTTTTTGATGTGTTCGAAGTTGATGCGAATTTTGCCGTCCGTATCAATGCCCATCTCCGACCCGCGCTGCATGAACCCGACTAATTCCGCCGAGCGCAGGTAGGCTTTTGTCGGCATACAGCCTTTGAGGATGCAGAGCCCGCCGAAAGGCCCGGTTTCAACCAGTCCGACCTTCGCGCCCTGCTCGGCCGCCGTGCGTGCGCCGTAGCGTCCGGCACTGCCCGCACCGATGACCATCACATCGAATGCATTCATGGTCGGGCATGATACAGGACCGAAGGCGCAAAAGGAATCCTAAAGAACAAAAGTTGTGTCTGATTCATTATAAGATCTTTTTTAATGAATCAGAGCTTCCTTATGCAGTCCGTTGTCTCAAAAAATATTTGCATCTCTTTGTCAAAATCCCTATTTTCTAGGGGATAGCCGGATTTTATGTGGGGATCAAGCAAAATGGAAAATCAGACTTCAGTTTCTGCAATTTTAATTGTTTCTTGTCCGGATCGAAAAGGCTTGATTGCCTCGGTCACGCGCTTTATTTACCAGCATCATGGCAACATTATCAGTCTGGAGCAGGATGTTGATCCGAGGGAACATCACTTTTTTATGCGACTGGAATGGGAGCTTGCGGGTTTCCAGATTCCCCCGGAGCAGTTCGAAAAACGATTTGAAACCGAACTGGCCCAAGCCTTTGCAATGACCTGGTCTTTTCATCTTTCAAACGAGCGGCCGCGCATGGCGATTTTTGTCTCAAAGCATTCGCATTGCCTTTACGATATTCTTTCACGATATCAGGCCGGGGAGTGGCGAGTGGAAATTCCCCTGATTATCAGCAATCATCCCGACCTGGCCCCGGTGGCGAAAAATGTGGGCATCGATTTTCATGTCGTGCCCATCACCAAGAGCAATAAAGCGGAACAGGAAAAAAGAGAGCTGGCGCTGCTCAAAAAATACGACATTGAGTTTGTCGTGTTGGCGCGTTATATGCAGGTGTTAAGCGACAATTTTATCCGGCACTATCCGCAGCGGATTATTAATATTCACCATTCTTTTCTTCCGGCTTTTCCAGGTGCGAAACCGTATCACTCGGCCTATGAACGCGGTGTGAAAATTATCGGTGTGACCAGTCACTACGCCACAGCGGATTTGGACGGGGGCCCGATTATTGAGCAGGATGTGGTGCCGGTCAGCCACACGGACCGCGTGGAAGATTATGTGCGTAAAGGGCGCGATTTGGAAAAGGTTGTGCTTTCCCGCGCGATCTGGCGGCATTTGAACCGAAAAATCCTCGTTTTTAAAAACAGGACACTCCTGTTTTCCTGAGCGTTCATTCAAAGCGTTTGTGATGGCACGATCATACGATTTTCTCATCGCCGGCGGCGGAATCATCGGCAGCAGCATTGCGATGGCGCTTTCCGAATCGGGTGCAAAAGGCATCGCCGTGGTGGACTGTGATCTGAGCGGAAAATGGGGGTCTTCGGAACGCAATGCGGGCGGCGTGCGTGCGACATGGGCCACGCCGGTGAATATCGCCCTCTCAAAGGCTTCGATTGACTATTATGAACAGGTCGCCGCCGAGGCGGGCTTTCAGCAAAAAGGCTATCTTTGGTTGTATGACGCTGCTGCGTGGCCTCAAGTCCTTGAGCGGATTGATCTCTGGAATCGCTCGGCCGGCTCTGTGATACTGCTCACGCCATCTGAAATTGCGGAACGTTTTCCTTTTTTTGATCGGCTGGAGGGGGTGCGGGGTGCCGTCTTTTCACCAAAAGACGGTTTGATTAATCCCAATTTACTCAAGGCCCATTACCGCGGCCGGGCGTTGGCGGACGCTGTGGATTGGATTGACCATCGCATTATTGAGGCTGTGGACATGGATGCAGGCCGCATCCGCGCCGTACACTTGCGCGCTGCGGCTTCCGAAAAAGCCGTGGAAGCTTTTTTAACCGCACAGGCTTTGCCTACCGAAGAGAAGGTCGAGCGCATTGAAGTGAAGACCTTCATCAATTCGGCGGGGGCTTGGGCGCCGCAACTGGCGCGCTTGTACGGAAAAACGCTGCCTTCCGTCCCGATCCGAAGACAGGTAGCCGTGTTGCATTGCCGGGCGGTCGATTTATCGCCCTACGGCATGATGGTGGATACGAGCGGGCTCTATTTCCACCATGAGGCAGGCAATCTTCTGGCCGGATATGCCGTGCCCGCGGAACCTCCGGGCTATCATTTTGACTACGAGGGCGCGGATTTTTTTATGAACGAACTCTGGCCGCGCCTTGCGGCACGAAGTCGTTTTTTTGAACGACTCAAGTTGATCGGAGGCTGGGCCGGTCTTTACAGTGTTTCCCCGGACTACAGCGCCATCATCGGCCCGGTTGCGGGCATTCAAAATGTCTACGAGGCCCATTCGTTTTCGGGCCATGGCGTGATGCAATCTTATGCCGTCGGGCGCGCGCTGGCGGAATATATCCTGCACGGGGCTTATGAAAGCATTGATCTGTCCATGCTTTCGGGCGAACGTTTTGAATACGGTCAGTATCTATCGGAAACGATGTTGATTTAGACGCCTTTGCCCGATTGTTTTCAGTAATTGATTCGGCGTATATTACTTTAACGTATTTTGAGTGAGCGGGATGGATATTTACGAATCCCAAAAAGGGTATTTTCAACGTGCCTATCAAACAGGCGAGCACGGTTGGCCGGTTACTGGCCCCTCTGCTTTTGTTGTCCGCTTTTTGAAAAAATTCCAGTCTGAAAAACAAAGTGCGCGCCTGCTGGATATCGGTTGTGGCGAGGGACGGCATAGCGGGCTGTTTGCAAATGCAGGCTACGAAGCCGTGGGGCTGGATTATCAGGCTTTGGCCCTCGCGCGTGCGGCGCGCTTTTTTGAAGGTGATCGATCAAGGCTGCATTTTGTACGGGGCGATGTGTTTCATTTACCCTTTGTGCCTGTTTCTTTTGATGTTCTGATTGATTACGGCTGTTTACACCATGTGCGACGGCGGGATACGCAGGCTTATCTAAAGAGTGTTGTGCCGCTTTTAAACCCTGGGGGATATTTTCTTTTGTCCTGTTTTTCGGAGCATTTTAAGCATCACCCCGATGAAGTGCGAACACGGGACTGGCTGGTGCATGACGGGCATTATGACCGTTTTTTCAGAAGGGACAGTTTCAAACATATCTTTGGAAAGGACTTTGAAATTTTGGAAATCGAGGAAGAACGTGAAGACCTGTATGCCTTTTATCATGTTTTAATGAGAAAAAATACGGCGACGGTGTCGCCAGCATGATTTGGAAAGGAGAAGATGCCTGAGATTGCCTTTGTGAATGGAACCTGGTGTGATTTGTCGGAGGCTGCGGTTTCGATTGAAGACCGCGGGTTTCAGTTCGGGGATGGCGTTTACGAGGTTATTCGCACTTACGGCAAAGCCCTTTTTGGTCTAAAAGCGCACCTGGCGCGTTTGGCAGCCAGTGCTGGAGAAATCGAGATTGCCTTGCCCGATACGCTCGCGGCGCTGGAAAAGGGGATTCAGTCCGGCTGTGAAAAATGCGGTTTTGAGGATATCCAGATTTATATTCAATTAACCCGGGGCAGGGCGCCGAGAAACCATCATTATCCTGAAAAACGACGGACGACCTGGGTGATGACCTTTCGCGAGACAAAGAAAATTCCCAAGCAGGTACGCGAGTCGGGAGTCTCCGTGATTTCGACAGAAGACATCCGTTGGGCGAAGTGCCATATCAAATCACTTAACCTACTGCCGAATGTCATGGCCCGTGAAGCGGCGGCCCGTGCGGGGGCGTTTGAGGCTGTTTTTGTGCGCGAGGGCAAAGTCATGGAAGGCGCGGCGAGCAATGTGTTTGCCGTTTTTAACCGGCGGATCCTGACCCCGCCTAAGGGGCCTTATCTCTTATCCGGCATTACGCGGGACCTTGTATTGTCTCTTGGTGCTGAGAAGGGATTTGAAATGCATGAGGCGGATTTGGCCTTGGAGGATTTTTATACGGCGGACGAAATTTTTCTCACCGGGACGACGATTGAGGTCTTGCCTGCAGTGGCTTGTAACGGCATACCCCTGGGGCAGGGGCGGCCGGGAAAGACGGCGAGAATTTTATATGAGGCCTTTCGGAGATATGTTGAAAAACAGTAAGTTGTTTTGCTTTTCAGGTTGTTTCGCACCGTGTCGGAACGGGATACGAAGGGTCTCCCTCAGAACCTTGCTTTCCCGTAACGACTGTGTTATAAAAACTTGGTTTTAGGCTAATTGTGCAGTGGGCCGTTTTTCGCCCACTTTTTTATTTTCAGAGAGGGCTTACGTTGTCCCGTTTGGGTAAAAGTATCGCTGAAACCGTGCCTTTATCGGCTTCATCGGATCAAGATTTCCTGTCCGAAGGCGCGTCACTGAGCGATAAAATTAAAGTGATTGCCGCACCTTACTTGCGATCTCTCGGATTGGAGCTTTTTGATTTACAAATCGCCGGACGGCAATTACGGGTCTTTATTGACAAAGCATCCGGCGTGACGCTTGAAGATTGCACGAAGCTGAGCCGTCTGCTTGGGCCGGCACTGGATGTCGCGGACTTGATGCCGCAAGCCTATCATTTGGAGGTTTCATCTCCGGGCTTGAATCGCCCCTTGCGGCATGAAGCCGACTTTATGCGTTTTATCGGTAAAAAAATAAAAATTAAAACAGTCGTAAAAATTAACATGCAAAAAGTCTTTACCGGCCGTCTGAATGATTTCAGGCAAAATGTTGTTTTTATGACGACGGACGAGGGGGATGAGATGCGGATTCCCTTTGATCGGCTTGCGAAGGCCTGTCTCGAAGTTGAGTTTGGTCTTGAGCAGAAAAAGAAAGGTTGAGCAAAAATGAGTCGTGAACTGCTGGCCATTATTGATCAGATTGGCCGCGAAAAAGGGATCGAGAGCGAACTGATCGTGACCGCGGTTGAGTCTGCGCTGGTCTCTGCGGCAAAAAAACGTTACGGTGTGGGCGAAAATGTTGAGGTACGGCTTGACCGGGATACGGGTGAAATTGAAGCGGTTTCGCTCAAAACCATTGTAAAAAAAGTCAATGATCCCCAGACCGAAGTTTCTTTGGAAGAAGCCCGCGAACTGGACGAACTTGCTGAAGAGGGCGATGAAATCGGTTCCCTGCTTGAAATGGAAGATTTGGGGCGCATTGCCGCACAAACGGCCAAACAGGTGATTTTTCAGCGTGTGCGTGAGGCCGAATGGGAGGCGGTGCATCGTGAATATTCCGTTCGGGTCGGAGAGATTATCAGCGGCATGATTCTGGGGCAGGAACGACGGAACTATATTGTTGAATTGGGCAAAACAGAGGCCCTGCTGCCTGTTTCGGAGCAGATTCCGCGGGAGAGTTATCGGCGCGGTGATCGCATTCGGGCTTATTTGTCCGAAGTGAGGCTTTCTTCGCGCGGCCCGCAAGTGATCCTGTCGCGCGGCAAGGCGGAATTTGTCGCCAAATTGTTTGAAATGGAAGTGCCCGAAATCAGTGAAGGTGTTGTGGTTATCAAAGGTGTTGTGCGCGAGCCGGGAGATCGAACCAAGATTGCTGTTTATTCCACCGATTCTTCCGTGGACCCCGTCGGGGCCTGTGTGGGAGTGCGCGGTTCTCGTGTGCAGTCGGTTGTTCGCGAGCTGCGCGGCGAAAAAATAGATATCGTGACTTGGACGGATGATCCGCGGACCTACGTCGGTGAAGCCTTAAGTCCCGCAGTGGTGGACAAGGTCGGTGTGAACGAGTTGGAAAAATCGGCGCTTGTTGTTGTTTCCGAGCAGCAGTTGTCTTTGGCGATTGGGAAAAAAGGACAGAATGTGCGTCTGGCTTCAAAGCTGACGGGCTGGAAGATTGATATCATCAATCAAACGGAATATGAAAGTGAGCGTGCGAAGGAGCGGGATCAGGAGATTTCCGCCGCTATTTCACGTGAACAGGATTTGCAAAAAGAAGAAGAAGCCCTTGAGGCCCGGCGTTTTTCGGAACGCGAAGAGGAGTTTGACTTGTCCGATTTGCCGGGGGTCGGCGAAAAAATGGCCGATATGCTCAAGGCACACGAAATTACCACGATTGCCTTGTTGGCCGAAGCGAATGAAGCGACTTTGTCTGAGCTCCCTTTAATCGGGCCGAAGACCGCTTCCCGGCTGCTCAAAAGTGCGAAGGAGCATTTGAGTTTTGTCGAGAAACAAAACGAAGCGCGTGAGCAGGACGAAGTTGAAAATCCTGAAGCTGAGGTGTCGTTTGAGGACACCCCTGAAGATTAGGATCAGATGAGAGTTTTTGAGCTTTCCAAAGAAATCGGCATTTCCTCCAAAGAGCTGATTGGTGTTTTGAGGCAGATGCATATCGAAGTCAAAAGTCATATGAGTACTTTGACCGAGGACGATGTGCAAGCCGTGATGAAGCGGAAGGATCTTCCGAAGACCCAGATCCCTGCCAAAAAAGGCAAAATAAAAAAGGCGGTTGAAGAAGCGCCGGCTGCGCCGCCTAAAAAACGCTTTGTTTTAAGAAAGAAACGGGTTGAACCGAAAGAAGAAGCCCCACCGCCCGTATCGGAAACCCCTGAAAAAAAGAAGGAAATCGTGGCGGAGCCCCTTGTTGCGGCGTCGGAAGCAGCCACGGAGGTCCCGTCCCTTAATAAAACGCAACCTGAGGCCCCTATTGCCGAGCCTCCTCCTGTCATCGAGGAAAAGAGTTCTGTTGAGGCCCCTGTGCCGGAAGTCCCTGTTGCTCCGGACATTGAAAGCCCTGCCTCTTCTGTTGTCGAGCCGGAAGCAATAAAAGAAGTGCCTGTTACTCCTTCTAAGCCTGAAGCGGATAAGAAAAAAGGAAAGCTTCAAGTTTCTCCTGAAAAAGCTAAAGAAAAACCTAAGCGCACAAAGCGCATGAAATGGAGTGCTTCAGAGGGTAATGCGAATACGGGGACGCAGGTTGATCAGCGGAAGTGGCAGGACTTTAAACCCGTTCATCGCAGGGAAGACCGGAAGGCCGCCAGAAAAGGGCATGGCCCTGCGGTTGATGTGGCCAAACCCAGAAAAAAAGTGATTAAAATTTATGAAGGGTTGACGGTCAAGGAATTTTCGGAATTGATCGGTCAAAAAGTAACAAGCATTGTTGCAAAATTGATGGAATTGGGAAAGATGGCGACGATTAACCAGCCCATTGATTTGGATGAAGCCACGATTATTGCGGAGTCCTTTGAGGTTAAAACCGAAGTCGTTGCGGAAAAAACCGAAGAAGAGCTTTTGATGGCCGCTGAGCCGGATGATCCGTCTGCGATGGTATCGCGTCCTCCGGTCATTACGATCATGGGCCACGTGGATCATGGAAAAACCTCTTTATTGGATGCCATTCGGGAAACAAAGGTGAGGGCAGGAGAGGCAGGCGGCATTACGCAGCATATCGGTGCCTACATGGTCAGCACAGGTGGAAAGCCCGTGACTTTTTTGGATACCCCAGGCCATGCGGCTTTTACCGCTATGCGGGCGCGGGGTGCTCAGGCGACGGACATCGTCGTATTGGTCGTTGCTGCGGATGACGGGGTGATGCCCCAGACCGTTGAAGCCGTGAACCATGCCAAGTCCGCCGGAGTGCCGATTATTGTCGCGGTGAATAAGATGGATCGGCCCGATGCCAACCCCGATCGTGTGAAGCAAGCCTTGTCCGAGTATGAGTTGATCCCGGAAGAATGGGGCGGCAGTACGATTTTTGTTGAGGTTTCCGCCAAAGAAAAGACCGGCTTGGACAATCTGCTTGAGATGATTTTGTTGCAATCCGAAATGCTTGAATTGAAGGCCAATCCCAAGAAGTCGATGCGAGGCGTGATTGTAGAAGCCAAAATCGAAAAAGGCCGTGGCCCGGTTGCGACGGTGCTCGTGCAGGAAGGCACCTTGAAAGTCGGCAGTGCTTTTGTCACGGGGATTTATTTTGGCAAAGTCCGCGCGCTGATAAACGATGAAGGCAAAAAGGTGAAATCCGCCGGTCCCTCCACGCCGGTGGAGGTGATCGGTTTGGACGGCGTGCCTGAGGCGGGCGACACCTTTATTGCGGTTGCAGATGAACGGGTTGCAAAGGATGTTGCCGCCTCGCGCGCGCAACGTCAGCGGACGGCCAAGTTGGCGCAGGTACGCCGCACGACGCTGGATGATCTCTATCAGGAATTGAAGGATGGCGCGGCAGAAACCTTAAAGGTGATCATCAAGGCCGATGTGCAGGGTTCCGCCGAGGCGATCCGCGAAGCCCTGGAAGGACTCGGTACGGATGCGGTGAAATTGGAAGTGATTCATGCGGGGGTGGGGGGCATTACCGAATCGGATGTCATGTTGGCCGCCGCATCGAATGCTTTTGTGGCGGGTTTTAACGTGCGTCCCGAGTCGAAGGCCAGGGATTTGGCCGAACGTGAAAAAGTGGATCTCCGGCAATATTCTATTATTTACGACCTGATTGACGATGTGCGTTCCGTGATGGAAGGTTTGTTGGCTCCCACTTTAAAAGAGCGCATACTGGGGCGCGTTGAAGTCCGTCAGATTTTTAATGTCCCGAAGCAGGGAACCATTGCGGGGGGCTATGTCAAAGAAGGTGTTGCTGCCAGGAATTGTTCAGGCATCCGCGTGCTGCGGGGCGGGGAGTGTGTTTTTGAGGGGAAATTGGCTTCTTTACGTCGTTTTAAGGATGATGTGAAAGAGGTGCAAACGGGTTACGAGTGTGGTATCGGCGTTGAGGGATATAATGACATTGAGGTGGATGATGTGTTTGAATTCTACACCTTTGATGAAATTGCGAGCAAGCTTGAATCGGCATAGGCGATGTTTTGGCCTTGGAAGGGTGTGTTATCGTGCCGGTGATTTCTTCCGTGTATATAATCCGTAGATGAAAGGGTTTACCGTCGGTCTTTGTACCGTAGAGCTTTACATTCCGCAGAGTCATTCTTTAAAAGAAAAACGGCAGGTTCTCAGAAGCATCAAAGCAAAAATTAAAAATAATTTTAATGTTGTGATTGCGGAGGTCGGCGCACAGGATCGGAGGCAGCACGCCGTGTTGGGCGTGACAACCCTTGCAAATGATCAATCCGTGGTGAATTCAGTACTCGATAAAGTCCTTGACCGGATTGCTTCTTGCCCCGAGGCTGAAATGATTCACCACAGCTTGGAGTTGATGTAGATGATTGCGCCGGATGGCAAAAACATGCAGGGTGTGCGCTCGGACCGCATGGCCGATTTGCTCAAAGAGGAAATCGCGGATGTGCTGACTAAGAAAATGCGCGATCCCCGGATCGGTTTTGTGACGGTGACCGGGGTTGATGTTTCCCGTGATTTTCGCAATGCAAGTATTTATGTGTGTTTTCATGAAAAACAAGACGAAAAAAAAGGCATGACCGCATTGAATAAGGCACGCGGTTTTGTTCGCGGTGAATTGGCCCGGCGGCTTCCGTTGCGCCGCGTCCCGGCGCTGACTTTTGTCGCCGATCGCATGACGGAGCGGGTTTCACATCTGTTGGGTGTGATTGAGTCGCTTGACGTTCAGCGTGAAAAGATAGAAAAAAAGGGCAGCGAAACGGATTTTCACATGGAAGGGCCGACATGATGCGCGGAGCGGACTTTCAGTGCCGGGAGGAGAAGGCTTCGGCCTCCTTCGTGGGCGGTTTTCTGAATATCGATAAACCGGCGGCCTGGACTTCTCATGACGTTGTGGCGAAAGTCCGCGGTCTTTTGCGCGTGAAGCGGGTCGGACACTTGGGTACGCTTGATCCGGATGCGACAGGTGTGCTGCCCATTTGTTTCGGCAAAAGCACGAAGCTTGTGCCTTTACTTGCGGATGCGGACAAAACCTATGATGCGGTGCTTCGTCTTGGACAGGAAACCGATACGGAAGATGCCGGTGGGAAGGTGATCCGAAGCTGTGTCGTGCCTGAAATTTTAAAAACGGAGGCGGGCGCGGCAGAGATTCTTGACGTACTGTCTTCTTTTGTGGGACGGTATTTACAGCAACCGCCTATGTATTCGGCGATTAAAATTAAAGGGGTTCCGCTTTACAAGGTTGCGCGCAGCGGCAAGGTGCTGGAGCGTCCCGCGCGTGAAGTAGCGATCCGCTTCATTTACTTGCGGGCATGCCGTGACGGCGATGTTGCGTTTCGTGTGCATTGTTCGAAGGGCACGTATATCCGAACGCTGTGTGTCGATATTGGAAGGAAGTTGGGTGTCGGGGCACACCTACTTTCGCTTCGCAGGATTCGTGTGGGGGATTTTGATATTGCAGATGCCATCGATTTGGATTTGTTGTCCGAGTATTGTCGCCGCCGGACGTGGGAGAAAGCGGTCTATCCGGCGAATGCGGTGTTGAGCGCCTTGCCCGCCCTCCGGGTCAAAAACGATGAATGCAGGCGTGTTTTGAACGGGGTGCAAATCGGGCTGTCCGACCTGGATCGGATCGATCCCTTTAAGAAGGGCGATGCGCTTCGATTTTTGGATATGCAAGGTCATCTTATTGCGATCGGGTATGCCCTTCGTGATTCGCAGTTGCGTGCCGGAGCGGGAGGGGCTTTAGACCCTTTTTTTAAAATCAAGACCGTGTTGGGAAACGGCGAAAGCGGAGACCGCTAAAGAAAATATTTCCGCCTTTTTCGGTCTGAAGCAGAAAAACCCTGTAGGGGAGGATAAGTAAAATGGCAGTGTTGAAAGAAGTGAAAAAAAATATCATCAAGGACAATGCAACGCATGATCAGGATACCGGGTCGCCCGAAGTGCAAATTGCCCTGCTGACAAACAGAATTATCGGACTGATGGATCATTTTAACGTCCATAAAAAAGATCATCATTCCAGGAGAGGATTGGTGCACATGGTCGGCCGTCGCCGGAAACTGCTCGATTATCTGAAAAAATCCGATATGAATCGCTACCGTGCGATTATCAAAAAACTGGGTTTAAGAAAGTAACCCGCCCTTTTGGGCGAGAGCACAGAAAAGCAATGATAGCGCAAGAAGCCCCTTTACGCGGTGTTTCTTGGTCTTTCATTGTCGTTCTGTGCTTTGCCGCCCTGTATACCTACCTCGTCTTAAGGACCAACAAGAAAAAGGAGTCTCAATCATGATGCATCGTGTTGAAGCACAAATTGGCGGAAAAACATTAAGCCTTGAAACAGGCCGCATGGCACGGCAATCGGATGGTGCCGTGCTGGTACAGTACGGAGAGAGTGTCGTGCTGGTGACAGCCGTCGCTTCAAAAATCGCAAAAGATGTCAATTTTATTCCCTTGACCGTGGATTATCAGGAAAAATCCTTTGCTGCCGGGAAAATTCCGGGCGGTTTTTTTAAACGGGAAGGCCGTCTCGGCGAAAAAGAGATTTTAACCTGCCGACTGATCGATCGCCCGCTGCGGCCTTTGTTGCCGGACGGCTGGTTTTTTGAAACGCAGATTATCGCTACTGTTTTGTCGAGTGATCAAGGCTGTGTGACGGACATTCTCGGCATCATCGGCGCGTC